>CAYPDM010000180.1:0-1535 GCA_964409485.1 uncultured Dehalococcoidaceae bacterium | reverse complement strand
AGGCGCAGCGCCTCCCCGAAGTCCAGCCCTTCCTTTTTCATGATAAAGGCGAAGACATCCCCGCCGGTGCTGCACGCGCCGAAGCAGTGCCAGCTCTGCTGTTCCGGGTAGACGTAGAAGGACGGGTTTTTCTCGCTGTGGAACGGGCATAAAGCTGTGAGGTTGCGCCCGGACTTCTTTAAAGTGGCGTACTGACTGATAACCTCGACAATATCCGTCTTCTGTTTTACTTCGTCGATTGCACTCATAGTTAATCCAGGGACAATTACCTATTATACTACTTTTTCAATGATAACTCCGCCCTTTCAGGACAGAAATGAGGGTCATACGCTAATAATTCATGCGTATCTTGATGCCGCGACCGTGCAGGTATTCTTTAAGGTCGCGGCAGGTGTATTCCCCGTAGTGGACGACCGATGCCACCAGCGCGGCATCGGCGTGGCCTTCGGTGAGCACGTCATAAAGGTGCTCCGGCTTGCCCGCCCCGCCCGAGGCGATTACCGGGATGCTCACAGAGTCCGCAATCATCCGCGTCAGATTTATTTCGTAGCCGTCCCTGGTGCCGTCGGCGTCGATAGAGTTGATAACCAGCTCGCCGGCGCCCAGTTCCTCGCCGGTTTTCGCCCACCACAGCGCATCGATACCCGTGGGCGTGACGCCGCCGTTAACGACGATTTCATATCCCGAGGGCATCTCTTTCGTTTTCTCTACCTTCCTGATATCCATCGAGAGGATGGCGCTCTGCGACCCTATAGCATCGGCTATTTCCGTGATAAGCTCCTTACGCTTGACCGCGGCCGTGTTGACGTTTACCTTCTCGGCGCCGGCGTTGCGCAGTCGCGTGGCGTCTTCCACGGAGCGTATGCCCCCGCCCACCGAGAAGGGAATGAATATCTGCCGGGCGACCTCCTCCACGAAATTAATCATGATATCACGGTTCTCCCGCGAGGCGGTAATATCGTAGAAGACAAGCTCGTCGACCCCACCCTCGTAGTACTCGCGGGCCTTGGCGATGGGGTCGCCGATATCCTTCGTATCGACGAACTTGATGCTCTTGGCTAGTTTGCCGCCGCGCACGTCCAGGCACACGACGAGTCTTTTACTAAGCATGGCTGATATTTTACACCCTTTCCCGTTTAAGCTGTCAAGGCGCCGTTCCACCGGGCGAACCGCTCCAGTACGTGCAGTCCCAGCCGGCCGCTCTTTTCCGGGTGGAACTGCGTGGCGAAAAGGTTGCGGCTGCCCAGCGCGCAGCAGAAATCCCCGCCGTGACTGGCGACCGCATAGATGTCTTTCTCGCTGGCGGGCTGCGGGTAAAACGAGTGGACGAAGTAGAACTCGTCCCCCGGCTTGATGCCGTCCAGCAGCGGGTGGGACTTAACCACGTCAACCTCGTTCCAGCCCATGTGCGGTATCTTGAGCAGCCTGTCCTCGACCCTAAAGCGGACGGTCTTGCCCGCCACCAGTCCGAGGCACTTTCGGTTGCCTTCCTCGGAGCTTTCCAGCACAATCTGCGCCCCCAGGCATATCCCGAG
>CAYPDM010000179.1:0-1598 GCA_964409485.1 uncultured Dehalococcoidaceae bacterium | reverse complement strand
TGGCTTTCTGGAGCTTATCGTAGGACGTGACGAAGTGCTTGGCGGGGTAGATATCGACTGAATCCATCTCGTTTAAAAGCTCCCCGGTGAGGGGGTCCAGCGACACTATACGCTCTATGTCGTCCCCGAAGAACTCGATACGCAGGGCAAGTTCCTCGTAAGCAGGCTGAATCTCCAGGGTATCGCCGCGGAGGCGGAAGTTGCCCCTCGCCAGGTCCATCTCGTTGCGCCCGTACTGCATGTCCACGAGCTGCCTTAAAAGCAGCTGGCGTCCGTAGTGCTGCCCGCGTTTCAGGCTCGCGACAAAGCTGCGGTATTCCTCCGGCTCGCCGAGTCCGTAGATGCAGGACACCGAGGCGACGATGAGCACGTCTCTCCTCTCGAACAGGGCGCGGGTGGCGGCGTGGCGCATCTTATCGATTTCCTCGTTGATATCGGCGTCCTTCTCGATGTAGGTATCCGTGCGGGGGATATAGGCCTCCGGCTGATAATAATCGTAGTAGCTTACGAAGTACTCGACCGCGTTTTCCGGGAAGAACTCCTTGAACTCGCTGGCAAGCTGGGCGGCCAGGGTCTTGTTGTGGCAGATAACCAGCGTGGGACGCTGCACCCTCTCGATGACGTTGGCCATGGTGAAGGTCTTGCCGCTGCCGGTGACTCCCAGCAGGGTCTGGTGTTGGTACTCTTTTTCAAGGCCCTCCACCAGCCCGTCCACCGCCTGGGGCTGGTCGCCGGTCATTTGAAAGTCGGAGACTATCTTGAACTGCGGCATGTTACTATTATGCAGCTAAAGTGATCAGATAGGCAATGATCAGTCCGAGTATAATGCCCGTGATGGCCCCCGAACGGGGACTCGACGTGGCGCCTCAAGTGGGGGTATCGCACTCCTGACGCCGGCGTTTGTTGGAGCGTCCGAGCAGCCAGCCGAGACCTCCCCCCGCCGCCGCCCCGATGATTAACCATAACGCTGTCATTGATAGTTACCTCTATATATAAGTATATACCTTTTGAGGAACATAATGAAGCATTTTGAGCTATTTACGGCGCCTTACGAGCAGGGTAATGCCGGCGATGGCAGCCCCGATAATGATAACGAGCAGCAGCACGACCCACCAGCTGGAAGCAGATGCTGGTTGTTCCGGGGCGGGTTGGGGTGTTGCGGCCGGTTCGGGGTTGGGGGTTGCCGGGGATGTGGGTTCAGACGCTGGTAGCGGTTCCGGCGCGGGTGTCGGCGGTGTCTCAACCGGCGGGGCGGATGCTTCCGGGTCGATTACTTTTACCGTGCCCATGCTGTATTCTTTGGGGAAGGCGCCGGTGATGCCCTGCCAGATAAAGAGTAGCTTTACTTTGGCTTCGATGAACTGCCCGGTGACGGTATATTCGCCGGGCGCCGCGTTTGCCGGCATTATCAGCGGTATCGTCTGGTTTATATCAAAGGTTTCTCCCGCTTTGCCGGGGAAGGGGTCGATGGAGATAACGTAGCTCTCGTTGAGCGTCAGGAGGTCGCCGCCGGCGTCGTGGCTGGCGACAATCCGTAATTCGATGGTGGCCTGGCTGGGGGAGAAGGGCAGGGTCTTGGTGCAGGAGGCTTTACCTTT
>CAYPDM010000178.1:0-1627 GCA_964409485.1 uncultured Dehalococcoidaceae bacterium | reverse complement strand
TGTTTGACGCAGGCGACTACTAGCATTAATATATCGTACCAAAGAACTAAATAAATAGGCTAATAGATAATACCATATATTCACTCATTCGGCAAACGAACCCCAATATCACGGCGTTCTCTTTTGCCGTTGCTTTCAACGCTGTGATAAACTACAAGCGTAACGGAAAAGATATGAAAATACTGGTAACCAACGACGACGGTATAAATGCGGAAAGCCTGTGGACGCTGGTGAGGGAACTTAAGAAAATCGCCCTCGTGACCGTGGTGGCCCCGGAAGGCGAAATGAGCGCCATCGGGACGGCGGTAAGCCTGTTTGAGTCCCTCCACGTAGAGGAATACGCCTCGCCCTTACCGGACGTGGCCGCTTACATGGTTGACGGCACCCCCAGCGACTGCGTGATACTGGGGCACGGCAAGCTGGTACCGGATATCGATATGGTAGTTTCCGGCATCAATCCCGGCCCCAACTACGGGGAGGATGTTTATATTTCCGGGACGGTAGGGGCCGCCATGCAGGGCTATACCCGCGGCCTGCCGGCGCTGGCGGTATCTTCGGCATCCTTTTCCTCCAACAGGGACAGCCTGGAAGCCGGGGCGAAAGCGGCGGCCGCGCTGGTGCAACGACTGGCAGCGGAGGATTTCCCCCGCGTTTTCCTCAACCTCAACGTGCCGGATCTGCCACTGGATAAAGTAACGGACATCAAACTCACGCGCCTGGCCCGTTCCAGCCACATCAACACCGTCACGGAAGATAATGAGGGGACGGTCAAGCAGTATCGCATGATACGGGAAAGGCTCGTGGGGGCGGAGGCCGAAGGCACGGATATCCAGGCCGTTATTCAGGGCGAAATGTCCCTGACTCCCCTTTACACCTCCCTCTTCGACAAGCCACCGCAGCGACTCCTGAAAAAGCTGTGCGCCGGGCTGCTCCAGGAGTTAAAATACAGCCAGGACAAGATTGAGCACTAGAAAATGCAGCACCACATCGGCACGGACATCATTGAAATAGAACGAATCCGCCGGGCAATCGAACGTTTCGGCAATCGCTTCCTGCGACGCGTCTACACGGAAGCGGAGCTGAATATCTACGGCCGCCGGGCTCATTCGCTGGCCGCCAGCTTCGCCAGCAAGGAGGCGGTTATGAAGTTGCTGGGCACGGGCAACCGCGGCGTGGCCTGGCGGGAAATAGAGACGCTTTACCATCCCAGCGGCAAGCCTCACATCAAGCTCAACGGACGGGCTAAAAAAGAGGCGGAGAAGCTGGGAATAAAAGAGATTGACGTAAGTCTTTCACACTCCAGGAAGTACGCCACCGCCACGGCTATAGGGTCGACTTAACCCTCCCAGACCACCTCCCCGCCGATAATGGTCATTTCCACTTTGATGTCCATTATTCGTTCCGGGGGCACTCTGGTGGGGTCGCCGCTTAAGACCACCATATCGGCCAGCTTGCCCGGTGCTAACGAGCCCTTAATTCCTTCTTCAAAGGATGCATAGGCGGCATTCACCGTATACAATGCCAGCGCCTGCCCGGGTGAAACGGCCTCCTCCGGCAGGAGCACTTGCCCCGACTCCGCCTTACGGGTTACTGCCCCGTAGATACCCGCCAGCGGATTTACCGGCAC
>CAYPDM010000177.1:0-1717 GCA_964409485.1 uncultured Dehalococcoidaceae bacterium | reverse complement strand
TCCTCAAGTATCAATCTAACAAAGAATAAATTCTTTGTCAACCCCTGTAATATCGCTCAACGCTGTGGTTCAATGATAAGGATTGAGCGTTCATTAATGCGCTTCGTATCTCTCCTGACTACTCCACCAGCTTTTTGATAACTTCTACAATGTCAGCAGTAGGCGTGCCCGGTCCGAAGACGGCCTTTATGCCCGCTTTCTCAAGGGCGGGGATATCGTCCTCGGGGATGATGCCACCGGCCACGACGATAGCATTATCCATGTCCTTTTGTTTAAGCCCTGTCACGACCTCCGAGAACAGCTCCAGGTGAGCGCCGGAAAGACAGCTCAACCCGACGACATCCACGTCTTCCTGGAGGGCCGTCTGGACAATCATCTCCGGCGTCTGGCGGATACCGGTATAAATAACCTCCATGCCGGCGTCTCGCAGGGCGCGAGCCACAACCTTGGCGCCGCGGTCGTGGCCGTCAAGTCCGGGTTTGGCTATAAGCACCCGTATCTTTTTATGACTCATGGATGATTATCCTCCATCTTCCCTCGGCTGGACAAGCTCGATTAGCACCCCGCTGACCGACTTCGGGTGGAGGAAAGCGATTTTCCCGGCGACGCCTTCCCTACCCTCTTTATCGATAAGCTGTATGCCCTTCCCCTCCATTTCCTTTAAATCCGCATCGATATCGCTTACCTCCAGGGCGATGTGATGAAGCCCCTCGCCGCGCTTTTCCAGGAACCTGGCTACGGTGCTCTCCGGTCCCGTCGGCTCCAGGAGGTCGATTTCCACCCCTCCCCCGACCTGAAAAACAGCCTCGGTAACCCGCTGGCAGGGCGCTTCCTCAATATCTGCCTTAATCCCCAGCAGACGCTCGAAGAGGGCCGCGCTTTCTTTCAGATTGTTGACGGCAATACCGATATGGTGGACTTTTTTAATCATTTGAAGTTTTTCTCCCTGTAGCCGGGTTAAAAAATATAAAATTCCCTCTGCACGCCGAATACCTCACGGAGGGCATCGCAGATTTCTCCCACGGTGGCGCCGGCTTCCACGCACCGGATAAAGGCGGGCATGGTATTTTCCGAGCCGCGGGCGACCTTTTTCAGGTCTTCCAGAGACGCCGCGACTACGGCGGCTTTACGCTCTTTTTTCACTTTAATCAGACGCGCTACCTGCTTTTCAGCTTCGGCGGGGTCGACGCGGAGGAGCCCTTTAATCCTTGAATAAGGAGCGGCGAATTTGTTCACTCCCACGACGGTTCTTTCTCCCGCTTCCACTTCCTTCTGGTAACGGTAGGAACTCTCCTGGATTTCCCGCTGCGGGTAACCTTTCCCGATGGCCGCCAGCGCCCCGCCGAGAGAATCGATTTTATCAATATATCCCGTCGCCGCCGCGACCATATCCCGGGTAAGCTTCTCCACCATCCATGCCCCGCCGAGCGGGTCTACCGAATCGGCCACGCCGCTCTCGCCAGCCAGAATCTGCTGCGTGCGTAAAGCCGTTGTGACGGCATCCTCGGAGGGAGTGGCGTAAGCCTCGTCGTAGGAGTTGGTGTGGAGCGACTGCGTTCCACCGAGCACGGCCGCCAGCGCCTGGACGGCGACCCTGACGATATTGTTCAGGGGCTGCTGGGCGGTAAGGGAGCAGCCGGCCGTTTGTGTATGAAAGCGAAGCATGCAGCTGCGCGGGTTCTTCGCGCCGAACCTCTCCTTCATTATTTTAGCCCAG
>CAYPDM010000176.1:0-1733 GCA_964409485.1 uncultured Dehalococcoidaceae bacterium | reverse complement strand
CGCCCCCGCCCCCCATCCGTTTTTTATCTTTTCCCACCCAAACCGCCCTCGCTTCATCCTCGGCTTATCCCGTAGTCACCCCACCTTTACCCCCAATCACCAGAAATACACTCGCACTAGCTTGACAATAAACTCATATCCATGCTATCTTTAGGTACGGGCTTTAAGCTAAAAGTGATTTTCCCGGTCCGTCTTATGAGGCGGTTATTTTTTTAGTAGAGCTTTTTGGAGGGAACTAAAGTGAAAAGTGATGCCGCGAAAAAGGGAGTGGAAAGAGCGCCGCACCGGTCACTGCTGTATGCCCTGGGCTGCACGCGCGAAGATATGGAAAGGCCGTTTATCGGCATTGTCAACAGTTTCACGGAGGTCGTGCCCGGCCATATTCACCTGCGTGACATCGCCGAGGCCGTAAAGGCCGGGGTGCATGAGGGAGGTGGCGTTCCCTTCGAGTTCAACACTATCGGCGTCTGCGACGGCATCGCCATGAACCATGCCGGTATGAAGTACAGCCTGCCCAGTCGGGAACTGATTGCCGACTCTATAGAAATAATGGCGGAAGCTCATGCCTTCGACGCCCTGGTATTTATACCCAACTGTGATAAGATAATCCCCGGGATGCTCATGGCCGCGGTCAGGCTCAACCTGCCGGCGATATTCGTCAGCGGCGGCCCGATGCTGGCGGGGGACCTCGATGGGCAGAAAATCGACCTTAATACGGTATTTGAGGGTGTCGGCGCCGTCACCGGCGGCAAAATGACCGAGGCGGAACTGGTCCGAATTGAGGAAGCTGCCTGTCCCGGCTGCGGCAGCTGCTCCGGCATGTTTACCGCCAATACCATGAACTGCCTGACGGAGGCGCTGGGGATGGGACTGCCCGGCAACGGGACCATTCCGGCGGTGGACGCCGCGCGGCGCCGACTTGCCAGGCAGGCCGGACGGCAGGTAATGAAGCTCCTGGCGGATAATGTACGACCAAGGGATATTATTAACGGCGACGCGGTTTTCAATGCCTTTACGGTGGACATGGCGCTGGGGGGCAGCAGCAACTCCGTTCTGCACGTCATGGCCATCGCCCATGAAGCCGGCGTGGATTTCGATCTGACAACGGTCAACGAGATAAGTAAGCGCACGCCCTATCTCTGCAAATTGAGGCCGTCCGGCCCCCATCACATCGAGAACCTTAATTTGGCCGGGGGCATACCGGCGGTAATGGGCGAGTTGAAAGGGCTACTTAAGCTGAAATCGAAGACGGTGACCGGAAAAACGGTCGGCGAGAACATAAAAGGTGTTAAGACACTTAACAGCGAGGTTATCCGCTCCGTGAAAACCGCCCACACGGCCACCGGGGGACTGGTTATGCTTTTCGGCAACCTGGCCCCGGAAGGCGCCGTGGTCAAGAAAGCGGCGGTCGCCCCGGAGATGATGCAACATCGCGGCCCGGCGCGGGTTTTCGAATCGGAAGAAGAGGCTACTAAAGCCATTATGAATAAGAAAATTAAGTCCGGCGACGTGCTGGTGATTCGCTATGAAGGCCCGAAAGGCGGGCCGGGAATGCGTGAAATGCTCACGCCCACCTCCCTGATTACCGGCATCGGCATGGACAAGGAGGTGGCATTGATTACCGATGGACGTTTTTCCGGGGCAACCCGCGGCGCGTCCATCGGGCATGTCTCTCCGGAAGCGGCGGCCCGCGGGCCGATTGCCGCTGTCAAAGAAGGAGATATCATCAACAT
>CAYPDM010000175.1:0-1771 GCA_964409485.1 uncultured Dehalococcoidaceae bacterium | reverse complement strand
CTGGCGGACAAGAAGAAGGATGTTACCGACCGCGATATCGAGTCGCTGGTGGCCGAGGAGCAGCGCACCGTCTCCGAGGAGTATCACCTTAAACGCATCCAGGTTACCTGCGGGGACAAGGGTGTCCCTACGGCGGCGGTCAGGCTCATCGGACCGGACGGAGAGATGGAAGAAGATGCCGCCCTGGGCACGGGGCCCGTGGACGCAGTCTATAAAGCCATAAACCGTATTGTTAAAGTGCCCAATTCCCTCACCGAGTTCACGGTAAAATCAGTGACGGAAGGCATTGACGCCATCGGCGAGGTGCTGATAAGGATAGAGAGCGACGGCGTCACTTATACCGGACGCGGCGCCGATACCGATATTATCGTTTCCAGTGCCAAGGCCTACATCAATGCCCTTAACCGGTTGATAGCCGCCAGGGGCAAAGATAGCTAGTCCGTAAGGGGTAATTAGGGCATCAGGCAGCTATTTCTCCGCTTGCGGAAGCCGCTGGCTTGTGCGCTTTTTCACAAATGGTTATAATCTGGTATAGCCTGTTGCGCTCTGGTGTCATTCCCGCGGAGGCGGGATGCCGTTAATAAATATATTGTAAAGGTGAGAAAAATTGAACTTAGCCGAGCAAATTCTGGCGGCCCATGCCGATAAGAAAGAAGTCAGCCCCGGCGAATTTATCAACGCCCGGGTGGACATGGTTCTCTCCAACGACATTACGGCGCCTATTGCCATCCGGGAGTTCCGGAAGCTCGGAGTGGATAAGGTCTTCGACCCGGTCAAGATAGTCATGGTAGCCGACCATTTCGTGCCCAATAAGGACATCCTCTCCGCCGAGCAGGCCAAAATGATGCGGGAGTTCTGCCGCGAGTACGGGATACCGTTCTTCGATGTCGGGCAGATGGGCATCGAGCATGTCCTCCTCCCGGAGCAGGGAATGGTGCTGCCCGGTGACGTGGTCATCGGGGCCGATTCTCATACCTGCACCTACGGGGCTATCGGGGCCTTCGCTACCGGCATGGGGTCGACCGATATTGCCGCCGCCATGGCCACCGGTGATATCTGGATGAAGGTGCCGCCCTCTATCAAGCTCGTCTATCACGGCGAGCTGGGAAAATGGGTAGGGGGTAAAGACCTGATTCTCTATACCATCGGCGATATCGGCGTGGACGGCGCCCTGTATTCCGCCATGGAGTTCTCCGGAGAAGCCATCGAGGCGCTGTCCGTGGACGGGCGTTTTACCATGGCCAACATGGCCATCGAGGCGGGCGGTAAAGCCGGACTCTTCCACGTGGACAACAAGACACAGCTTTACATAAAGTCCAGGGCGTCGCGTTCTTACCTGGTCTACGAGCCGGACAACGACGCTGAATATGCCCGGGTGATTGAGTACGACGTTACCGGCATTGAGCCGCAGGTATCCCTGCCTCACTCGCCGGCTAATGCCCGGCCTGTTTCCGAAGTTGAGAAAGTAGAAATAGACCAGGCGGTAATCGGCAGCTGTACCAACGGGCGTATCGATGACCTGCGGCTGGCCGCGCAGATACTGAAAAGGCATAAGGTCAACCCGCGCGTGCGCTGTATTATCCTGCCCGGCACCCAGCAGGTGTACCTCGATGCCCTGACGGAAGGACTCATAGAGATATTTATCAGGGCGGGGGCGGCGGTCAGCACGCCGACCTGCGGGCCGTGTCTCGGCGGGCACATGGGCGTACTGGCGGAAGGCGAGCGCTGCGTTTCCACCACCAACCGCAACTTCGTCGGCAGGATGGGCAGC
>CAYPDM010000174.1:0-1782 GCA_964409485.1 uncultured Dehalococcoidaceae bacterium | reverse complement strand
TCCCTTGCCGATAAGCTCGCCGACGGTGGTGATGTTGCTGCGTCTCAAGCAGTTCATGGTGCGTACCGAGAGGTCGAGCTGTTCTACGGGCATATTGTATTTCTCATCGGGGATGGACATGCGGATGAGCCGCTCTTCCGCCTTCATCTGGGAAATTTTAACGTATTCGACGAAGGGCGTGAGTTCTTCTATTAAAAGACTGGCGGCGCGGCTGACGGCGTCTATCGGCGAGGTTGTTCCGTCCGTCCAGATATCCAGGCACAACCGCTCGCGGCTGGTCTCGCGGCCGAGATGAGTCGGCTCGACGGTATAATTGACCTTGCGTATCGGTGTGAAAATGGCATCGACAGGGATGGTCCCTACCGGTGTGTTATCGGCAGATTCTGCGGTTCTGAAACCCGTTCCCAGTTCTACGTCGAACTCCACGTGGAGTTTGTTGCCGGGGTCGTTGATGGTCACCAGACAGAGCTCCGGGTTGATGATCTCAAAATCAGCCGATGGTTTAATATCGGACGCGCATACGCGGCCTTCACCTTCGTGTTCCAGTATCAGCGTGCCGCTACGTTCGGAGAGGGGTTTCAGCCTTAACTCTTTAACGTTGAGGAGAAACTCCATGACATCTTCTTTGGCGTTGGGGATAACCGTGAACTCATGCTGGACTCCTTCGATTCTTACTTGAGTTGCGGCTGCTCCGGGAAGATAGCCGAGCAACACACGGCGTAAGGAGTTACCCAGAGTTGTACCGAACCCCTTCTCCAGCGGTTCAGCGATGAACCTCCCGTAATTTTCCTCTTGTTCGGTACATTCAATTTTTGGGACTAATAGTCCAGCCAATGAATTACCTCCTTATAAGCTATACTACCGCGAGTAGTATTCGATAACCGCCTTGCCATCGAACCTGGCGTCGATTTCCTCGGGCGTGGGTAAGGACAAAATCTGCCCGACCATGTTCTGTCTGTCCAGGCTTAGCCAGTTCAGGACGGTTTTTGATTCTATTTCCTGGGCCAGCTGTTTATAATACTCCGTTTTCTGGCTGCCTTCCCGCCAGCTGATGGTATCACCTTCTTTAACCAGGGCGGAGGGGATATCGGTCTTGCGTCCGTTCAGCATGATATGCCCGTGCCGCACCAGCTGGCGTGCCTGCGGACGTGAATCGGCAAAGCCGAGTCGGAAGACAACATTGTCAAGTCGCCTTTCCAGCAGCACCAGGAGATTTTCACCGGTAATGCCCGCCTGTTTTTCGGCCATGGAGAAGGTCTTGCGGAACTGCCTTTCCAGGGTGCCGTAGGTATAACGGGCCTTCTGCTTTTCGCGGAGCTGCAGAGCGCGGTCGGAGAACCTGCGGCGTCGACGGCTGGTTCCCTGCCCCGGTGGTTTCGGTCGTTTATCTAGGGCGCATTTAGGTGTGAAGCAGCGGGCGCCCTTTAGTAAGAGCTTTTCACCACTGCGCCGACATAAACGGCAAACTGCTGCTGTGTATCTTGCCATATTTTTCCCCTTCTATACCCTTCTCCTCTTGGGAGGGCGGCAACCGGCGTGCGGGATGGGTGTTACATCCCTGATTCCGGTAATATAAAGTCCGGAACCCTGCAGCGAGCGTATAGCTGCTTCGCGGCCGCTGCCCGGGCCCTTGATGAATACTTCTACCTGGCGGAGGCCGTGTACCATGGCTTTCCGGGCGGCATCGCGGGCGGCCATTTGAGCCGCGTAAGGCGTGCCTTTACGGGAGCCCTTAAAACCGGCCGTTCCGGAGCTTCCCCAGGCCAGGGCGTTCCCCTGCGG
>CAYPDM010000173.1:0-1788 GCA_964409485.1 uncultured Dehalococcoidaceae bacterium | reverse complement strand
AGATAGCGCGGGGGGACTACTCGTTCCTGCTGGAAAGCGTGGAGGGGGGCGAAAGGCTCGCCCGCTACAGCTTCCTGGGGACGGAACCCTCCAGCATCATCACCACCGGCGGGGAGCAAGCCGCCGACCCCCTGCGGCTCATCGAGGACGAGTTCGGCAAATACCGGCCGGTGGCGGTGGAGGGACTGCCCAGGTTTCACGGCGGGGCGGTGGGGTATTTGAGCTACGAGGTAGCGCGGCACTTCGAGAAGCTGCCCTCGCCGGATAACGACCCCATGGGCATGCCGGAGTCCGTCATGATGCTGGCGGACACCCTGCTCATCTTCGACCACCTCACCCACACGATTAAAGTGGTCTCGCACGTGCACCTCGACGGCGATGTGGAGTCCGCCTATAAAAAGGCCACCGATAAGATAGACGAAATCGCCCGTCGACTTGAAAGCACGGTCGCCACGGAAATTACAAAGCCGTCCGCGAAGCCAAAACCGCATATGAAATCCAACCTCACCAGGGCCGAATACGAAAGCATGGTGGAGCGCGCCAAGGAACACATCTATGAAGGCGATATTATCCAGGTAGTCCCCTCGCAGAGACTATCGCGGCACACGGACGCCAGCCCCTTCGCCATCTACCGGGCGCTGCGCTCCCTGAATCCCTCGCCGTATATGTATTTCCTTCACCTCGGTAATTTCTACATCGTCGGCACCTCGCCGGAGCTCCTGGTGCGCGTCGAGGACGGCACCGTCTCCAACCACCCGATAGCCGGAACGCGACCCCGCGGGCGCGACGCCGGAGAGGAAAAAGCCCTCGAAGTAGAGCTAAAAAACGACGAAAAAGAACGCGCCGAGCACCTCATGCTGGTGGACCTCGCCCGCAACGACGTCGGCAGAATCAGCCAGCCGGGAACGGTGGAGGTAACCCAGTTCATGGACATCGAGCGATACTCGCACGTGATGCACCTGGTATCCCACGTGCAGGGAAAGCTCCGCGAGGGATTCACGCAGTTCGACGCCATGCGGGCCTGCTTCCCGGCGGGCACGGTATCCGGAGCACCCAAGATACGCGCCATGGAAATAATCGCGGAACTGGAGAAGGACAAGCGCGGCACGTACGCCGGAGCGGTAGGCTATTTCGACTTCTCCGGCAACATGGATACAGCTATCGCCATCCGCACCATCATCATCAAGGACGGGGTGGCCTACGTGCAGGCCGGCGGAGGGGTGGTCGCCGACAGCGTGCCGGAAAAGGAATACCAGGAAAGCCTCAACAAGGCGCAGGCGCTGCTGACCGCAATAGAAAAAGCGGAGGCGGGATAAGGTGATACTGCTGATAGATAATTACGACAGCTTTACCTACAACCTCTACCAGTATTTGAGCGAGCTGGGTGGAGAGGTAAAGGTGGTCAGGAACGATAAGATTACGACGGAGGACATCGAAGAGATGGCGCCGGAGAAAATCGTTATATCGCCGGGGCCGGGCACGCCGCTGGATGCCGGAATATCCAACGATGTCATCCTGGGGTTCGGGGGGAGGCTGCCGATACTGGGGGTCTGCCTGGGGCACCAGTGCATCGCCCACGCCTACGGGGGGATGGTCGACCACGCGGGGGAGATAATGCACGGCAAGATTTCCCTGATACACCATGATTGCAAGGGGGTCTTTACAGGACTGCCGAATCCGTTCCCGGCGGTGCGTTACCATTCGCTGGCGGCCAGGAGGTACCGGCTGCCGGAATGCCTGGAGGTAAGCGCCTGGACGGAAAACGATATTATCATGGGACTGCGCCAC
>CAYPDM010000172.1:0-1807 GCA_964409485.1 uncultured Dehalococcoidaceae bacterium | reverse complement strand
AAAGCCGAACCCGGCACCACCGCCACCTTCTCCTCCATGAGCAGCTTCTCGGAAAACTCCTCCGATGTCATCCCCGTGCTCGCAATGGAAGGAAAGGCGTAGAAAGCTCCCCTCGGCTCGAAACAGGGCATGCCGATTTCATTAAGACCCTTAACGATTATCATGCGCCGACGGTTATAGTCCTCCACCATCTCCAGCACGTCAGGCTCGCCCGTCTTGAGGGCTTCCAGGGCGGCCACCTGGGCCGGGGTGGGGGCGCTCATTATCGTGTACTGGTGGATTTTGGTCATCGCCTTGATTATCTCTCCGGGCGCCGCCGCATAGCCGATTCTCCATCCGGTCATGGCGTAAGCCTTGGAGAACCCCCCCAGCAGAATCGTGTTCTCCTTAACGCCGGGCAGTCCGGCATAACAGGTATGTTCGACGCCGTACACCAGTCGCGCGTAAATCTCGTCGGAAACGACCATTAAATTGTGCCTTTTCGCCACCTTCGCCACGGCCAGCAGCTTGTCACGGCTCATCACCGCCCCGGTAGGATTGGCCGGATAGCCGATTAATATCGCCCTGGTCTTATCCGTAATCCTCGCCTCGATGTCACCCGCGTCCACCTCGAAGTTATTTTCCTGGCTGGTCGGCACCATGACCGGCTCGCCGCCGGCCAGTATCACGCAGGAATCGTAGGCCACGTAATGGGGGTCCGGCATGATGACCTCATCCCCCGGATTAAGTATCGCCCGCATTGCCAGGTCCAGCGCCTCGCTGACGCCGACGGTCATTAAAATTTCCCCGTATGGTTCGTACTCTACAGCGTATTTGTCTTTGATATATCGCGCCGTCTCTTCGCGCAGTTCCGGTATGCCGGAGTTCGAGGTGTACATCGTGTAGCCTCTCTCCAGCGACTGCACGGCGGCCTCGCTGATATGCCAGGGCGTCGCGTAGTCCGGCTCGCCGACCCCCAGCGAAATAACGCCTTCTATGGACGCCAGCAGGTCGAAGAACTTGCGAATCCCTGAAGGCGAAAGGCGATTCACCCGCTCCGATATAAGCCTATGCTCTTTTTGACTTTTTTCCGTTTTTCCCGCCGACATGATATTTCCTGATAATGCAGCCTTACAGTATTACCGGCTGTCTCTTGGCCCCCTCTCCCCCCTCTAAAATTTCACCGTCCATCTTGTAGCGCTTCAGCACGAAATGCGTAACCGTCCCCTTCACCCCTTCGATATGGGCCAGGTTCTCCGAAACGAAGTCGGCCACCTGGCGCTCGGACTTTCCCATGACGACCAGCAGCAGGTCGTACGTGCCCGAGGCGAGGTAAAGGGAGCGCACCTGCCCGAACTGGGCGATTCTCCCGGCTATGGAGTCGAACCCCGCCTCCGGCTCCGGCGTTACATTGACTTCAATCAACGCCCATACCTGGTCGTTCTCAATCCTGTCCCAGTTGACGATTGTCTTATATTTAAGGATAAGCTTTTCTTTCTCCGCCTGCTTGATAAGCCTGGTAACCTCCGCGACGGGCGTTCCGGTCATGGTGGCTATCTGTTTGGTGGTGGTACGCGCGTCATTCTCCAGTATTTTTAGTACATCTCTCAACATGTTCTTACCTCCTCACGACCTCATTTACAGACCACCGTTCTTTGGCCTCATTATAGCAGAGTCGGAAGAATTTGTTATCCCCCGTTTTCACCAGGAAGTGCCTTTCCCCCGGTTCCTGCCATGCTTGTTCTATCGCAACGACTTCGCATTCCACGTCTTCATGCGTGAAAGAGCGCGGCTCCTGGGCATACGTATGTCCAGAGTAGCATTTTAC
>CAYPDM010000171.1:0-1821 GCA_964409485.1 uncultured Dehalococcoidaceae bacterium | reverse complement strand
CCAGGCCGAGATGCTGGAAGGCCCCCTGGAAAAGCAGGTGGATACGCTGATTGACAGGCTTAAAAACGCCGGATTGTGCTAGGATTTTTTACTAATGGGAGTGAAAGTCGACTTACTGAAATGCGTGGGCTGCGGCGCCTGTACTTTCGAGTGCCCGGTCGGCGTGCTGTACATCGAGGATATGAAGTGCCGGGTCAAGGAAGGCTGTATTTCCTGCGGAATATGCGTGGACACATGCCAGTGGCGAGCGATAACCCTGGTGGATGAACCGACTGAAAAGAAAGACTGAACATGGGAATAAAAATCAACCTTGAGGAATGCGTCGGCTGCGGTAACTGCACGTCGGTTTGTCCCTTCGACCTGATAAAAGTCGTCAGGGGCAAAGTACGGATAGACGAGAGCGGCTGCACCCTCTGCGGCGCCTGCGTGGACGCCTGCGGCTACTATGCCATCACCATCGAAAAGCCCGCTAAAACCGCCGAAGTCGATGACACCTCCCGCGGCGTCTGGGTATTTGCCGAGCAGCGGCGCGGCGTCCTGAAAAACGTCGCCTTCGAGCTCCTGTCGCGAGGCAGGGAACTGGCCGATACCCTCCGGACGGAGCTGGGCGCGGTATGCCTCGGCCATAATGTCCAGGATGTCGACCGCCTTATCGCTTACGGCGCCGATAAGGTCTACCTGGCGGACAGCCCTGACCTGGCCGATAACCAGGAGGACTACCTCACCCATAAACTGGTCGAGTTAATCAGGGAATATAAACCGGAGGCGGTTATCGCCGGCGCCACGGCGCTGGGTCGCGCCTTTATCCCGCGCGTGGCGGCCATCCTGAAAACGGGGCTTACCGCCGACTGTACCGGACTGGATATAGATACGGAGAAGAGGCTGCTGTTGCAGACCCGCCCCACCTTCGGCGGCAATATCATGGCCACGATTATCTGCCCCGCCAACCGACCCCAGATGTCTACCGTCCGCCCGCGAGTCTTTAAGAAGAGCGCCCCGGACGAACAACGCCGTGGGCAAATCATTAACGTAGACTTTAAAAAAAAGAACGTCACCGCCAGGACCAAATTACTCGACTTTATTGAAGATGTTACGGAGACGGTAAAAATAGAAGACGCCGATATTATTGTATCGGGCGGACGGGGACTCGGCAAAGCCGAGAATTTCAAACTGCTCGCCGAGCTGGCGGAAACCATGGGGGCGGCGCTGGGCTCATCCCGGGCGGCGGTGGACGAGGGGTGGATCCCCTACAGCCACCAGGTAGGCCAGACGGGTAAAACGGTCTGCCCAAAGCTATATATCGCCTGCGGTATCTCCGGGGCTATCCAGCACCTGGCCGGGATGCAGACCTCGGACGCAATTATCGCAATCAACGACGACCCCAATGCCCCTATCTTCCAGGTGGCGACTTACGGTATCGTCGGCGACCTTTTCCAGGTAGTGCCGATGCTGATTAAAAAATTGAAAGAACAATAACCGGGCGTTTATTACGCCAAAAGAAAGGAGGTAAAAAATGACGGACGGAACCAAATACGGCAAATACATCATCAGCGATGACAGCGGCAGGCCGCAGCACGATTCCAGAGAAAACGAGGAGTTCACCGCGGCGCTTCCCAACATCAGTGCCCGGCTGGCCTATCTCGACGATAAAGTGGTTAAAGGGAGCTTCTACGCGGAGTGCATGTGGTTCCATACGGCCTCGGATGCCGTGGTGGAGCCCCACACCCACGATTTCGATGAAATCCTGGCGTTTTTCGGCAGCAACCCTAAAGATTTCCACGACCTGGGCGGGGAGGTAGAGCTCTGGCTGGACGACGAAAA
>CAYPDM010000170.1:0-1822 GCA_964409485.1 uncultured Dehalococcoidaceae bacterium | reverse complement strand
CACGGCGCCCCCGATGCCGGGAACCGTATCGCCCCTGAAATGAGGAGGCCCCGAGCTTACCGGCACGAGCGGAGTATTCGTCTCATTGGCCAGCTTTACCAGCCCCTCTATATCCTTTGCATTCTTCGGCCTGACGACATATGCCGGCTTGACCGGATTGACGAAGCTCATGTCACGCGAATACTCTTCCAGTACCGCCTGCTGGCTGCTGGTATTGCCGGCGCCTACTATTTTCACCAGCCTCGCTTCTTCAACCATGGTTACCTCCTTCTGTATTCCGTGTCTCTACGACCCGGACAAGCGCGTCCTTTCTCTGGTAAATCAGGGATTCATACTCTGGCAACCTGCGTTCTATCCACCTTATATAATACAGGAAATCATATCATTTTTGCGAACCGCCGCCCGTGCATGCCGCGCCCGAACAGGCCACAGTCGTTTTACGAGGTAAATACGAGCGTAAAGTGCTATAATGATAACGCGAGTCTTGAGGAGGCCCGGAGAATGTCAAAAAAGTTAACGGTGATACCGGAGCAATGTTCCGACTGCCGGATATGCGAACTGGTTTGCGCCATCAAGCACTTCGGGGTGAACAACCCCAAGAAAGCAGCGATAAGAGTCATTAATACCTACCCTCATCCGGTAATGAGAATGCCGGTTGTCTGCAGCCAGTGCCGCATACCGGCCTGCGCCCAGGTATGCCCTACCGACTCCTTAAGATGGGTAGACGGTATTGTACAGCTGGATAAAGGGTCCTGCATTTCCTGTTTTAAATGCGTGGAGGCATGTCCCTTCGGGGCTATATATGCCCATGAAGACTGCGAGTTCCCCATCAAGTGCGATATGTGCGGCGGCGACCCCGAATGCGTTAAGGCCTGCCCGCTGGGTGCTTTGAGGCTGATACCGGAGCACGCCCTCGGCGAGACCAAGCGAATTTCCAACGTACTTAGCTATACACAGATGCGGGAAATAGAGTTCTACGAGAAGGGTGAGAAGAAGACCATACGGTACGCCGAGATAGGGAAGGAAGAGCTATGAGCATCAAGAGCGGCTATTTCAAGAAACACCTTTCCATAGACCTTACCCGGGGAACCGCCGAGTACCTGGATCTGCCGGACGCCTTCCTGGAGAAGTACATAGGCGGTCGCGGCTTCGGCGCGAAACTGGTATGGGATAACCTGAAAAAGCATAACTTCAAGATAGACCCCTTGGGCGGGGAGAACCTGATAACCATAGCCCCAGGCCCCCTGACCGGCGTTTATCTGCCGTCTTCCGGTAAAAACTCGTTTATAGGCATCTCCCCGGCCACCGGACTCTACGGCGATTCGTCAATCGGCGGGGGCTTCGGCGTGGAGTTAAGACAGTCGGGAATCGATGTCCTTTCCATCACCGGAAAAGCCCCGGAGCTATCGGTGCTATTCATCGATAACCACGATACACAGATTATTCCCATGCCGGAACTGAAAGGCAAGACATCCCTGGAAGCCGAGGGGATAATCCGCGAAAAGCTGGATGTGCAGCTGGCGCATATAGCCACTATCGGGCCGGCGGGCGAGAACCTGGTGAAATTCGCCTGCGTCAACACGGACTGGGGTCGCAACGCCGGCCGTACCGGGTTCGGGGCTATCATGGGCGCCAAGAACCTCAAGGCGATTATCGTGCGGGGGCACGAGGACCTGCCCGTTTACGATATCGACGGCCTCATGGAGGAGTCGCGTAAGGCCTACAGTTACCTGCGGGAGCATAAATATTTCAAGATGTGGCAGCAGGAAGGCCTGATGAACGTCATCGAGTACGCCAACGACAAGGGAATCCTGCCGACCTA
>CAYPDM010000169.1:0-1826 GCA_964409485.1 uncultured Dehalococcoidaceae bacterium | reverse complement strand
TCCATACAGCTGGCGGTGCTCATCGACCGCGGCCACCGCGAGATGCCGATACGCGCGGACTACGTCGGCAAGAATATACCCAGCGCCCGGCACGAAGATATCCAGGTACGCCTGGCGGAAACCGACGGCGTCGACGAGGTGGCCATCGTCGGCCCGCCCAACAGCAACCTGCCCAACGGTAAAAAGGAGAAGACGGAATCCCGATGAAATCGGGAAGGAGGAGGTACCATGAGTCTGGAAAATAGAAGCCTGGTGACTATAGACGACCTCTCCAACGGCGAGATAATGGCGCTCTTTTCCCTGGCCGACGCAATGTCGGCGAACATGAAGGAACAGCACGGCCTGTGCCAGGGCAAGGTTATGGCCAGTCTTTTCTTTGAGCCGAGCACCCGCACCAGACTGTCTTTCGAGGCCGCCATGCACCGCCTCGGCGGCAGCGTTATTACCGTTTCCGATGTCGGTGCCACGTCGCTGGCCAAGGGTGAAAGCATCGCCGATATGGCCAGGGTGGTCGGCGGATACGCCGATATTATCGTTATCCGCCACCCCTGGGAAGGGGCCGCCCGCGTCATGGCCGATTACTCCGGCATCCCGGTGATAAACGCCGGCGACGGTGGCCACCAGCACCCTACCCAGACCCTCTGCGACCTCTATACCATCCAGAAAGAACGACAAACTATCAAAGGACTTAAAATCGCCCTTTGGGGGGATTTGAAATACGGCCGCACCATCCACTCCCTGATTTTCGCCCTGGCTAAGTTCGGCGCGGATATCCTCTTCTGCCCGAGTCCGGGGCTGGAGGTGCCCGAGCACGTTATCGATAAGCTCGTCAACGAATACGGCGGCGACCTGGAAAAAATCGGCGTTTCAGATCAGCGGGTTAAAGACAATCTCTTCCCCATTGATGCCATTTATACCACGCCGAGCAGTCCCCACCAGCTGGCGATGATGCCGGATATCAGCGTGCAGGTGGAATTAAAAGAAGGCGTGGACGCCCTTTATGTCACCCGACCGCAAAAAGAGAGGTTCGACGCCGGTGAAGAGGGCAGTGATTTCAAGGAGAAGTACCGCGTGGTGGATAAAAAACTGCTCAAGGGCAAGGCCTTCCGCAAGACCCTGGTCATGCATCCGCTGCCCAGGGTGGACGAACTGGCCTACGAAATTGACGGTGACGAGCGCAGCATGTACTTCAAACAAGCCAGCCGCGGCGTACCGGTCAGGATGGCTCTTATCTCACTCCTGCTGGGCGCCGGGGATACTGATATCCCGGAGGTGGATTCGCCGTCTCCGGCGGACTACCCCGTCTATCGCCATGACATAAGCCCCACGTGCCCCAATCCTAAATGCGTGTCTATTCAGGCTACCGAAACGAAGTATATCAAGCCCGAGTTCAGAATAGTGAAAATACATCCCCTGACACTCCGCTGCGTCTATTGCGAACACGGCTTCGAGCCGAAATTCGTGGCCAGCACCGAATGGCACGAAGGCAAGCTGGACACCAAGAAATACCACGACGCGGACAGCCATTGGACCAGGACCATCCGACCGGAGAACCTGATTGTGTTCAATACGGCGGAGGAAGCGCAGGCCCACGGCTACAAGCCCAGTCACTTCACGGGAGGAGATTATTAGGGAAATGGCAAACGCTTTACTGATACGGGGCGGCCGCATCATCGACCCCTCACAGGAAATCGATAAGACCGGAAACCTACTCATTAAAGAGAGAAAAATCGCCTGGCTGGGGGAAGGCATGCCGCCCGATGCGGACTACGCCGTACTTAACGCTGAAGGTTTAATCGTCTGCCCCGGATTCATCGACCTGCACT
>CAYPDM010000168.1:0-1846 GCA_964409485.1 uncultured Dehalococcoidaceae bacterium | reverse complement strand
CCCATCCAGCCGGATACGCTGCGGCTGTCCTCCATGCGCAGCCAGAGACGCCCCTTGGATAATTCTTTAGCCTTAGCAAGCTCCTCCTCCGGGATTAACTCCTTAAGTCTGGACAGCTCTTCAAGGATAGCCTTTACGGCTACCTTCAGGTTCTTATTATCGACTCCGGCGGAGACCATGAAGGCGCCGGTATCGAGGAAGTGCTCGGCGTAGCTGTGGATACTGTAAGCCAGGCCCAGTTTATCACGTATTTCCGTGAACAGGCGGCTGCTCATGCCCTCGCCGAGAATTACGTTAAGCAGGTCGAGCTTGAAGCGGTCGGGGTGTTCTATGGACAGTCCCGGCAATGCCAGGCAGAGCTGGGTCTGCTCGGTGTCGCGTTTCTCAACCAGCACCTTCCGCCCTGTCTTCTCTAGATAGGGTTTGTATTCGATGTGAGACTGCCGCCCGGTCCATCCGTCCACCGCCCGGCTGACGGCGCCGGCTGCTTCCAGCTGGTCTATATCTCCGGCGATGGCCAGCACGATATTGCCGGGTTGATACTGCCCGGATAGATAATCAAGCATCATGTCCCGGGTAATAGCCGCCACCGATTCTTTGCTGCCGGCGATATCGCGTCCCAGGGCATGGCCGGGAAACATTAAATCGTCGATAAGCATGGACGCGCGCTGTGCCGGGGAGTCCAGAGACATATTTATTTCTTCGATGATGACCTGGCGTTCTTTCTCAATTTCCCTTGAGTCGAACGTAGAGTTGACGAGGATGTCCGCCAGCACATCGAGGGCGCTGGCAAAGTGGGGCTGCGCTACCTTACACCAGTAGATGGTCAGCTCTTTATCCGTGCCCGCATTCAGTATACCCCCCACCCCTTCTATAACCGTGCAGATTTCCGCGGACGTGGGGCGCTTTTTCGTGCCTTTGAAACAAACGTGTTCAATAAAGTGGGAAATACCGGCCTGCTCATCGGTCTCATACCTGGAGCCGGTGCCGATAAAAAAACTGATGGACACCGAACGCGTATGGGGCATGGCGGCGGTAACCAGGCGAAGACCGTTATCCAAGGTAACTTTCTGATACAATATTTTATCCTCCGGCAAACAACAGGAATAACGTAGTCTATACTTTTCACTCCCCGGTGTCAACGCGGGGAGGGCTAGTCCAGTTTACGCAATCGGGATGAAAAGGCAAGCATTGCCGTGGTTAAAGCGGCCAGGGCTATAGCCAGTCCGCCGATAGACCACTCGATGCCCATCGTATCCGCCAGTATCCCGCCGAAGACGGTGCCCAGGCTCGATAGGCCGAAGCCCATCATCATAAAGCTCATGACGCGTCCCCGGTAAGCGGGGTCGACGTAATACTGCACCAGGGTAAAGCCGATGGCGGTCTGCCCCGTCTGTCCCAGCCCGATGAAAACGGACAGTACCAGCGAAAGGTACCATCCCGTATTAAAAGAGAAGGCTATCAGCGCCACACTTAAGATGAGCCCGCTGAACAGCATCAGGATACCGCGCTTTTTATTGGCCATGGAGGCGAGAACGAAGGAGACCACGATGGCCCCTATCCCGGAGACGGCCATCAGTATGCCCATGCCTACTTCCCCCACCTTCAGGACATCCTCGGTGAACATGGGCAACAGCATGTTAAAAGGCATACCCAGGATGGTGCAGCCGAGGGTAAACAGGAGGACGAGCATGACGGTAGTCTCCGCACGGACATACCGGAACCCCTCCACCACTTCCGTGGCGGTGCTACTGCCCTCGCGGACTATCGGGCGATTAGGCGGTATCTTGAAAAGGAAAATAACGGAGAATAAATACAGCCCCGTCATGATATAGTACACTATGTC
>CAYPDM010000167.1:0-1846 GCA_964409485.1 uncultured Dehalococcoidaceae bacterium | reverse complement strand
ATCAAGCTGGCCGACCGACTCCACAATATGCGTACCCTGGATGCCCTGCCCAAGGACCGGCAGCTCGTTAACGCCCAGGAGACCCTGGAAATATACGCGCCGCTGGCACACCGACTGGGAATATGGGAGCTTAAGTGGCAACTGGAAGACCTTTCCTTTCAGTATTTACAGCCGCAGCAATATCAGCGTATCGCTCGACTTGTGGATACAGGACGCGCCAGGCGTGAGAAATTTATTGTCCGCGCCATTGAACTACTGAAGAAAGAGTTCGATAAGGTGGGCCTGGTAGGGGATATATCCGGTCGACCCAAGCATATCTACAGCATACACCAGAAAATGGAAAGGTATGCCGCTGTGGGCCGGCACTTCGACGAAATATACGACCTTCTCGCCCTGCGGGTGCTCGTCGACAGCGTGCCCGATTGCTATAGCGCCGTCGGCGTCATCCACAGTTTGTGGCATCCCCTGCCCGATGCCTTTGACGACTATTTGGCCAGTCCCAAGCCGAATGGCTACCAGGCATTGCACACGGCGGTGATGGCTCTCGGCACCACGCCCCTGGAAATTCAAATCCGCACCCGCGAGATGCACCATGTCGCCGAATACGGCGTAGCCGCCCACTGGCGTTATAAAGAGGGCGAAAAAAGGGATATGCAGTTCGAGGACAGAGTGGCCTGGCTGCGCCAGCTTATCGAGTGGCACCGCGAACTCGCCGGAGCCGAGGAATTCCTGGAATCGGTCAAGACGGACATCTTTATCGACCAGGTATTCGTCTACACACCGAGGGGAGAGATAAAAGACCTGCCCCGCGGCTCCACCCCGCTCGATTTTGCTTATCGGGTACATACGGACCTGGGGCACCGCTGCGTCGGCGCCAAGGTGAACGGCAAGCTGGTGCCCTTTAGCTATCAGCTCAAGAACGGCGACGTTATCGAAATTATTTCTGCGAAAGGCTCCCGGGGGCCGAGTCTGGACTGGCTCAACCCCAACCTGGGCTATGTCAATACATCCCATGCCAAAACAAAGATAAGGCAGTGGTTCAACAAGCAGGAGCGGACGGAGAACATCGAGCGCGGACGGCAGATTCTGGATAAAGAGCTAAAGCGACTCGGTATAAAAATAGAGCGTCAGGTACTGGCCGAGTTATTTGTTTATGGTAATTTAGACGACTTCCTGGCGGCGGTCGGCAACGGCACCATTACCGCCCATCAGATTGTCCTTAAAATGGATACGCAGGAGGAGAAAGAGATACCGGTAATGGAGGTCGCGCCGTCCCGCACGGCGCCTTCGACGGTGCAGGTACTGGGAGTCGGCGACCTTGTCACCAGTATCGCCCAGTGCTGCCACCCCGTCCCCGGCGATAAGATAATCGGCTATATTACGCGGAGTAAAGGCGTTACCATACACCGCGAGGACTGCCGCAATATCCGCCATGAAGATGAAAAGGAGAGGCTGATACCGGTGGAGTGGGGGCATAGCGATGAGCTTCTTTATGCGGTCAATGTGCAGGTAGAGGCCTGGGACAGGGTAGGCCTTATGCGCGATGTCACCACAGTGGTGGCGGAGGAAAAAGTGAATATCGCCTCGGCGAGCCTCGCCGATGGTGACGGAAACACCATTACCATGTTTCTAACTCTGGAGACAAAAGGGCTGGCGCACTTGAGCCGGATTTTAAAAAAGATAGATGGCGTGAAAGGCGTCCTTAGCGTTACCCGCATCGGTGACGATGCAACCCGGCAGGGTGCTGCCGATTCCCCGGTTCCGTTAACCGGGGCCGAAGACAGCGGCTCGGGTAAAAAATAAGTGGAGGTAGGTCTTGGCAAGTAAATCAGCAGAGAAACAGGCA
>CAYPDM010000166.1:0-1933 GCA_964409485.1 uncultured Dehalococcoidaceae bacterium | reverse complement strand
ATGGGCACCGGCCTGGCGACCAGGACCTTCGCCATGTTCAGCGACGCCCGCTACGAATATCCCGCCGGCATCACCTTCCCGGCCGTTTTCGCCATGCTGACCCATCTCTATGCGGACACCTATAAAATCCCTTTACAGAAATTACGCGAGCAGATGGCCCGCGTTTCTATGCAGTCGTACCGGCACGGCAGCGTCAACCCCAGGGCGCAGTTCTTCGGCAAGAACGCCGATATAACCGCCGAGAAGGTGCTCGGCAGCTTCGTGGTATCCACGCCGCTTACACTGCACGACTGCTGTCCCTTCTCCGACGGCGCCGCCGCCGTGGTGCTGGCCTCGGAAGAAGTCGCTAAAAAACTCACGAGCCAACCGGTCTATATCACCGGCACCGGGCAGTCCTCCTGCGGCCCCCTCGGCAACCAGAGCGACTACCTGCCGAGAATCAGGGCGCGTGAAATATCGTCGCAGCGGGCCTACGAAATGGCCGGGGTAAAGCCGCAGGATATAGACCTCTGCGAGCTTCACGACTGCTTCAGCATCGCCAGCCTGATTGCCGCCGAAAGCCTCGGCTTCTTCGACTACGGCACGGCGGGTGAAGCCTGGGAAAAGGGCGAGGCGGATATCGGCGGGAAGGTGGCCGTCAACCCCTCCGGCGGACTGAAAGCCAAGGGACACCCCATCGGCGCCACCGGGGCCGGCCAGGTTTACGAGGTGGTAAAACAGCTGCGGGGGGAAGTAGAGCCGGAGCGGCAGGTGCCGGACGCCAGAACCGGGATGACGGATACGCTCGGCGGCGACGGCGGCACGCTGGTCAACATGATTTTCGAAAGGGGCTGGTAATATGGAACATAAGCTGATTTTTAAAGACTACAACGAAGCCCTCATGCAAAATAAAATCCTGGGTCTCAAGTGCACATCATGCGGTCACATCACAACGCCGCCCAAGATGGTCTGCCGGCAGTGCGCCAGCCCGGACATGGAAATCGTGGAGCTGAAGGGCAGCGGCAAAATCAGGACCTTCACCACCGTGTTCGTTGCCGCGGAGGGGCGCGAGGATGAAGTCCCCTACACTATCGTCATGGTGGAACTCGATGACGGCCCCTGGATTATGGGCAACCTTGAGGGCATCGACCCCAAAGAGGCCTCGATGGAACTGGTAGGCAAGAAAGTCAAGATGGGTAACAAGGTCTTCCCCGGCGATAAATATTCCGCCGGCGAGAGCGCCCGACCGCTTTTCACCCTGGTGTGATAATAATGACAGAGCCATACTCGCGACATATAAAACTTGAGAACGTAATCAATTTCCGTGACCTGGGCGGCTACCGGGCGGGGGACGGTCGCACCGTGGCCTGGAGACGTCTCTTCCGCAGCGGCGACCTGCGTCACGCGACAAATCGCGACTTTAAAAGACTGAAAGAAGAAATCAGGCTGGCCACCGTCATCGATTTAAGGAGCGCCGAAGAAATTGAACGGCAGGGCATCGGTATCCCCGCCGCAGCCGATATTAAGTACTGCAACATCGCTTTTATGACCGACGACGACCCCGGGGCCAACGCCAGCCGTTACGACCACTGCACCAATATGGGCGAGTTTTACCTGGAAATGGCCAGGCAAAAGGACTACGGCAAGCTCATTACCGAGGCGCTGGAAGTAATCGCCGACCCCCAAAACCACCCGATAGTTTTCCACTGCGCCGTGGGCAAGGACCGCACGGGGATGCTGGCGGCGGTCTTATTGAGCCTGCTGGGGGTGCCGGAAAAAGACATTATTGAAGATTACGCGCTCTCCGAGCCTTATATGGATGAACTGCTGGCAAGACTAAAAAACAATCCCCCAAAAGTCGGCGGCCCGCCGATGGATATCCCTGAATATTTCTGGAAAGCTTCACCGGAATCGATGAACCTGTTTCTTTCGACACTGAAACGGGAATACGGCT
>CAYPDM010000165.1:0-1996 GCA_964409485.1 uncultured Dehalococcoidaceae bacterium | reverse complement strand
TAACCGGCACGCCGGCCTTTTGAAGCTCCCAGGCGGTCAGCCGCGCCCCCTGTAAGAGCGGGCGGGTCTCGCCGGCCATTACCTTAACGTTCTTTCCCTGCTGATGCGCCGCGATGATAACGCCCAGGGCAGTGCCGTGACCGGGCGCGGCCAGCGGCCCCGTGTTGCAGTGGGTCAGTACCGTCCAGCCGTCTTTAATAAGTTCCGCACCGATAAGGCTAAGGCGCCGCGTGGCGTCCGCTTCTTCCCGGTGTATTTTCACGGCCTCGTCGGCGAGGGCTTTCTGAATCTGCGTAATGCTTGCAGCGGAACCGGCGGCTTTTCTCATGCGTTCCAGGGCGAAGAACAGGTTGCGGGCGGTGGGACGGGTGGCGGCGATAGCATCGATGACTCCATAGAGATTCTCCAGGAACGCGTCCGTGGAGGTAGATTTAATTTTACGGGCGCCGAGGGCTACGGCATAGGCCCCCGCGATTCCTATGGCCGGGGCGCCCCGTATTTTAAGCTCCCTGATAGCCGAGGCGATGTCCCGGTAATCGTCAAGCTCCAGGTAGACTTCCTCCTGTGGGAGGCGGGTCTGGTCGATAATTCTGACACGGTCACCGAGCCATTCGATGGGCAGGTTCTCTGTTTTTATCTACCTCACCCCCTTAAGCCACCTCTCCGTTTTTCCCACTGGTCGCGTTTCAGTTCCATGAGCAGGAAGTCCTGGCCGTTGCGCTTCATTTCTCCGCAGGGCGTAAAGCCGCATTTCAGGAAGCACTTCTGCGCCCGCAGGTTCCAGTCCAGCGTCTTCAGGTACAGGCGGCGGAAACCGGTCGTCAGGAAGACATGGTCGGTCATCGCAGTGACGGAATCGGCGCCATAGCCCTTGTCCCAGTAATCACGGTCGCCGATCATGATACCCAGCTGCGCCTCACCCCTCCTTTTCCTGATATCGTAGCAGGTGCAGTTGCCGATGTGTCTGCCTTCCAGAGTTTCTATGGCCAGGGGATACCGAATGGATTTCGGGTGCCGTAGCTCGGTGGCGTAGTCCAGCAGGTAGACGGAGAAGGGTATAATGAGCGTCCGGGTTGCATCCAGCCTGGCCAGCTCGGCGTCCGATTGCCATTGATAGTCGTTGCGGGCATCGGCGAGCTTTTTCTCGCGGAGCCTGACCTTGTTCCCGGTAATCACATTATCATTCAGGGGATTAAAGCCTGCCGGGGTCATATTCTTCAGAAATTTCATAGCTAACGATGAACGTGACTTCTACCTTATTCCTCGTCTTCCTCGTCCTCTTCGCCGCGTTCCCATATCGGTTCGGTAAAGTAATCTATGTATTCCTCCATCGCCTGGGCGGCCACCTGCTTGATTCTCTCGCCGGCCTCGACGGCCATCTTGGCCAACTCCGCAAAGTCGATTTTTACATCCAGCATAGCGGTTAAAACCTTTAGAACGGCCAGCGCCGCCATGGGATTGGGCACGCGGCCGGCGTAAACAGGCACCTCGCCGAGCAGGCAGGCGCCGTCGATTTCTCTCTCCTTGGCTACGCCCAGCAGCAGACCGTTGAGTCCCGCGATTTGCAGGTTGCTGGAGCGCTCCAGGTTGTATTTCTCTAAATCGGGCGTGACGAGGTGGCTGGTGGCGACGCCCCAGACCTTGGGAGGCTCGGTGTGATGGATGCGTGTTATGGCCGCCGCGCAGGTATATATACGCTCCGCGCCGAAACGGTTCCCCACGTCGAGGATGCAGTTAGCCAGTTCGTAGGCCTTGGCGGCAGGCTGGTCATCGCCGATGAACAGTATCAGGTCGCTGCCTTCGCCGTCGTTTTTCCAGTAGTAGAACTCGCTCTGGGGGAAGTTGGGCTCTTCTACCACGTTGTCCTTGACGGTTACGCCGATGGGGTCGAAGAAGTAAGAGGCCTCCAGGTAGCCCAGCTCTTTGAAATTCAGCTTGGCTTTAAGGTAGTTGGCGATAATCATGGCGACGTTGCCGATGCCGGGCCAGGCCGCCA
>CAYPDM010000164.1:0-2035 GCA_964409485.1 uncultured Dehalococcoidaceae bacterium | reverse complement strand
AGGTAGCCCTGGAAATCGCCGCCATGGCGGCGGACGCCGGACTGGTGCGCACCGATGAAGAGATTATTTCCATCGGCGGCACGGGCCGGGGCGCCGATACGGCATACGTTATACAGGCCGATTACGTTCATCGCTTTTTCAATCTCAAGGTAAAAGAGCTTATCTGCAAACCGCATTTCTAGTACGGACGGCTATATCATGCACCATACGCTGAAACTCTATGGCAGCAACCGCAACAATATCCTCAAAGTATACATGTTCTTTGCCCGCTGTACGAAAATCCCCCTGCTGGGACGGCTGGTCAGGCGGGTCGCCAATGCATACGGTAAAAATATGCACCGTGTCTTCCTGCTTACCCCGGCGGAGGCTGAAGAGCTTGTAAATATCGCCGAGGGCGTGGCCGCGGCTCCCTGCACCTGCCGCCGGCTTTACCGTAACTGCGATAATCCCCTGGATAACGAGATACTGCTGGGGCCGACACACCACGTCCTCCAGCACGCAATGATATCCCAGAACTCGCATGAAATCACCCGGGAAGAAGCCATAGAAATCCTGCGTGACAGCCATCGGCGGGGACTGATACTATCCATCGCAAAATGCCGGGGGGATTACTACGCGATATGCTCCTGCTGCTCTTGCTGCTGCGTGCCTTTACGCATGAGCAAGCAATACGGCATCGGGGAGGCGCTTGTCAGGCACAAAGATATTATCCGGGAGTTCAAGGATTACCAGGGCGTTTACAGGGCCGCAGAGAAGGACTAGCCCAGGAACCCGTTGAGAGTATCCGAAAACTGCCTTAGCTCGTCGCGGTGGACGTTATGTCCCCGGCTTTCGAATACCTTTATATGACAATCGGGAATCACCCTGGCCGCCGCATAGGCGTGCCTCACCGGCACGATGGGGTCTTTAGCACCCCACACCAGCAGTGTCGGCATTTTCACCTCGGACAGCCGGTTCTCCAGCACCAGGGACTGCTGCCTGAAATTGGTGATACTGCCGCCGACGGTTACCGCGGCCGGAGAAAGCGGCATGATAATCAGGGCGGGATTCAGCATCCGCATGGCCAGCCATTTCATGCCCTTCAATACCGCCACGGACAATGCGCCGATAGACCCCAGCAGAGCGGGGGCCGAAAGAAGCCTCACCCAGAAGGCGATTTCTCTCCCCAGGCACAGGCTGCTTACCAGCACCAGCTTCTTGATGCGGTGGGGCGACCTTAAAGCGTAGTTGAGGGCAACGCCGCCGCCTAGCGAATGCCCCACGAGGTGAAATTTCTCCAGCCCCATTTTACCGGCGAACTTTTCCACGAATTCCGATAGTTCCGGGATGAAGTAAGTACCATCGAGGGGCTGGCTGCCGCCGTAGCCGGGAAGGTCGGGAGCGTAGACCGTGTATTTCTTGGACAGCTCGGTGATGTTGTCCCACCACGTTCTGGCATCCCCGCCGCCGCCGTGAATCACCACCAGCGGCTCTCCCTCGCCGGCGACATAGTAATGGACATCCAGTCCGTCAATATTTATGGTATTGCTTTTAATTTTAGCCACATTTCTCCCTGCATATTAGAATCTTTTAGAAAACGACGGAATCGTTTCTAATCTTACAAAGGGCACGATACATACAAATCACAAAAAGCGTAAGAAACCTAACAAAAAAGTCACAAAAAAACTACCCTTACTTTATATAACGGTTAAGGGTAGTTTAAGGTTACCCCGGCCTCTGTATATATCTATTGTAACATGCTCCCGCCTTGCGGGGTCAACTTTTTAACCCGTACCTTTGGTAAGGGGTAACCCCGTATTTTAGTTTCACCCCTGTATATAATTATATACACATGAATATTAAGAAGGTGTTAATAAAGTCTCTTTTTGTCGCGTATTATTCGAGGAATTTGCCGTAAAATTTTAGAGGGGGCCGGCGCCCCCTCTTTTTTATTACTTTAACGGCCTTAGAATGGCCCGGCAGGGCCCGGCGTCGCCTTTGTACATGAGGAGCGGCAGGCAGAGCAGTTCGTACTCGCCGGGAGGCACGTGCCCCA
>CAYPDM010000163.1:0-2050 GCA_964409485.1 uncultured Dehalococcoidaceae bacterium | reverse complement strand
AAATCGGTCGGACTGAACATCAAGCTGCCGCAGGAGCAGGTGTGCAACGATTACGCTACCAGGTCGATTACTTTCCACCACTTCTTCGTAAGAAAAGTCATGCTGGTGAAATACGCTACGGCCTTTATCATTATGCCCGGCGGCCTGGGCACCCTGGACGAGGTGACCGAGGTGCTGACGCTGATACAAACGGAGAAGATAAAGCCCTTCCCGGTGATACTGTTTTCCACCGAGTACTGGCGCGGCTTTATCGACTGGCTGAAAGGGACGATGCTGGCGCACGGGGCTATATCCGAGGAAGACTTCGACCTGCTGCGCGTCTTCGACTCCCCCAAGGACGTGGTCGGCGCGGTCAAGAAATGGTACCAGAAACAGCAGGTCACGGGTAGGAAGGCGTTACAGGCATAAGTATAACTGTTACTGTTTTATTTCCCATTAAGACACGCCGCTTTTCCAGTCCCCGGCCTTCTGTATAAGCTCCCCGGCGGTTTTTTGAGCGGCCGGGGTGTAGCGCGAGCCGCCTATCATCACCGCCAGTTCGTTCAGTCGTGATTTATCATCAAGGGATTCGATGCTGCTGACGGTACGCTCGCCCGCCGTCCGCTTGGCGACTCTGTAGTGAGCGTCGGCGAAGGCGGCAATCTGGGGCAAATGGGTCACGCAGATTACCTGATGGCTGCGGGAGAGGCTCCAGAGCTTTTTGCCGATAACCTCGCCGCTCCGTCCGCCGACGCCGATATCTATCTCGTCGAAGATAAGCACCGGAATCGTGTCCGCCCCGGCCAGGGCGCTCTTAAGCGCCAGCATGAAACGCGAGATTTCGCCGGTGGAGGCAATCCTGTCCAGGGGTTTCGCCGGCTCGCCGGGATTGGTCGATGCCATGAAAACAACTTCGTCAGCGCCAGACGAATCGAACCGGTAGACCGCGCCGTCGGGAAAGGGTATTCCTTCCGCAGCGGGTACCTGCGTGATAGACACATTGAATTCCACCTGCGCCATGGAGAGGTCGGCAAGCTCTTTTTTCACCGCCGCGGCCAGTTTTTCAGCGGCCTGCACCCGCTGCCCGGAAAGCCGCGCAGCAAGAGCGCCCATGTCTTTTTTAAGTCGTTCCCGCCGTACTTCCAGCTGCTCGCGCCGCTCGCCGGAAGAAGTCAGCCCCTCCAGTTCCGCTTCCGCCTTTACCAGGTATTCCAGCACCGCCCCGATGGAACCTCCGTACTTTCTCTTGAGACTGCGGAGGAGCTCCAGTCTGTTCTGGACTTCCTCGAGGCGCTGCGGGTCATAGTTGAGATTATCACCGTACGAGCGGATTTCCCGCGCCAGCTCTTCGAGTCCGTGCACCAACTCCTCAAGATAGCCGAGTTTCGACTGTAGAGAAGGGTCGGCCTCGGCGACATTCTTGAGCACGGGGAGGGCTTCGCTGACTCTATCCACCGCCGATGAAGAAGCGGAGACACCGTCTTCGCCATAGATTATCCGGTAAATGTCATAGGAAGCCGCCTTAAGCTTTTCCGCGGAGGCCAGGAGGGTTAGCTCCTGTTCCAGTTCCGCTTCCTCCCCCTCCCACAGCTCCGCCCGTCTTATTTCGTCGACTTGAAAAGCGAGCAATTCTTTCTGCCGGGCCAGTTCCTGCTCATCGCGCGAGAGCGCTTTAATATCACGTTCTATTTGATGAAGCTCCGCGGCCATGACGCTGAAATCGTGCCTCATCGCCCCGGCATGAGCGTAGGCATCCAGGAAATCCAGGTGCCTGTCCTTGTTCAGCAGCGAAAGGTGCTGGCTCTGGCCGTGAATATCTACCAGGGCCGCGCCGATATCACGCAGCAGAGACCGCGATACCGCCTGCCGGTTAACCCTCGGCGTGGTGCGTCCCTGGCGGCGAAAATCGCAGGTGAGTAGCATGGCATCGCCATCGGCCTCCAGCCCTTTCTCTGCCAGCAAAGCCCGGAGCGATTTAGCTCTTTCGTCGCGTTCAACATGGAAAACGCCCTCGACCCGCGCTTCGTCCGAGCCGTGGCGGATGTCTTCTTCCTGCACCTGGCCGGAAAGG
>CAYPDM010000162.1:0-2073 GCA_964409485.1 uncultured Dehalococcoidaceae bacterium | reverse complement strand
ACCCGAGTGATATAATTAGGGTAAGGCATGGGGGACCGGGCTATGCACGAGGCCTTGCTTTATGAAAAACTGCCGGACTCTACGGTAAGATGCCATATCTGCCAGTGGCGTTGCCGGATTAATCCGAACAGGTACGGCGTCTGCGGCATGTACCAGAACCGGGGCGGCGCCCTGTTCAACCTCAACTACGGCAGGGTATCATCCGTCGCCGCCGACCCCATTGAAAAGAAGCCCCTGTTCCACTTCTACCCCGGCACGCTATGTTTCTCCCTCGGCACCCTGGGCTGCAACTTCCACTGCAAACACTGCCAGAACTGGGAAATTTCCACCGCCGACAGCACCTCCCTGCTGCACGACTGCCGGGAACTCTCGCCGGAAAAGTCCGTGGAACTGGCCGGTCAGTATGGATGCCGTGGAGTAGCCTGGACTTATAACGAGCCGACCATCTGGTTCGAGCATACCCTCGATTCAGCTAAACTAGCCAAAGAGAACAACCTTTATACCGTCTACGTCACCAACGGCTACGCCTCCCCGGAAGCGCTGGATGCAATCGGCCCCTACCTGGACGCCTGGAGGGTTGATATTAAAGGATTTTCCGATGATTTTTATAAAACCCTGACCGGGGTACCGCGCTGGCGTGAAATTCTTGAAGTAACCAAAAGGGCAAAAGAAAAATGGAATATGCACATCGAGGTGGTTACCAATATCGTCCCCACCCTGAATGACGATGATAAACAACTTGAGGGAATCGCTAACTGGATTAGCGATGAGCTGGGCGAGTTGACGCCATGGCACGTGACCCGCTTTTATCCCCACCACCGTCTATCCGACCTGCCCCCAACGCCGCTGGAGACTATCGACCGCGCCTGTGAGATAGGCCGCCGGGCCGGACTTAAGTTTATCTATGCCGGCAACATACCCGGCCATGAGAGCGAAAGCTCTCGTTGCTACGCCTGCGGTAAAACAGTCGTAAAGAGGCTCGGCTACCAGACGGAAGTCGTGGGACTTGACGGCTCTAAATGCCGGTTCTGCGGAGCGGAGTTGAATTTCCGGTCGCCCGGTTCGAAGGAGGGGTAAAATGATAAGAAATCCATATGTCGCCGGATATTTCTATCCCGCTTCAGCTTCGGAAATAAGAGCCATGCTGGCGAGGTACATGGATAAAGACGCGCCCAAAGAAGAGGCCGTCGGCCTGCTGGTGCCTCATGCCGGATACCAGTACTCGGGGGCGGTGGCCGGGGCGACCATCTCCAGAATCAATTTCAAAGACACCTTTATCATCATCGGGCCCACCCATACCGGACAGGGCAAGCCGTTCAGCGTTATGGTCGAGGGTACCTGGAGGACGCCGCTGGGGGAGGTTGAGGTCGATTCGGAACTGGCGCGGAAAATCGTTGACTTATCCGAATACGCGGAGGAGGACTACCGCGCGCACCGAGAAGAGCACGCCGTCGAGGTGCAGCTGCCTTTCCTGCAATACATCAGGCCGGACGTGCGGATAGTGCCCATCATCCTCGCCGGCGCCACTTCGGAAATCTACAAAGAGATAGGGCGCAGCATCGCCGGGTCGATTAAAGAGTTGAACCGTGAAGCAGTGATTTTAGCCAGCGGGGATATGACCCACCGCGAGCCGCAGGCCTCCGCCGAAGAGAAGGACATGAAGGCGGTTGAGGCCATGCTGGCCCTCGATGAGGACGAACTGACCCGGCGTTATAAAGACCTCCGCATATCGATGTGCGCCCACGGCCCGGTGGTCACCCTCATCGCCGCCGCCAAAGAACTGGGTGTCGGCAGCGCGGAACTGGTTAAATATCAGACCAGCGGCGATGCCACCGGCGACTACGATGAGGTGGTCGGCTACGCGGGCGTTATCTTCAAGAAGGCCGGCCTGCACCCGATTGCCGCCCTGGCCAGGGAAACGGTGGAGACATACGTTCGGGAGGGGAAAAAGCCTGCCCCGCCGGAGGAGCTAACGCCGGAGATGCGGGAGAAGGCCGGGGTCTTCGTTTCCATTCACAAGCTGGGGGCTTTGCGGGGGTGCATCGGCACCTTTGAGGCGCAGGAGGAGAACGT
>CAYPDM010000161.1:0-2091 GCA_964409485.1 uncultured Dehalococcoidaceae bacterium | reverse complement strand
GCCATCATCGCCTGAATCCCGGCGACGTGGTAGAGGGGCACGGTCAGGATATTGCTTTCGTCCGACTCCGGGCTGGCCGGCGAAACGTTCTCCAGCATATAGGAGCTGAAGCTGTTGTGAGAAAGCATGACGCCCTTCGGGAAACCGGTAGTGCCGGCGGTGTACATCAGCATGGTAGTATCGTCGTCATCGATTTCGGTCATTACGTCGTCAGCCGACGACGACTTTATAATATCCTCGTAGTACAGCATGTCGTCGTGCTTTTCTTCTATGGAAATAATGTGCTTCAGTGACTTGACCTCGGGCTGTATGGACTTAATCATGGGTACGTAACGCTCGCCGACTATCAGGGTTTCGGCTTCGGCGGTATTGAGCATATAGGTAAATTCCTTTTCCTTGGCGCGGAAGTTCAGCGGCAGGTAGATGGCGCCCGCTTTCGCTACGGCGAAATACGTCTCCACGCACTGATTGCAGTTGACCTGGATGAAGGATACCCGGTCGCCTTTCTTCACACCCAGCTTCAACAGGCCGTTGGCCAGGCGGTTGACCCGCTCGTTAAGCTGGCTGAACGTGTACCTTTTATCTTCAAAAACAATGGCCGTTTTATCCGGGCAGATGGCCGTGGCAATATTTAGAAAATCAGTAGTATTCACTCCATACCTCCAAAATTGAAATAATTCCTGACTTGATATTCTAACCCGGTTTCGGGGGAAAAATCAAACTAAAGTACGATGCGTGACACGGACTTCGAACCTAGCGATTCGCTTTTTCCCTGACCTTTTGCGCAATCTTTGACATCGCTTCCCCGGCTTTCGCCCTGATGAGGACGGCCGCCTGGTGGTCCATGGGGGTGGAGCTTAGATTTACGATTATCAGTCTGGCTCCCGCTTCGACCGCATAAACGGGAATATAGGCCGCCGGGTACACTACCAGCGTCGAGCCGATGACAATACAAAGGTCGGAGGCCATGGCGCGGCGGCTGGCCTCTTCCAGCACCTTTACCGGCAGCTGCTCCCCGAACATGACTATATCCGGCTTGAGCATGCCCCCGCATGCCTCGCAGTCGGGTATTTCCTCACCGCTGTCGATGCGCGCCTTTACTTTATCCAGGGGATAACGCCGCCCGCACTGGAGGCATATCGCCCACTGCATATTGCCGTGAAGCTCAAAGACCAGGTCGTCGGGAACGCCCGCTTTCTGGTGCAGGTTATCGATATTTTGGGTAATCACACAGTCCAGCCTGCCGAGTCGGTAAAGCTCGGCGATAGCATGGTGGGCGGCATTGGGCTCCGCTTTATCGGATAGTAGCCCTTCGCGGAAAATATACCACTGCTTGCGCCTGGATTCCTCGTTGTTGAGGAACCTGTCGATAGTAAAATCGTCCGGGTCGAACCTGTCCCAGATACCGCCCGGACTGCGAAAATCCGGAATGCCCGACTCCGTGCTGATGCCGGCGCCGGTAAATACGACCGTCCTCCGGCTCGTCATAATAAGTTCGGCGGCGCTTGCCGCCAGGGCATCCAGGTCCTGATTCTCCATTTTTATTCCTGCGCAGCTGTCAGCCTGCGGCCCAGTTGAGCCTCCAGTTCAAGGCCTTCGGCCAGGGTAAGGTCGAGGCCCCGCGTCACCGCCTGCTTGATATAGCTTACCGCCGTTCTATCGTGAGTTTTAATTTTTATGGCGATTTTCTCCGCCGCCAGCAGAAGGTCGGCGTGGGGCACCACGCGATTGACCAGCTTGAGCCGGTACGCTTCTTCCGACGTAAGCCACCGACCGCTCATGAGCATTTCCAGCGCCGCCGCCCGCCCGATTGTCCTCGGCAGGGTCTGGCTGCCGCCGGCCGCCGGTATTATGCCGAGTCCCGGCTCCGGCAGGCCGAACCGCGCGTCCTCCGCGGCCAGCCGTATATCGCAGCAGAGCGCCATTTCAATCCCGGAACCGAGCACGTAGCCGTGCATGGCGGCGATAAACGGCTTATCGATGTTCAGAAAGCGTCCCCAGACGTCCCGCTGGAAGCGTGCCTGCCGCGCTATCACCGGCGAAGGCGCGGTGAGAAACTCGGTAAGGTCGGCGCCGGCGCAGAAGGCCTTT
>CAYPDM010000160.1:0-2114 GCA_964409485.1 uncultured Dehalococcoidaceae bacterium | reverse complement strand
CCGCGCTTCGTCCGAGCCGTGGCGGATGTCTTCTTCCTGCACCTGGCCGGAAAGGAGGGCTTCTACGGCATCCACCACCAGCGACTTCCCGGCGCCGGTCTCCCCGGTGATTACGTTCAGTCCGGCGGCGGGCCGCCAGGTTATCGCCTCGATGATGCCGAAGTCTTTTACCGTTAGTTCATCCAGCATTTATTACCCGTCTTCCTCTTTGCCGTCAGTTTCCTTTTTATCCAGCGCAAATTCAAGGTTTACCGGTATCTCCTGAAAGGGCAGCTGCAACGCCTGTTTAAGGTCGTTGGCGTTACGGGGCGCGTAGGCCTGCCAGTGGTTATTAAAGAAGGCGAAGAGCGTCTGCACTTTTTCTGCGGCGGCCCTGACCCTTTCGGCCAGTCCATCAATTTCCTCCGGAGAATATAGATACCGGTAGCGCGTTTCGCTGTCGCCCGTCCACCATTCCCTGGCGTTCCGGCCGTGAAAGCGGAAGTAAGCGGTATCCGCCGTAAGCGGTATATCAGCCGCCACCGAGGATTGAAATTTCGGCTCGTCAATCTGCACCCAGGCCGCGTTACGCTCGCGGAGAAATTCCGCGGTGCCGGTATCGTCGCTCCAGCTGCGGTGCCGCAGCTCCACGGCGAGGGGGCACGCGGGGAAGGCCCTGGCTATGGCATCGATTAATTGCTGGCTATAACCATCGTTTTTAAAGCTGGGCGGGAACTGGGCCAGCAAGACCCCGAGCCTGCCGCTTTTAACAATCGGCTCCAGGCTGCGGTTAAAATCGTCGACGTCGCGCCGCGAAATAACCGCCTCTTCACCATAAGCTTCTTTATACATTTTGGGGTGGGTGAACTTCTGCCAGAGCTTGACCGCGAAGAGAAAGCCCGCCGGCGTACGTTTTACCCAGTTTTCCACGTAGGCGGGATTGGGCGGGCGATAGAACGAGCTGTTAATTTCCACGGTATTAAAGAACTGGCCGTAATATTCCAGCTCGATTATCTTGCCGGCGGGGTAGAAATAGCCCTTCCAGGTGCCCTCGCCTTTAGGGTAAGACCATCCCGAGGTGCCGATATATAAATTGGCTCCAGAGGGCATTATTTCCCTCCCCCAGACTTTGAAAATATTATACCCCAACCGGCAAAGCGAATACCAAAAAAGAGAACCACCGGGCGGTAGATACCGCCGCGATGGTCCTCCGTTATTCTTTGTTTCTTTTTTTACTATTCAGCGGGCAAGAGCGGCGTGTACACACCCGCTTTCAGGATGGCGAACCTTAACGCCAGGCCGCCGATTATCTCGCTGACAACGGCGGTAATCAGCAGTCCCGTTGAAGCCTCACCGACAAAATAGGTGGTGACGGATATAACAATCGGTATGGCTATGCCGAACAGGAAAACGCCAATCCAGAAGAGGGGCGCCAGACTGCCGCCTACGAGCCTCTTGACGGCGTCCTTGGCCGCCGTGCTGCTGTAAGTGGTATTCCAGACGTAAACGCCGATGATGATAGCCAGGGCAATCAGCACGACGCGGGTAACGTTCTCCAGCGCGATAAGCTGGGCATGGTCGCCGGCCATGGTGATTGCCAGGAGTATGGCCAGTCCTCCGGTAAGACCGCAGGTTACGAAAAGCACGGGGACGATTGCCGAATTCCAGACCTTGATGGCGCTGACGTAGCTGACGGCGAAGCCGGTATAGATGGACTGGGCAAAGGCGAATATCGCGGCGAGCACCGTAAGCGTGGTAATGGCGCCGGTTGCCCCCGGGACCCACTGGGACAGGATAAGCTGTATCGTGGTAAAGCCGATGAACAGCATTATGAATATGAATCCGCGGGCTATCCAGGACGTTCCCGGCTTCATAAACATCCGCCAGAACCTGAACGGGTGGCTAAGGTGTATCATATAAGATACACCCATGCAGAGGGCCAGCAGCCAGGCCACGAACATCCCTAACAGGCTATCGAAGTAGGCAGCCGCCAGGTACAGGCCGCCGCTGATACCTCCCAGGAAAAAGGCAAACGCAATAAAGTTACCCCGGCCATCTATCCAGTCCTTCTGCTGCGTGTACTTCACCATAAATTCATATGGTTTCATCTGAATCATTTCCGTATGCCTCCCCTT
>CAYPDM010000159.1:0-2144 GCA_964409485.1 uncultured Dehalococcoidaceae bacterium | reverse complement strand
GGGGGATACAGGGGGTGAGGTAGATAAGAATATCAGCCGTTATAGTTAAGATAAGCATAATACTCCTGATATTCCTCCTTCCCCTCGCCGGCTGTCAATCGGCGGATTTTCTATATACCAAAGACGGTAAAATAGAATGCGGCGGCAATGGGGAGGCGATTATCCTCGTCGATAACCCGGAGGCCGCCGACCCCTCCTTCGCTGAACTGGCCGCCTTCATTAAAGCAGACCCCACGGATGCCAGAGACTATATTGAAGACGGCCCCAATGCCTACGTGTGTTCCGACTTCGCGGAGGATGTCCATAACAACGCAGAGGCCGCCGGCATCCGGGCAGGCTGGGCGGGGATAAAGTTCACCGGCATGGAGGTGGGGCATGCCATCAACGCTTTTGAAACTACGGACAAAGGCCTGATTTACATAGACTGCACCAACGGCCGCAGCCGGGGAAGCGACAGCGAAGATGCACCCAGCTGGGACACCGTGGCCTACATCGAAACGGGCAAGAGGTATGGTATACTGCATATCGACCGTGTGGTATCGGCGCCTTACGATTACTATACGTTTCAGTATGATTTCTATCTGGACTGCGAGAAGGCGTGGCTGGAATATGACGTTATGCTAGAGATTTATAACAGGGATGTCACCAGCTACAACAACGAAATAAGCGGTAAGGTATATACTATCGGCTCTGCGGAAGAAAAAAGGATTTCTACCTGGAAAGAACAATTAGACCGGCGGGAACAGTTCCTTAACCAGATGGAAGAAGAACTGGGCAAACACTGGTACGAATCGGAATATTCATCGTATACTGTTGAGGACGTGCACATACACTGGTAATGATGTGCTAAAATATAACGCGTCTAATAAAAATAATATTATGGAGGCGCCACACTGAAGATATTAGTAGTCGGGAGCGGGGCCAGGGAACACACGCTCGTCTGGAAGCTGGCTCAAAGCCCGAAAGTCGATGAGATATACGCCGCCCCCGGCAACGCGGGGACAGCCCGGCTCGCTCAAAACCTGGATATCAAGGCGGAAGAGATAGAGGCGCTGCTGAAAACCGCTAAAGACCTCAAGATAGACCTCACCGTCATCGGCCCGGAGGCGCCCCTGGCGGCCGGCATCGCCGATAAATTTATCTCCAACGGCATGGCCATCTTCGGGGCCGGTCAGAAAGCCGCCGAAATAGAATCCAGCAAGGTATTCGCCAAGGACCTTATGCAGAGGCACGGCATCCCCTGCGCTAAAAGCGCCAGCTTCTCCGATTATGAAAAAGCCAAAGCGTACGTCCAGGAACAGGAACCCCCTATCGTTATCAAGGCCGACGGGCTGGCCGCCGGCAAGGGCGTCATCATCGCAGAATCCATCCCGGAAGCGCAGGAAGCCCTGACCAGTATCATGCAGGCCAAGACCTTCGGCGCGGCCGGCAAAATGGCCGTCATCGAAGAACACCTCTTCGGCAGGGAAATGAGCTTTTTCTGCTTTACCGACGGTCATATAGTCGTCCCGACAGTAGCCGCCTGCGACTACAAGCGTATATACGACGGCAACCGGGGGCCCAATACCGGCGGCATGGGCAGCTACAGTCCGCCGCCTTTCTATAACGATGCGCTGGGACATATCATCATCAAGACCATCATGGAGCCGACTATCCTGGCCCTGGCAGACGAAGGACGGCCCTATAAAGGCATCCTCTACGGGGGCCTGATGATTACCAATAAAGTGCCGAAAGTGATAGAATTTAATGCCCGCTTCGGCGACCCGGAAGCGCAGGTGGTTCTGCCCCGGCTCAAGACCGACCTGGCGGAAATTATGATGGCAACAGTTAATAATGAACTGGACAAAATCAACATCGAATGGGACGACGACGTCTGCGTCGGCGTGGTCATGGCCTCCGGCGGCTACCCCGGCAAATACCAGACCGGCTTTGAAATCAACGGCCTGGACGATGTGGATAAAGATATACTGGTATTTCACGCCGGAACCAGGGTCAGCCCGGAGGGGCGGGTAATGACCAGCGGCGGGCGCATCCTCACCGTGGCCGCCACCGGCAAAGACCTGGCGGAAGCCAGAGAAAAGGTATATAAAAATATCCCCCGGATTAAGTTCGAGGGATGTCACTACCGCAAGGATATCGCCGAT
>CAYPDM010000158.1:0-2168 GCA_964409485.1 uncultured Dehalococcoidaceae bacterium | reverse complement strand
TTTCCGGCGGCACAGCAATCCGGTTGCGTTCGTCCACCACTTTCCTGTCGGCGTCCCCGGTGCCCTGGGCAACCCAGGTGCCGGCGGCGGCGCGCATGACGGGGTCGAGCGCCTCGGTAAGCCCGCCGACCGGACGGGTGTACTTTATCTCGCCGCCGGATATGGTATGGACGTAGGGCTCGCGGTTGGAGACAACGATGAACAGGCTGTCGCCCAGCCTCGACTGTACGAGCTTATATAGACTGTCCTTGTTCCACTTCAGCTCTGCCATTACGCCTCACCTCTCCGGTTCCGCTCATATTTAGATTAATTCAAGCACCTACGGGTGTCAAGCACCGGCGCGCATTGACAGCGCCCGCCCGATACGGATAACATATTAAAATCCGGACCCATGAACAACAACAAGCTGAACAGAAAAGAAATCGTATTAACGGACGGAAACGTATCGCTGCGTCCCTACGATAAAAAGGACGCCGACGAGCTGCATAAAGGCGTCCGCGAATCGCTGGTCGAGCTTGCGGTCTGGATGTCCTGGGCGCACGAGGACTACTCTATCAGGGAGAGCCGCGACTGGCTCAAGAAGAAGCCCGAGGAGTGGAAGTACGGCTTTTCCTACGACTTCGCCATTTTCGATTCTAAAGACGGTTCGTACCTGGGCGGGTGCGGCTTCAACCGCATCGACCACGAATGCCGGACCGCCAACCTGGGCTACTGGGTGAGGACGGGTCGCACCTCGCAGGGCGTAGCCACTGCGGCCACGCTGCTCCTGGTGGGGTTCGGCTTTAAAGAACTGGGGCTTAACCGCATTGAGATACTGGTGGCTGCCGACAATAAAAGCAGCCTGCGCGTTGCGGAAAAGGCGGGCGCCCGGCGCGAAGGCATCCTGCGAAACCGCATACTGGTGCGGGAAAAAGTTCATGACGCCGTGATGCTCTCGCTGATACCGGGGGACGTGAAATAGAAAGAATTCGTTATATTGGTCTATTCGCCGGGATTATTGCCTATACCTGAACGTCGCCCCCGAGAATCGGCGTCTTGCCTTTTACCCACTGCAACGATATCTCACCGCTTCTCCTTATGTATTCGTCCAGTCCGAGTTTCTTCAACATGAGGAGGTTGTATATTTTGGTATTATGTCTCCGCACCTCTGCTCTCCCGCTGACGGGCGCTAGTTTCAGGCACGGAAATTCATCACACTGGTAACAGAAGTCCAGTCCCTTCCCGTTAACGCAGCAATCGTACGTTTGACAGGGGATATCTCCAAACGGGCTCCCCTGCCTGGGCCGGCAACCCGCGCACATGCCCCGGAGTTTTTCAACGGAGAGATTCGCCCTCGCAGCCTCCTTTTGAATGGCAATTTCGTCGGTGCATACACTCTTTTCGTACGCGGGGCAACTAAGGCAGCAGTAGCCGCACGGCGATACCATCTGTAACTTTTCTTCGTTTTCCATTTTCACCTTCCCGCAATAATATCCATTATTCTGCTTTAAACTTACTGATTCAGGATAATACGCCGCGGCATATTTATCAATGCTAATCCCCTGCCATCATTTGACATCATACGTAGAAAAGAAGATAATAATCCACAATGAAACCCCTGAAGACATAGTGGGGATTAAGCATGGCAAGTTTTAGCACAGAAGGGTCTGAAAACAAGAACTTTTAACGATATAAATTCTGGAGCAATACTTAAGAAAAAGGAGAAAAAATGGCGAAAAAAGTGACGAAAAAAGCGGCCGGAAAAAAGAAAGAACTCAAGTACGAAAAATATTTCCTGAAGAACGTGATAACTGACGGCATAAAAAAGGAATGGGGAGGGCAGGCGATAGCGGCCGGCCGGGGGCATGAGGACATCATACCGGCCAATGCCAGGGCGCTCCCGGCTATAACGGTGGTGAGAAAACCGTACATGTTCCACGCGCCGACCCATAAACATATGTTCACGGAGTACTTTGTATTCTTCGGCTCAAACCCGATGGACATGCATGAATTCGACGCCGAAGTGGAGTATACCTTCGGGGCGGAACTGGAAAAACACGTCATCAACCAGCCCACCATCGTCGTCGCCGCACCGGGTGTTTACCACGCCCCGCTGAACTACGCCAAAGTGGAGAAGCCCTTCTACTGCCTGGAGATGTTCATGACCACCGGGTACTCTGGGGTTGACC
>CAYPDM010000157.1:0-2187 GCA_964409485.1 uncultured Dehalococcoidaceae bacterium | reverse complement strand
AATATCTTGATAATATCGGTGACGATGAAATAGTCAATCTGAACATTCCGACGGGTATACCACTTGTCTACGAGCTTGATGAACGACTGAAACCGCTAAATCATTACTACCTTGGAGACATCGATGAGGTCGAAAAAGCTATAAATAAAGCGGCCGGACAGGGGAAAGTAAGCTAGTGGCAAGCTCCAAGACGGCAATATAGATCAACTAAAGTCTATCTTCGGAAAATCTAAAGATTAAGGTACCATTCAAGACATAGTTGAGTCACAAAAACTCATCTTGTGACCTTTCCATCATCAGATGAAGAAGACAGCGTATTTCGGGCTATTGTCCGCTCTGCCATCAAAAAACTGATCCTCTGTCTGAAGGATACCTAATGCATTGCTGGTTACACGCTCGTATGAAGCTAATCTTCGGTTCATTTCATTCAGAATCGGGATTAATCTTGTGAGACCACGATAGCCATTCGTCTTTAAACTCAGGCCATCTATGCGGCAGAACCACGCTATTGGCTTTAAGGAGCGCGAACAGTTGTATGGAAAGCTTACGCATAAGAACGAAAGCACATGTGGTCTCCATTACACTGAAGGTTCTTTCATTCAGCCAGTGGGTAGGTATATAAGCACCAAAATGCTTCGATGGGACATTGACGGCGGTGTTGAATTTCAATAGTTGGTCAGCCAATTCTGCTGAAAGAATGCCGGATGCTTTAAGTGGATCGATTAATCTGCCGAAGGGTTGTGATGGAGCGCCATATTTAGAAGGACGAGATGATATAAGAAAGAGTAAACACCCCTCCAGATGTCCACTAATTACAATCATATATGCTCTAGTACTCTCTCTGAAGTTACCAGGAGAACTCCAACTGTGAATATAGTAAAGAGGCCGATAGATATTACTTGGAAAAAGTATATGGTCTTTGTCACCTACTCGTTCGCAATAAACAGGGAGTATTTCCTCTACGAGGGATGCTGCATCGTACACGTTGTCGTCCAACAAAAGCGTAAGACGGTTAGCAAGCTGTAACTCTCGTTCATCTTTCTACCTCATTGCACGATTTAGCGGAATGTTTAACAACAAACTGTATTTAGAGAGATTAGGTAAAGGTAATGAAAAAGGGAGCGGTGAAATACCCGCTCCCCGTTGTTTACAGGAAGAATGATAATCAGGACTTACTTTCGACTTCTACCGTCACCCGTTTTTCTTCGGTCGATTGTCTCAACGTGAGGGCGCGGACCACGGCAATGGCGACTCCCACAAACCCGGCGATGGTCGCCGTGAATCTCTCCGATTGTAAGGCGGGCCAGAGCCAGGCCAGCGCGATGACGGCCACACCGGATACCCCGAACATCACGACCAGCCATATTCCCAGCGACTTATCTTTCATTTCTCCGCCCTCCCGTCCGTTTTTCTTTCACTATATATAACGCAGAGAGGGGGGAAAGGTTAGCCCCTAGCCTTATTATTTTAAACCTGCTATAGTGTCCCCAAATGCGTTGTGCTGTTCTGGCGGATATCCACGCCAACCTGGCGGCCTTCGAGGCGGTGCTGGGCGACATCGAGAATAAGGGCGGAGTTGACGAAATATGGTGCCTGGGGGATATCGTCGGCTACGGGCCTGACCCGTCACGCTGCATCGAACTGCTGAAAAAATATAACCATGTCTGCGTGGTCGGCAACCACGACCTTGCCGCCATCGGCAAAATCGACCTTTCCTATTTCAATCCGGATGCGGCTACCGCCTGCCAGTGGACGATGGGTCAGTTGAGCCCCGATGATATTGAGTACCTGGAAGGCCTGCCGCAGACCCTCGAAAAACACGATTTTCTCCTGGCGCACGGCAGTCCCGCGGAGCCGGTCCTGGAGTATGTCATATCCGCCAGCATCGCCGCTAAAAACTTCGACTTATTCCAGACGCCTTACTGCCTCGTGGGGCATACCCACTCCCCGGCGGCGTTCAAAGAGGAAAACGGAGAATGCCTGCCGGTTAATCTATCACCCGGAATCGGGCTGGTGCTCGGGAAAAGCCGGATGATAATCAATCCCGGCGGGGTGGGACAGCCGCGCGACGGCGACCCGCGGGCGAGCTACGCCATCTACGATAGCGAAGGCAGCATATTCCGACTCTACCGTATCCCTTACGATATCGCCGCCACCCAGGACAAGATGATGCAGGCTGGACTGCCC
>CAYPDM010000156.1:0-2204 GCA_964409485.1 uncultured Dehalococcoidaceae bacterium | reverse complement strand
CGATATTACAGGGGTTGACAAAGAATTTATTCTTTGTTAGATTGATACTTGAGGAAGCTGGAAGATAACCAGCTTTTTTTCATAATAAAATAGTGTTATCTTCACATGTTCCCGCTCCTGAACGCGCTGTCTCAAACATGCTTTTTAGTAATATCCACCTCTTATCCACGGTAATAAAGGTAGCCGGAATCATAAAAGGATGGCCAAGATGGATATAGAATACGGGATGTCCGTGAAGGATAAAAACGGCAAATCCCTCGGCAAGGTTGACCATATCATTATGGATGCATGGTCGGGAGAGCCGCGGAAATATATGGTGCGTCTGGACGATGATGTCAGTGCTATTTATTTCACGCCTGAAAACGTGGCCGAAGTAACTAAAAAAACCGTCAGGTTAAACCTTGCCGCCGAAGATATAGAGCGAACCTAGTCAACCGGGGCTTCTGCAGGTAACCGAGCATGATTGAGATAGAATGTCCCAGCTGCAAGTCAATTGGGAAAATGTCTCTGGTTCAGCAGATATTCGAAGGGCCGTATCGCTGCTGGAAGTGCCGCGGCCTTTTTAAGATAGTCATAGCCAATAAAAGATTGCAGTCCTGCCAGCCGCTTAGCGAGGAAGAGTTTCAAAAATGGCAGGAAGAGCAGCAAGCTTTAAAGGGACAGTAACGGCATAAGCCCCGCCCGATCCATTCAAGCCCCATCAATTTTACCCCCGGTTGTCCAAGACTAAGTAATAATACTTAATTCAAGACGCTTTTCCTGCGCATATACCGTATGGTTTGCCGGTCATATTTCAGCATTTACTATCATCTTGAATAGGTATCAAGGCGGAAGCGGTTTTCTACGGTGGGGTGGTAAGCTGATAGTGGAAATGAAAAGAAGGAGGTGACCAAGATGCAGATTCAGTTGATTGTAGCGCTGGTGATAGCCATCCCGGTAATCCTCTTCCCGGCAGCCTTCGTCTGGTACCTCAATATCGGTGGTATTGTCCAGGCAGTCCGTCAGGCCAGAATGAAGAGAGTTGCCGCCAGAAAAGCCGTCTGAAAGACGCCGGCAAAGTCCGTGAAAAGGAGGTAAGCCGCTGAAGTCAGGCAGAAATAAAATCAGAGACTCAAGCTAGGGCCGGATATTCCGAAAAGGGTATCCGGCCCTGGTGTTTTTCATTCTTTTTTACCCCAGGTAAAATATATTTTATACCCTCCTTTTATAGACATACCTTGCGTTACCGTCTATAATCTCACTAGATATGGATTCTCAAACCGGGTTGCACCGTCTTTTCACGCGTGCGGAGATAGAATCCGCCGTCAAGCGGCTGGCTTCTGAAATTACCGGCGATTACCGTGATAAAAATCCCCTGATAATCGGTATTCTCAAGGGGTCTTTCGTTTTCCTGGCCGACCTTATCCGTCAGCTGGATTTTCCGCTGGAAATTGAATTTATCCGATTGTCCAGCTACGGCAGCGGCCGGCAGACCTCGGGTAAGGTGAAAGTGGTGCAGGGTCTCCGCGCAGTGGTCCGGGAGAGGCACGTGCTGATGGCGGAGGATATCGTGGATACCGGTATCACCGTGGCTTATTTACTGGGGTATCTCAAGAAGAAGAAAGCGGCTTCCCTCCGACTCTGCGCCCTGACGGATAAGCCGTCCCGGCGGCGCGTTCCGGTAACTATAAATTATCTGGGACTGACCGTGCCGGATAAATTCCTGGTCGGCTACGGGCTGGACAGTGATGAAAAGTACCGCAATCTGCCCGATATCTGTTATCTGGACTAATAAACAGTGATTGATAATAAAAAAGCGAAAAACATGTTCGAGGCGTATCTCGAGGAGGCCGCCAAAGCGCCGTTCTCCGGCTGGAATTTCCAACATATTGCGAGTACCGGCAGGATGATAGAGGCGCCGGTAAAGTGGAACTACTATAATATCGTGCTTCCTTGGCTTTCGGGGGCGGAGAAAATGCTGGACATGGGAACGGGGGGAGGGGAGATACTTTCGAGTTTTCAGCCGCTGCCCCCGACTACTTATGCTACCGAACAATACAAACCCAATGTCGCGGTTGCCAGGGAAAGACTGGAGCCTCTCGGGGTTAAGGTCTTTGAAATCGAGGAAGAGAAGGAACCTCCTTTTAACGCGCAGTTACCGTTTGACGCTGAATTCTTCGACATTGTCATTAACCGCCATGAGGCATATTACCCGCCGGAACTGA
>CAYPDM010000155.1:0-2206 GCA_964409485.1 uncultured Dehalococcoidaceae bacterium | reverse complement strand
TCCAAGAGCTATAACATGACCGGCTGGCGTATCGGCATGGTCGTCGGCAACGCCGAGGCGATAGGCGCTTTAAGGACATTAAAGTCGAACCTCGATTCGGGGATTCCACAGGCGGTTCAATACATGGCTATCGAAGCGTTAAACGGGCCGCAGGACTGTATCGCCGAGCATAATAACACGTACCAGAGACGCCGCGACCTGATTGTTGAAGTATTGAACAATATCGGCCTGGAGGTTACATTGCCAAAGGCCAGCCTGTACGTATGGGCCAGGGTCCCCGAAGGGTATAACTCGGTTGATTTTACGACCGATTTGCTAGACCAGGTGGGGGTTGCGGTCACCCCCGGCGTAGGATACGGTCGTAGCGGCGAGGGGTATGTGAGGTTATCGCTTACCATCCCGGATGCGGCGCTGGTCAAGGGGCTATCGCGGCTTTCCGGATGGCGTAACACGCGGCGCCTGACACCCAAGAGGTAATTTGACATAATCCAGTTTCGAGGAGAATGACATCACCAGGAATACAATTGTTACCAGGGCCGCTCCGGAGAGAGCTATTCTGCTGGCGGTGGCGCACAAAGGCGGCAGGGGCAGGGAAACAGCCGAGAATTCGATAGAAGAACTGGCGCAGCTGGCGGGCGCTGCGGGGGCTTATGTCGTCGGGAGAATTATCCAGCAGCTGCCGGCGCCTTCGCATGACTTCTACATAGGCAAAGGCAAGCTCGAAGAACTCCAGGCAACCAAAGAAAGCCGCGATTTCAGTGTTCTCATCCTGGATGATGAGCTTACGCCGAACCAGCAGCGGAACCTGGAAGAAGCCCTGAACATTAAAGTAATCGACCGTGCCGCGCTGATTCTGGATATATTCGCCAAACGCGCCCGCACCCACGAGGGTCGTCTCCAGGTGGAGCTGGCCCAGCACCAGTATCTTCTGCCGCGTCTGGCCGGACAGTGGCGACACCTGGAAAGGCTCGGCGGCGGTATCGGCACCAGGGGCCCCGGGGAATCGCAGCTGGAGACAGACCGCCGCCTGATACGCCGCAAGATACAGCATCTTAAAGAGCAGACCGAGACGATAAGGAAACACCGCGCCCTCTATCGCAAAAAGCGCCGGAAGAGCGGCATGCCCGTGGTAGCGCTGGTCGGCTATACCAACGCCGGTAAAAGCACGTTACTGAATGCCCTCTGCCAGGCGAATATTTACGCGGACGACCGTCTCTTTGCCACCCTGGACCCCACCACCCGCCGGCTGGCGCTCCCTGATAAAAACACAGTGCTGGTTACCGATACCGTCGGTTTTATACGCAAGCTCCCGCCGACTATTATTAGTGCTTTCCGGGCTACCCTGGAAGAGCTTGGCGAGGCAACTCTGCTGCTGCACGTGGTTGACCTTTCTTCAACGGATGCGCCGGAGCAGTGCCAGACTGTCGAGGATATCCTTGGGGAGCTGGGGCTGGCCGATAGACCGCGCATTACGGCGCTGAATAAGATAGATTTACTGCTGGATAGCGGCAGGGAATGGGATGAAAAATCGGCGCTGGACTATTTCTCAAATGAGGAAGTTCGCGCCGAAGATAATACGGTGCATATTTCCGCTATTAAAGGGTGGGGTTTAACCTCGCTTCTGGAGATAGTGGCCAAAAGACTGGCCAGCGATAGGGTCGGAAAGTTGACATAATAACAGACGAAAGAGTTTTTCTTGCAGGAGGTCGGCATGACGTTAGAGGAAATGGAAAAGAGGCTCAAGGTTTTAGAAGACATAGAAGCTATCAAAAATCTGCAAAACGATTATATCTACGGGCTGGCCAGCCAGCAGTGGGACGATATGCTGGACTGCTTTGCCGATGATGCCGTGGCCGATATCTGGACGCACGGACCGCGCCGGGGTAAAAAAGCAATAAAGGAGTTGTTCCAGGGGTTCGAGGGGAAGATACTGCCGACCCACGGGCACCTGGTGGCGCAGCCGGTTATCAAGGTGGATGGTGATACGGCGGAGGGATACTGGATATTATACCTCTTTATAGATGAACCGGCGACGCAATACTTTCAGGGAAAGTACGAATGTAAGTACGTCCGGGAAAAAGACGGGTGGAAGTTCAGCCATTTGAAGTATATCAGGCCCTGGCCGCCCGTCCCCGAGGCTGCGACGCGCTAGAATCAAAATCTGGGCGTTTTCAGGCTCTGGTTAAGGAATTATACCTTTAGACCG
>CAYPDM010000154.1:0-2216 GCA_964409485.1 uncultured Dehalococcoidaceae bacterium | reverse complement strand
CCTTCTTGCCCTTCCAGTGTATCCAGGGTTCGCCCAGCCTGCCGAGGTGGCACGGGTCATGGTAGGTAACGTTCATATCTATATATTTAGTCGGCTTAAGCTTTCCTTCTTTGATTAACCGGTCAAGATACTCGGAAATATGCAGTACTTCGAGGTCGCCCTTCAGATTGTACTTGTCATAGAGCACCTTGAAGGCATGGTAGCCATCGGCGCAGGAAGTCACTACCGTTTGAATACCGGCTTTCTTAATCATGTCCATGTTCCTGCCGGCCTGATTAAGGAAGTCCTGCTTGTAGCCCATCTGGTAGGCCCGACCGCCGCAGCAGGTCTCGTTATTGCCGGCAATGCCGAAATCTATCCCCGCCTTTTTCAGCAGCTTAACCGTAGCCCTGGCGAGCTTCCACATGTCCCTGTTATAACTGGTCAGGCAGCCGACATGATAGAGGACTTTCACTTTATCAACGGCAGCATCTTTTACGTCCAGCCCTTCGGCCCAGTCGGCTCGTTTGACCCTGGCGCCCGGCACCATGGTTCCCTGCTTACGAAGGCTGTTGATTGCCTTATCGAGGGCCGGGTGGGTCTGTCCATCCTCGACCGCTTTTATTCTTAATTCGTATACAGGCTCGAGGACTTCCATGTCCATGGCGTACTTGCAGGACACATCACATCCGCCGCACATCTGGCAATCGTAGATAACACGCTTTAAGCTGTCCGTATATTCAAGCCGGTTTTCCAGCATGGCCACGCCGATATTTACCTTACCACCACCCGAATAAGCGTTGAAATTATATCTGGAAATACTCGGGCATATACCTGCCCTGCCGGCTTCTTTAACTTTTTCCAGGGGTATAAATTTACAGATACTGCACTTGTTGCAGAGTTCCATATCTTCTCGATAATCCGCTAGCGCCATCTCGGTCCCTCCTTAGAATTATCCGTTAACCCGGCGTATTTAAAAGCAGAGCTTGCCGGGATTCATGATGTGATTGGGGTCGAATATAGACTTCACCTTTTCGAGGGCATCGACCGTTGCCGCGTCCCGATTAATTACCGTTCTGGCGGTCTCGCCGTAAGGCCTGGAAAAGAAAGCGCCCCTGCATTCCAGCTTCTTCACAGCGTCTTCAGACAGTTTTTTTACCCTCTCGGTATCTCTCGGGTTGGCGGGGTCATAGAAGAGATTAAACTCAACATGGCAGTTGGTGCCCTGCACTATCGGCTGGAGATAGATGCCCATATCGGAGGCCGGATAACCGGCTTCATCGGCAAGGTCATGCATGGCGGCAATCAGTCCGGTCAGCCTGTCATAAACGGTCACGAAGAATACATCCTGGCAGCCGCCTCCGGCGCGAAGCTTCCAGTACGGCTCGCCGGACGGCCGGTTAACCGCTTTGAGCAGTTCCACGGCGGCAATCTTGCCGATAGCTCCCACGGGCTCCACGCCCGTTCTCTGGGCGACATCGTTCACGTCGTTAATCTGGTATTCCACCCTCTCTTCGGCCAGGTATTCGTACCCGGCTATGTTATAAAGAAGCACGTAAGGAGGCAGGCTGTCCTTTATTTTCCGGTAATCCCCGGGCCACCTCACGGCCATCATGGCGGCCAGGCTGGCGCTGTTCAGCACGAAGCATTCGTTGACCAGTCTCAACCTTATTATCCAGTGAATAAAATTAAAGAGCTTTTCGATATCGCCGGAACCGACCATAAAAGGTCTTTCCAGGCCAGGGAGCAACTCACACCTGACGGTCGCCCAGGTGACGATGCCCATCGTGCCCTGCGCCCCGCCGATAACCCGGTAAAGGGAAGTCTGCCCCGGTCCGGCCGCTTCTTTTTGAGAACCGCCGGCGGCCCATTGCTCTTCCAGAGTGCCCGGTCCGGCGGCGGCGCCGGTGCGGAACATCTCGCCGGTGCCGAATATAATCTCGACGCAGGCCAGGGGGTCGGCGATATCCCAGTGATACTTGGGCATGATTACCGGCTCCCTCTCCAGCATGGAGCCGACCACGGATTTCGTCAGGCGCGGCATCAACGGAACGTTGAGTCGCATCCCCTCTTTAGCCACGGCGGGTATCAGTTCGGCGAAGGTCACGCCCGGTTCGCACATGGCCACGCGGTTTTTACGGTCGATCCTGATGATTTTCTTCATCCCGCTTAAATCTACAATCACGGCGCCCCCGATGCCGGGAACCGTATCGCCCCTGAAATGAGGAGGCCCCGAG
>CAYPDM010000153.1:0-2262 GCA_964409485.1 uncultured Dehalococcoidaceae bacterium | reverse complement strand
CATGCCGATAAAGTCGACTCCGGCTTCAGCCACGGCGAGCGCCTGTTCCTCGGTTTTAATACCGCAAATCTTAATTCTGGTCATTCTAAGAGTTCCTTCATCCTGGCGGGAATATCCCCGGCGGTGACCAGCGCCTCTCCCACCAGCACGGCATTAACCCTGCATTCCCTCATTTTCTTCATGTCCTCTTTGCCTCTTATGCCGCTCTCGCTGACCACGATATATTCCTGCGGAATCAGCATCCGCAGACGCCGGGTGGTATCGGTATCCACCTTAAAGGTGTGAAGGTCGCGATTGTTAATGCCGATTATCCTGGCTCCCGCCAGCAGCGCCGTTTTAAGCTCCTCCTCGTTATGCACTTCCACCATGCAAAAGAGACCGATGTTGTGGCTTATTTCCAGGAGCTCGCCGAGCTGTTCAGGATTCAGCACGGATGCTATCAGCAGCATTGCGTCGGCCCCGTAAGCGGCCGATTCGTACACCTGGTATTCGTCGAATATAAAGTCTTTGCGCAGCAGGGGAATATTGACCTTTTCCCGTATATCCACCAGGTATTTCAGTCTGCCCTGGAAGTAGTTCGACTCGGTCAGCACCGATATTGCCGCAGCGCCGTTCCGGGCATAGGTCAGGGCCAATCTTACGGGGTCGAAATCCTCGCATAATACCCCCTTTGAAGGCGAAGCCTTTTTAACCTCGGCGATAAGGCTGACACCGCCGCCTGTCAACGCGGCGGTAAAGTCGAGAGGTTTATATTGAGCGATACGCTCCTCCAAAGCGGATAGCGGGAGGATGCGTTTTTTCTGTTCAACCTCCACCTTTTTATCGTTTATAATATTTTCCAGTATTGATGCTATCATGTCTGCCCCAGACGCTGGCTAAGCCCCACCAGCTGATCAAGTTTACTTCTCGCCCGGCCGCTGTCGATGGCTACTTCAGCCAGTCTCGCGCCCTTTTGCAGGTCTTCCGTAGCATTGCCGGCAACCAGTGCCGCGGCGGCGTTCATGACGACCGTATTGCGCAGGGCGCCGGTTTCGCCGTCGAGGATGCGCCGCATCGTTTCGGCATTTTCTTTCGGAGTTCCCCCTGTAATTTCCGACCTCTCCGCTACCCCGAAACCGAATATATCGGGCGATATCTCATAGGGAGGCAACAGCATGTTTTCGCTGACATCCCAGACCAGCGACTTTGCGCTTATGGATATTTCGTCAAGGCTGTCGCGACCGTATATCACCAGTGAATGCTTTGTGCCGAGCCGGAAGAGCACTTCGGCAATCTTATAGCCCAGTTCCTCGCTGGGCACTCCGAGCACAATGTGCTCTACCCGGGCAGGATTGGTCAGCGGGCCGAGGATATTGAATACGGTGCGTATGCCTATTTCCCGTCTCGGCACGGCGGCGTGCTTCATGGCCGGGTGGAAAACGGGGGCGAACATAAAGCCTATCCCTGCCGTCCCGATACATTCGGCGACGGCTCCCGGGCCCAGTTCTATTTTAACCCCCAGCGCCTCCAGGATATCGGCGCTGCCGCACTGGCTGGAAGCGGCGCGGTTGCCGTGCTTGGCCACTTTCAGTCCCGCCCCCGCCGCCACGAAAGCCGCCGCCGTGGATATGTTAAAGCTCCCCGAACCGTCTCCACCTGTCCCCACGATATCTATGGCCGGCCCTGTTATTTTTACCGGGGTCGCTTTGGCCCGCATGACGCTGGCCAGCCCGGCAATCTCTTCCGATGTCTCGCCTTTAGCGCACAGGGAAGTAAGGAAGGCGGCTATCTGCGCCGGAGTGGCCTCCCCGCTCATTATCTCTTCCATAACGCCCCCGGCCTCCTCGAAGCTCAAGGAACGACCCTCTATCAGCGCGCTGATGGCTTCTTTAATCATTTTTCTTTTCCTTATTTGGCTTGTTCATGTGTTCGGTGTAATATTCCAATCCGGAGGCTAGGACATCGGCAATGGCCACGCCGCCTCTGGGCTTGTCTTCTTTCTTAAGTTCCTGCTGTATTTCCTCCAGCTTGACCATGAGTTGCTTAAATTCCTCTTCCTCTTTCTTTTTGTCTTCAATTTGTGCCCATAGCACAAACAAAGGAGATACTAATCCTATCACAGCGATTAATAAAGCAACTCTGATTTCAACGTTTGGGGTATAGAAAGCCAAAATTACAAAAACTACCACAAACGTTATTATCATTATTGTGATACCGATATATTTGTTGCGCTTCATCTTCATTTTATCCCCTCCCCCTTTCGTTTCTTATCTATTCCCACCC
>CAYPDM010000152.1:0-2274 GCA_964409485.1 uncultured Dehalococcoidaceae bacterium | reverse complement strand
TCAACTTCCTCGCCCTCATCGGCTGGTCCCTCGACGATAAAACCGAGCTCATGACCCGCCAAGAGCTTATCGATAACTTCTCGCTGGAAAGGGTCGGTAAAACGGGCGCTATCTTCAATCGGGACAAGCTCGACTGGATGAACGGGGTATATATCCGCGGCCTAGATATAGAAGACTTTACGCGTAGAGCGCTCCCCTTCCTGGAGAAAGGCCTGCCGGAGCAGGTAAAGCGGCCGCTGGATATCGACTATATCCGGCAGATGATGCCGCTTATCCAGGAGAGGGCGAAAAAACTGACCGAAGTGCCTGACCTGGTTAAATTTTTCTTCGTCGAAGAACTTGAGTACGAACCCGAATTACTGGTTGCCAAAAAGATGACCCCGGAATCTGCGTTGGCGGCGCTGGAGGTATCGTCACAGAGATTGAGCGGGCTATCGGCCTTCGACGAGGAATCGCTGGAAACCCTGCTGCGTCCGCTCGCCGAGGAGCTCGGTCTCAAGGCCGGCCAGCTTTTCAGCATCTTGAGGACGGCGGTAACCGGCGAGACGGCTACTCCGCCGCTGTTCCAGACCATGACCGTGCTGGGCAGGGAGCGCTGCCTGAAACGGATTGACGAAGCGCTGGAAAAGCTGCGTAAATTGTCCTCATGACAGAGAAGAACGAGCTATCGGGTATGAAGACATGGCTCATCGTCCTTATTGCCCTCCTGGACGACGTAGCTGTGCTGGTAATTATCTTCGTCGTCCTGTGGTTTTTCGATGTTGAAATTTCCCTGACGGCCATAATAGTTATCGGACTGTTGCTCGGTACCTTCGTCTTTATCATACACCGTGCCATAGTTCCCAGCCTGCGCCGGAAGAAAATGACCGGCGCGGAGGGAATGGTGGGCCTTACGGGTGAAGTGGCGCAATCGCTGAATCCGAAAGGTGTTATTAAAATCAATGGCGAATACTGGAAAGCCAGGTCGGTCGAGGGCGAAATAGATGTTGGTGAGGAAGTGGTAGTTTTAAAGATAAAAGGCCTGAACCTTGAGGTCAAACAAAAAGATTCATGATAACGAACGAGCCGGGATACATAGCCCTTTATCGTTCGGGGGAACTGGAGCGACGCGCCGGCAGGCTCGAAGCCAGGCTGACAGCATGCGATATCTGCCCCAGGGAATGCGGCGCTAACCGGGTCAAGGGGAAGGTGGGCTCCTGTAATTCCGGCTATCTCCCGATTGTATCATCGGTGGGCGCTCATCACGGAGAGGAGCCGGTGCTTTCCGGCAGCCGGGGGTCGGGGACGATATTCTTCGGTAATTGTAATATGAGGTGCGTCTATTGCCAGAACCACCAGATAAGCCAAGACCCGGAAAACCAGCAGCGCCATGAGGTCGGCACCAGCGTGCTCGCGGAGCGCATGCTCTATCTACAGGACGATTTGAAGTGCCATAATATTAACCTGGTAACACCCTCGCACTTCGTGCCCCAGATTGTAAGGGCAATCCTGGCGGCGGTGCCGAAGGGACTTTACCTGCCGCTGGTCTATAACACCAGCAGCTACGATTCTTTACAGACTCTACGGGAACTCGATGGGATTATAAGCATATATCTGGCCGATTTGCGGTACGCCTCGAACGAATCGGGCAGGAAGTACTCGCGGGTACGCCATTACGCGGACAGTTCCCGCGCCGCTATCAAGGAAATGTACCGGCAGGTCGGCAACCTGGAACTGGACAGCGAAGATATTGCCCGTAAAGGACTGATAATTCGTCATCTGGTACTCCCCGGCGGAATCGCCGGCAGTGAGGAATCGCTGCCATGGCTGGTCAAAGAGATTTCTCCCCGGGTGGCGGTCAGCATTATGTCCCAGTATCACCCGGCGCATCGCGCTTACAAATACAAAGAATTGAACCGGAGAGTAACCCCTGAAGAGTACGCTGCGGTAGTCAGGCTGGCGGAAAAGCTGGGATTGGATAATGGCTGGGTACAGGGCATGGAATCCCCGGCTGAATATCTGCCGGATTTTGCGGAGGACGAACCGTTCCCGGATAGGGAACGGCGCTAGAAAAGACAGGCCGCAGGCAGCTACCTCTTACGCTTGGTAAAGGCAAAACGGATTTTTTTGCCGTTCGGTTTATCTTTCCTGTTGACGTTTTCCATAAAGGTCTGGAGGTCTTTGGTGGGTTTTTCAGGTTTATCGGCCATGTTATTATCCTTATATACGCATTGCGGATTTCAAGAGTTAATTATAACACAAATACAGGCACGAAGCCAAACGGGTGTGTGAAAT
>CAYPDM010000151.1:0-2356 GCA_964409485.1 uncultured Dehalococcoidaceae bacterium | reverse complement strand
TCGGCGGCGAGCACCGTGCGCGGCACCAGCGTTCTGAAAGAGAAATCAGACGGGTCTTTCATCAGGGCGTCATATTCATCTTCCTTCATGTACGCCTCTTCCACGAACTGATAGGTATTGACATCGTCGCCGAGTCCCCAGCCCGGCCACTTGTAGGGTTTGTACCTGATGATTTCCAGCATTTTACCTGAAAATACAAAGCCCGGCCCCATGAAGCTGTCCATGTAGTCGTTGAAATCATACATGAACTTGGCCCAGGACTCGCGGAGGGCTTTGTAATCGTACATCACTTTTTTAAGATTCAGCCCGGCGTAATAAGCGGGGTAGTTGCCGGTCGGGAGCGATACGGGAACACGGTCGGGTTCCCGGCACATCATGACCTTCAGCATCCGGTCCGCCCTCTCTTTATAGAGCTTTTCCGCTTTAGCGTCACGGAATTTAATATCCGGCGGAGCAAGATAGTCCTTCAGCCTCTCCTGGCGCTTCTCTTCGCGCGTTAATTCCGACCATTGTTTCTCCATGACGATATCTCCTTTGACAGTTGCTGAATCGTTTTCCAGTATACCATAGAGGCGATTTTACACCAATCCGGCAGCATCAGCCTTATTCAGCCAGCAGCTTATCGGCTTTCTTGAGCCAGTCAATGATGGGGATTTTAAAGCCGCAGGCCTTGACGCAGGAGCCGCATTCGTCGCAGATATCTGCGTTATGCCTTTCCAGGCGGTAAAGAGCGCGCGCCGTCTCGATGTCATCATACATGACGGCGTCGTTATAAATTTCAAAAATACGGGGCACGTCGATACCCAGGTGGCATTCCATGCAGCCGCGACAGGCCGTGCAGGGGATGGGTTTCAGTTTCCGGTAGGTATCCCTGACCCGGCTGATAAAAATTTCTTCCGTCACGGTGATACAATTCGACTCGGCGGTATCTGCCAGGGCCACGTCCGCCGACACCTGTTCCAGGCTGCTCATATCGACGACCGCGACGGCAATCTCCGGGTGGCTCCAGACCCAGCGGAGTCCCCACTCGTGAAGCGGGCGTTTTTGCGGGGCTTCCGCCCATACGGCGGCTACCGTATCCGGCGGCTCCCTGACAAGCCGCCCTCCCTTAAGAGGTTCGGTAACCACTACCGCCAGTTCCTTACCGGCGGCATACCTGATTCCGCCGACACCCGGGTGGTGGTCTATATCCATATAGCTGTATTGAACCTGGCAGATGGCCCAGTTATCGTAAGCGTCCAGTATCTCGCGGAGCGTCTGGTAATAATCGTGGAAGGCGAAACCGATATTATCAATTCGTCCATCCGCCATGGCTTTCTCCGCCAGATTTATCGCACCCATCTCCTGCAACCGGGGCCAGGTATTGCGGTCAAGCCCCCCGTAAAGGAAAAAGTCCAGTCGGTCGGTCCGCAGCCATTCCAACCAGTTATCCAGATAAGGCTCGATGCCCTTAGAGGCATCGATGAAATCCGGCGGCAGGCCGGCGGCTATTTTTACTTTCTGACGGTAGCCATCCCCGAGCGTCCTGCCGAGCAGGCGGACCAGGCGTTCGTGTTTTACAGGGTCGTAAGGATAACCTATATCCAGATAATTAACGCCGCCATCGATGGCGCTACGGAACATCTTAAAAACTTCGTTTTCGTCTATATTTGCCGGGTCGCCGGCGAGAGAAGGCAGACGCATCACCCCGAAGCCCAGTACGGATACTTCCCAGTCCAGTTTGCCAAATTTACGATACTTAATGTTCTTGTTCCTCCGTAATAATTATCTTATTAATACCAGCGAGGGCTCGCGACCGGCTCAGCGGTCACTTACCCTCACCAATAATACCTGTTTTATATAACGGGGACGATTATGCTTCCACCCAGGGAGAAGCGTGCTCGCCGCTTAGACAAACCACGATAAACCCGTAAGGCTTATCACACCACCTGGTAATCAGGGGGAGGTGGGGGAAAGCCGCGGGACAGATGGCGATAGTCGGCGTGTTGAAGATATGTCTCTCATAGTCCTTGCCCATGCCCAGCTCGAGCTCGGCTCCAAGGAAATCCAGATTGTCCGCGTCGAGACCCAGGAAACAGAGGATTTCCGCCTCGGGGTGGTAATGGGCTTCACCGCCGCGGTGCCACTTGCCGCACTGGCTGTAGAATCCCCAAGTGAAATTAACATCGAATCCCTCAAGGTCTTCGCCGTAGAGCCAGACGACCTCGTCGCCGTTGCCCGGCCCCACTCCCATACTGGCGGCCTTGATAGAACCGTACTGCTCACCTCCGGTCATCTGCGCCCCCTGCGCCCCCATGGACTTGAAATTGGTGGTCATTTTCTTGATGTACTTGCTGTATTTATCGCCCCTGGTTGC
>CAYPDM010000150.1:0-2405 GCA_964409485.1 uncultured Dehalococcoidaceae bacterium | reverse complement strand
CGGCAGCCGCGCTGGCAGCCGCGCTCCGCCTCGATGAGGTATAAATCGCCGAGCTCGGTATCGTTGGTGAGTATCACCGAGGCGGCGGGTGATTCATCCAGGCTGGCGGCGTACTGTCGCGCTACATTATTCTCCGGGGGGTGGGCGGGCACAAAGACGCCAGGCAGGGTCGCCAGCTTTTTCAGCAGTTCATCCCTCGTTTCCTCCCCGGGAAGGATGCTTTCCAGCATGACGGGAATCATGGGGGGGGCGATGGCCTCGGCTTCGCCGATGCAAAAGCAGTCGAAGAACGGGGCAAGGGGCATGGGATTGGCGGTAACGCAGGGGCCGCCGGCGATAATCAGGGGATGGGTCTCGTCGCGGTCGGCGGCGTAAAGCGGTATACCGCTGGCTTTGAGGATGCTGACGACGTTGAAATAGTCCAGTTCGTAGGATATCGAGAAAGCGACGACGGCGAAATCGGTCAGCGGTCGGCCGGACTCCATGGCGACGGGCGCTTTCTTATCTTCTTTTTCGTAAAACGCGCGCTCGCAGACGACCCTCAACTCGTTGTTGAGGAGCCTGTAGACAACATGGACTCCCAGGTTGGACATTCCCAGGAAATAGGAGTTAGGGTAGACGAGGGCAACCGGCAACCTGCCGCCCCAGTCTTTGATAATATTGCCTTCTTCCCGTGAAAGCCGGGGGCTGGGGCGCCCCTTTGCTTCCCGGACTTTTCTACCTTTGTCCCTCATCGGCTTCTTTCCGGAAGCCGCGAGCTATTTCCAGCAGTCTTTCAACAGGCGGGAATTCATGGTTATTACCCGGTCGGCGACGGTCCTTAGTTGCTGGGAGGTACCCTGCTTGCCGAATAAGGCTACCTCGACATGCTTCCCGTTGTCCTTAACGGCCTGGACGGCGCCGGCGAAATCATTGTCTCCGGCGATGAGGATACCGACATCGTAATTGCCCTTATAGCTGTGGGTTATCATGTCGGTAGCCAGCTGCACATCGGTGCCCTTTTCGTAGGGCGGTACGGTCGGCCACTGGTTGGTGTAGACAAGACGTCCCAGTCGCAGCTCGGTATAGGGTATGGCGTTGATACTGTTAAAGAAAGCCTGCTGCTGCTTATAGAGCTCGGGCTCCTGTTTCTGTCCTACTTTAGCATTATAATAATAAATTCTAATTAGCTGACGTTTGCGTAATATTTTACGGCAGAACTTGCCGATGTCCAGGTCCGTTCTCTTGAAGTAATTCTTAAGTGAATGATAAAGATTACTCCCGTCAATGAATATCATGACTCTTTCTTCCATATTTCACCTCCTTTCATCAGGATTGATAGCTAGTTCCGTTTATTTTACTGTATTATAAACTTTTTATGGTAAGAATGCGACTTTATGTTAGACGCGGTTGCCTGTAGCTGAAAACGAATGTTATAATTGGCGGGTAAAATACGTGTAAAAAAAGTTACCGGGAGTTAATTATTATGAAGCTTAGCAGAGAAGAAGTGCTGCATATCGCCCGCCTGGCCAGGGTTGCTCTTACCGAGGAGGAAATCACGCGTTTCAGCGAGCAGCTGTCCAATCTTCTGGAGAATTTCGAGGTATTACAGCAGGTGGATACCACCGACGTGCCTCCCACGGCGCAGTCCGTAGCCCTCCAGAGCATCATGCGTGAGGATGAGGTTTCGGCCTCGCTGCCCCCGGAAGATATCCTGGCCAACGCCCCGCAGCGGGAGAAGGACTGCTTTAAGGTAAGGGCGGTGCTTGAATAATGAGTATGCAGGTAACGATACACGAAGCAAGCGCGTTATTGAGAGAGAAAAAAATATCTTCCGTCGAACTGACGAGGGAATACCTGGGGCGCATCGAGCAGGTCGAACCGAAGGTCAAGGCCATGGTGACGGTCACCGGGGAATCGGCGCTGGAGCGGGCGCAGAAGGCGGACGAGACTATCGCCGCCGGCAACGGCAGCCCGCTGACGGGGATACCGATAGCCATCAAGGACGTTATCTGTACCAGGGGTGTGAGGACGACGTGCTCGGCGAAGATGCTGGAAAATTTCGTGCCGCCCTACGACGCGGCGGTCATGGAGAAGCTGAACGCCTGCGGCGCCGTGATGGTGGGCAAGACCAATATGGACGAGTTCGCCATGGGTTCTTCGACGGAGAACTCGGCGCTGTTCGTGACGCATAATCCCTGGGACCTGGACCGGGTGCCCGGCGGCTCAAGCGGGGGCTCGGCGGTGGCGGTGGCGGCGGGGGAGGCTGTCTGCGCTCTGGGGTCGGACACGGGCGGCAGCATACGCCAGCCGGCGGGCTTTTGCAGCGTCGTCGGCCTCAAGCCGACCTACGGCAGGGTAAGCCGCTACGGGCTGGTGGCTTTCGCCAGCTCCCTCGACCAGATTGGGCCGCTGACGCAGGACGT
>CAYPDM010000149.1:0-2411 GCA_964409485.1 uncultured Dehalococcoidaceae bacterium | reverse complement strand
TTACCGGGGCCGCCAGCAAGAGGGGCATGGGGCATGCCATCGCGTTGCGGCTGGCCAATGAAGGGGCTGATGTTGCCGTTACCGATAAAATCGCTTCGCCTAAAAGCCTTTTCCCCGGTGACGAGGGTTGGGGCGGACTTGATGCTATCGCCGCTGAAATCGAGGCCCTGGGCAGGAAAGCCCTGGCAGCGACTATGGATATCAACGTCAGCAAGGAAATCGACGCAGTCATGGGGAAAATCCTGAAAGAGCTGGGGAAGATAGATATCCTGGTACACGCCGCCGCCATCCGCGGTCCGGTGGGAGTGCCGGTTATAGACCTCTCCGAGAAAGACATCCGGGCTATTATTGATATCGACCTGACAGGTTCGTTTTTAATCTGCAAGGCGGCGGCCAGGTGCATGATGGAGAAGGGAGAGGGCGGTAAAATCGTTATTTTCTGCTCGCTGGCGGGGACGCACGGAGTAGCGGGAAGCGCTGCTTATTCCGCGGCCAAATACGGCACCATCGGGCTGACGAAAAGCCTGGCCCTGGAACTGGCGCAGTATAAAATAAACGTCAACGGCATCAACCCGGGCATGATAGTTACGAACTTGAGAGACGATTCTTTTACCAGGATGGCGGAGGCCGAGGGCATCACCTGGGAAGAAGCCAGAAAGAAGGACCACGGTATGCTTTCCACCCGCATACCCTGGGGCAGGCTCGGCACGCCGGAGGAAGCCGCCGACCTCGCCTATTTCCTGGTTTCCGACCTTTCTGACTACATTACCGGCGAAGTAGTGGCGCTGGGGGGAGGCGTTACCTAAATTCTTTCCTGTTTTCTGTAATGACAGGAGGCTTAATATGACTGCTATATCGGATATCGTTAAACACCTTACTACTGCCAGGTACGAAGATATCCCCCCCGCCGCCGTAGAGTCGGCGAAGCGTGAAGTGCTGGACAGTCTGGCCACCGCCCTGGGCGGTTCGTCAAAGGCGGGCGTCGGGGAGCTGGTGGACATGGTAAAGGAATGGGGAGGCAGCCAGCAGAGCACCGTCATCGCCCACGGCTTTAAGTGCCCCGCCCCGAACGCCGCCCAGGTAAACGGCACCATGATACACGCGCTGGACTACGACGACGGCCACCAGACGGCGCTGGTACACATCGGGTGCGTGGCCGTATCCACCTGTTTTGCCGCGGCGGAGCGGATGGGGAAAGTAAGCGGCCGGGAATTAATCACAGCCATCGCCCTGGGGGGCGACTTCCTGGCGAGGTTGGGAATGGCAAGTCGACCGGGCAAGAGCGCCCTGGCCTCCGGCTGGCACCCCACCACCCTGTTCGGTTTCCTGGGCGCCGCCGCCATGTCCGGAATAATTATAGGACTCGACGAAGAGAAGATGATAAACGCCCTGGGCCTCGCCTACCATCAATGCGGCGGCGCCGGCACCGGCGTCAGCGACGGCGCGCTCGCCAAGAGGATGGGGCCCGGCCTGGCGGCCAAGGCCGGCATCACGTCCGCCCTCATGGCGGAAAGGGGAATCACGGGCGAAAGAGACCCCCTCGAGGGGAAGACGGGACTGTTCCATACCTACATGGGGGGCGACTACGACGTCGGCGTGCTTACCTCGGAGCTGGGCAAGAGGTTCGAGGGGATAAACATCGGCGATAAGCCCTACCCGTGCTGCGGGCTATTCCATGCCTGTATCGACGCAACGCTCGCCCTGCTATCCAAACACAACATCGTCGTCGACCTTATCCAGGAGGTAACCGCGTACGGCGGAGAGCCGATATACCAGCATACTCAACCCCTGGAAATCAAGCGCGCCCCGCGGACGATTATCGACGCGCAGTTTAGCGTGCCATGGGTGGTGGCGACGGCCCTGGTCAACGGCAAGGTGACCGTCGAGGATTTTACCGAAGCAGCCCTGTGCAGGCGGGAAGTACTGGAGATGGCGCAAAAGGTAAGCGGCAGGCTCGAGCCCGCCATGACCCGCCACGGCGTCGGGCCGGGGGGAGTCGTTATTAAAATGAAAGACGGGACGGAATTCACCGAGGAGGTGGAACACTGCTTGGGCAGCATGGAGAGGCCGATGGACTTTGAGGACTGCACCAGGAAGTTCCGTGAGTGCGCCGCCTGCGCCATCAAGCCCTTGCCCGCCGAAAAGGTGGAGAAGGTGATAGAGATGATAGCGGGACTGGAGAAGCTGGAGGACGCCACCGAGATAATCAGACTGGTGGGGTAACACCAAAGTTTTTAAGGGAAACAATTCCTGCGTGGATGGGGGAGTTTGGTGCGTGAATTGTTTTTCAGGTTATGTTAAGTGGGGTGATTTTAGCGGTGGTCGGGGGTTGGGCGGTGCGTGAAATTGCGACATTGAAGGGTTGACTTTTTATAGGGTGAATTGTTTTGGGCAATTTATTATGGTAAAGT
>CAYPDM010000148.1:0-2417 GCA_964409485.1 uncultured Dehalococcoidaceae bacterium | reverse complement strand
AAGGGCTTGCTGACCACCCGCCTCTGGCCGAAGGCGTAAAAGAGCATATTCCAGAAGCGTTTATGGACGGCGTTAAATCGATTGTCCGGACGGCCTTTCATTACCAGGCCGAAACGCTGCCAGCAGCTCCAGATAAAGAACAGTATGGCCAGACAAAAGACGATGATAAACGCTATAACGTTAGCTGTCAAAATACATCATTCCTTTTCGGCATTACTTGGCCGCGCCAGCCTTTTTGGCTTTCAACTCTCTCACATAATTCGTTATTGCCGGGATTACCTCAAAGAGGTCGCCGACAATCCCGAACGTAGCTACCTCGAAAATCGGCGCCTGTTTATCGCGGTTGATGGCGATAACAATATCAGAGTCCTGCATGCCCACCAGGTGCTGAATGGCGCCGCTGATGCCGCAGGCGATATATATCTTGGGTCGGACCGTCTTACCCGTCTGTCCGACCTGCCTTTCCAGGGGCATCCAGCCGGCTTCCACGGCGGCGCGCGAGCAGGCCACCACCCCACCCAGCTCATCCGCAAGCTCCTGGAGTATGCTGTAATTCTCCGTGTTGCACATGCCGCGTCCGCCGGAGACGATAATGTCCGCCGCCGCCACGTCCACGCTGTCCAGTTTAGTATCTTCGATTACCTCCAGCACCTTGGCGGCGATGTCTTCTTCCTTGATGGGCACAGCCTCGCGGATAATTTCGCCGGTACGGGATGTATCCCTTTCCGGCAGGGGCATTACGTGGGGTCGCACCGTGGACATCTGGGGTCGCGTATACTCCGTCAGAATGGTCGCCATGATGTTGCCGCCGAAGGCGGGACGCGTCTGCAGCAGGAAACCCTCATCGTCGATGGCCAGTCCGGTGCAATCCGCCGTCAGCCCGGTCTTCAGCCTCGTGGCTATAGCGCCGGCCAAATCCCTCCCCAGTCCGGTAGCCCCGATGAGCACAATCTCCGGCTTGTATTTCTCTACCAGGTGACAAAAAGCCCGGTAATAAGACTCCGTGCGGTAATAGTGAAAGACGGGGTCGTCAATCAGATAGACCTTCCCGGCCCCGTACGCAAACGCCTCGTTGCAAAGCTGCTCTACATTCTCGCCGATGCAGACCGAACATAGCTCGACACCCCTCGTTTTGGCGAGGTCGCCGCCCACGCCCAGCAGTTCCCAGGAGACCTCCGCCGACTTGCCCTCGGTATGCTCGATGAAGACCCAGACGCCCTTGTATTCCTTGATTTTTTCAAGCCTCGGGTCTTTTTCCTCGACCTCCGGCTTGGCTTCGGGCTTGGCGGCGGCTTTCTGCGCCGCCAGTTCGTCCAGTATCTTCTGCTCTTCCGGCGTGTAGAAAATCTCGATAGCCTCGACCGGGCAGACCTTGATGCACCGGCGGCACCTGGTACACAATTCCAGGTCGATAATCGGCTCGCCCTTTTCGTTCAGGGTGATGGCTTCCTTGGGGCACTCGCTCTCGCAGCGACCGCCGCAGGCGATACACCTGCCGGGTATAAGCCGGGCCGTGCCGCGGGGTCTTTTAATCTTCTTCGGTTCTTCCATTCAAATCGACTCTATCTATAATAGCTAAAAGGACAGGAGGTCCTTTTCCGTCATACTGTCTATGAGCAGTTTCGCAACATCTCCCGGTTTATCATCTTCGCCACCCAGTATCCGGCCTTTAGCCCTCTCCGGCGAGAATATTTTCCTCACCTGCGTCGCCGACCCCTTAAGACCGATATACTGTTCATCTATTTTCATTTCCTTGTTATCCCAGAGCGCGATGAAGGCATCTTCGGCCATGAGGCGCATCGGCACCGTAGGATAGCGGGGACTGTTGATTTCCCTCAACACCGCAATCATGGCGGGTAAAGGCGCCTGAACTATCTCGTGGCGGCCTTCCAGCTTGCGCCTGACTTTCACCTGCCTGGCCTTTACGTCTACCTCCTCGATACGGTCGACCAGGGTCAGCTGCGAGCATCCTAAACGGGAAGCAATGCCGGGGCCTACCTGGGCCGTATCCCCGTCGATGGTCTGGCGTCCGCACATGACGATGGCCAGTTCTTCCTTTTCCGCCAGTTTCTTAATAGCCTCGGCCAGGACCATGCTGGTGGCCAGAGTATCGGCGCCGCCGAAGGCGCGGTCGCTCAACAGTATAGCCTCATCGGCTCCCAGGGCCTGGGCTTTACGCAGGGTGACTTCGGCGGTGGGGGGACCCATGGAGATTACCGCGACGCGAAAGCCGTACTTATCTTTAAGTCGGAGGCTTTCTTCAAGGGCGTGGGTATCGTAGGGGTTCATAATGAAAGGCACACCCTCTCTGATGAGAGTGCCGGTAACCGGGTCGACTTTGACCTGGGTAGTATCCGGGACCTGTTTGACGCAGGCGACTACTAGCATTAATATATCGTACCAAAGAACTAAATAAA
>CAYPDM010000147.1:0-2420 GCA_964409485.1 uncultured Dehalococcoidaceae bacterium | reverse complement strand
GGCTATAAAATGCTGACCGGCTACCGCGGACAGCCGCCCGTAGACAAAGCTAAACTGGAAGACATGCTGCTGGCGGTCGCCGACTTCGTGACGCAATACCCGATGGTCAAAGAGCTGGACCTCAATCCCGTTATCGCTTACAGCGACAGCGCTATCGCCGTGGACGCCAGAGTGCTGCTGGAAGACCCTGAATAGAAAGGCAGGACCGGGAATTAACCGATGAACCTGAAATCGATGCTGGAAAACGCCGTTAGCCGTTTTACGGATAAAACGTTTATTATCATGGGAGAGCGGAGGGTATCCTTTGCTCAACTCGACGAGGACTCCAACCGGGTCGCCCATGCCCTCATCGCAATGGGCGTTAAAAAGGGAGACCGCGTGGCTACGCTCCAGGCCAGCAACCCGGAGTTCGTATCCATCTTCTTCGGGATAATCAAGTCCGGAGGGATAGCCGTCCCGCTCGACTCCCGCTACGTCGCCAGCGAGTTAATGAACCTGTTCAACGACTGCCGTCCGAAGGTGCTCGTCGCCGAAAATCCGCCGCTGGAATCGCTGTTACCCTCCCTGCCGCGGTTCGACTCCATCGAACATGTTATTACCTTTAACCCTGATTATGGGAAGCAGTTTACGGATTACCGCAAAATCCTGGCAGAAAACCCTGCCTCCGGCGTTAACGTGCCCCTGGACCCGGATGATATCGCCATTATATCTTATACCGGGGGCCCCACCCGGGAACCGCACGGCGTGGCCCTCTCTCACCGCAATATCTGCACCGAGGCCGTAAACTCCGCCGATACATTCCGGCAGACCGATAAAGACGTGATGATACAGTTCGCTCTTCCCCTTTACCACCAGTTCGGCCTGACCGCCGTCCTGATGGGTTCGGTATACAAAGGCAATAAAGTGGTGATGGTGACGGGAACGGGGCGTTCCATCGATAGCTTCATGGAGGTCGTGGAACGGGAAAAGGGCACGATATACATGGGCGTCCCCTATATTTACTCTCTGATGATAAATGTCGCCCGGCGCGAGGGAATCCGGCACGACCTAAGTTCGCTGCGACTCTGCGTCAGCGGCGGCGCCCCCCTGGAACCGGCGGTCGTAAACCTGTTCAAGCAGCATTACGGGATTGATATTACCGATGTCTACGGACAAACCGAGGCAGTCTGCCACATCACCTGCATGCCCCTCGACGGCACCGGCAAGCCAGGCTCCGCGGGCAAGCCGCTGCCCTGCTGGGAGATGAAGATATTCGACGAAAACGACAACGAGCTGCCGCCCGGTCGGGAAGGGGAAATAGTCGCCCGGGGTCCGACTCTGACCGGCTTTTACAGCAAGCCGGAGGCCACCGCCGAGGTCTTGAGAAACGGCTGGCTGCATACCGGCGATATCGGCTCGATAGACGAGGACGGTTTCCTTTTCATCACCGCCCGCAAGAGAAGAATGCTTATCCTCAAGGGTCAGAATATCTTCCCCGGCGATATAGAGGAAGCACTGTCGGCTCATCCCGGGATAGCGGAAATCAAGGTACTCGGCGTACAGGACCCGGTACGCGGCGAAACGGTAAAAGCCCTGGTGCGTCTAAAGCCGGGAGAAACGGCAACCGAGCAGGAATTAAGGCAGTACTGCCAGGGACGCATGGCCGACTACAAACTGCCCAGGGAAATAGAGTTTGCAGATAAGCTGCCGGAAACAGTACCGAACTGGAAACGTTCTAAAAGCGTGAAAGCCGCCGATATCAGGCTAGAAGGAACAGGCTAGAGTTCCAGGCCACGATTACGCCGTATCCCACCACCGCAATCCACGTGGTGATTAACGCCATCCTGGGGAACCGCTTGTAGATATCCCAGAGTATGAAAGCGCACAGCAATGCGCCGACTATCTTGAGCACCATGAAGCCCACATCTCCCACCCAGGGCTGTAAAAACGGATTGCTTTCCCGCGCCAGCCCGTCGCCGAGGAGCAGTTCTGTTAATAAACCGTCCAGAATGACGAAAGCCACCAGCGTGATAAGCAGGTACTTCATCTTGTTATTTCCGGTTTTCGTAAATACTTTCATGAATAATCAACCCTGTATGTTTTCAGAACTTCTGACTAAATAACGACCTTCAGCGCCGAGGGCAGGATGCTGAAACGCGCCGGCACCTGCCCCAGCAGTTCGCCGTCGGCCTGGAGCTGCATCGGCTGTTTAGACCTTACCTCTATTTCCTTCGCCTTCTTCATGGTCACCTTGGGATGAGTCAGGTGAGTGCCTTTATAGATTCGCGGCAGCGACCGGAGAAGGTCGGGTTTGCTCAAATCGCCGACTATCATCACATCCAAATATCCGTCGTTAATGCTGGCATCGGGCGCGGTGAACATCCCCCCGCCGCCGTACCTGCCGTTATTCATAACCACCGTGCATACCCGCGTATCCACCG
>CAYPDM010000146.1:0-2453 GCA_964409485.1 uncultured Dehalococcoidaceae bacterium | reverse complement strand
GATTACAGACATTAGTATGGCTAAGAATTTCAGTTGTATGGAGCTTGCTCTGGAAGCCGCACTTGACATAATTGGTTGTAAAATTTCTCCCAGGGACTAGACCCGCAAGGGCTATAACCGTACAGACTATAACCAGGAGGACCAAGTATTGGAGAAAGTATACCCCAGTATCGATGAAGCGATAGCGGATATTGAAGACGGCGCCATGATTGCCATCCCCGGTTTTTTTGCCTGCGGTGTCCCGAGGGATTTACTTCAGGCCATTATCAGGAAAGGCACCAGGGATTTAACGCTTACCTGCGGTTGCGGCCCTCTCCTCGGCGCTGCCGATGAGTTAAGGACGCTGGTGGAAAACGGCCAGCTTAAAAAAGTCATCGATTCTTATGGCCTGTTCCGCTCCGCCAGCAAGGGGATGCAGGACCCATTCGAGCAGGCGGTCAGGTCCGGCGAAATCGAGTTTGAGGTCTATCCCATGGGCACCATGGCCGAAAAATACCGCGCCGGCGGCGCCGGCATACCTGCTTTTTATACTCCTACCGGCATCGGTTCGGTGGTGGAAGAAGGCGTGGTTACCAATATTGAAGCCAACCGCGTGCCGAAAGAGACGAGAATAATCGATGGCGAGAAATACGTCTTGGAATATGCTTTAAGGCCGGATTATGCGTTCGTCCACGCTTATATCGGCGACCGTGACGGCAATCTCCGGTATGCCAAGACTGCCAAAAACTTTAACCATGTGATGGCCACGGCGGCCAGGGTTACTATCGCCGAGGTCGAAAGCATGGTTAAGACCGGGGAGATGAACGGCAACGATGTGCATACGCCCGGGATATACGTGCACCGGATGATTCAGGTGCCGCGTCCCAAATTTGCCATAACCATAGACTAGCAGGAAGGATAACAGGAAATGACTGAAAAGGTGAAAATAAGAGGACTATCGAGAGAACTGATTGCTTTGCGGGTGGCTAACGCGCTCGAGGACGGCAATTACGTTAATCTCGGTATCGGTATACCTACTCTGATATCGGACTGGATTGAAGGACGTGATATCAATCTCCAGTCCGAGATCGGCATGCTCAAGACCGGGCCTCTGGCCATGGGCGACGAAGTCGACCAGGACCTGATTAACGCCAGTTGCCAGGCGGTTACGGAAATGCCGGGTACATCCTATTTCGATATTGCCGAATCCTTCGGGATGATACGCGGCGGGCATATCGATGTGGCTGTCATGGGCGCTCTACAGATAAACGACCGCGGCGACTATGCGGGCTGGTCCAACCCTGCGAGGGGCCTGTTCGTCGGCAACATCGGCGGGTCGATGGACCTGTGCGCCGGCGCCAGGAAGCTGTACATCGCCATGGAACATACCACCAGGGATGGTGATTACAAGGTTGTTAAGGAGCTGTCCTATCCGGCCACCGCTATGGGCAGGGTTAGCATGCTGTTCACCGACCTCGCGGTAATAGAAATTACACCCAAGGGAATGGTCCTTAAAGAGATATTTGCCGGCCTCACGCCGGAAGATGTACAGTCGGTAACGGAGCCGAAACTAATCATCAGCCCGGACCTTACCGAGATACAGCTTTAATCCTTCCCGGCAAGACCGGAATGCAATAGAGGCACAGACCGTTACGGTCTGTGCTTTTCATTTCCTGCCGCGCTCTATCGATGCTATAATGTGGCAATATATAGCTTTAATATCAAGGAGGCCGAACATGAAGATTCTGGGTCTTTCGTTCAGTCCGCGAAAAGACGGAAACACGGTAATATTGCTCGGTGAGGCGCTCGGTGCGGCTAAAAAGGAAGGGGCCGAAACGGAACTCTATTCAATCGCCGGTAAGGACATCAAGCCCTGCGACGGCTGCTGGGGCTGCAGGGAAAAGGGCGTATGCCATATCAAGGACGACATGCAGGAGCTCTACACCAAAATGCTGGAAGCCGATGGCATTATCTTCGGGACGCCGGTATATTTCTACAATATATCAGGGCAGGGCAAAACGGTCATCGACCGTACGATTGCGCTGGGAGGAGGTCTGGCTAATAAGGTGGGAGGCATCGTAGCCGTGGCCGGCAGCTTCGGCCTCGTAGACGCCGTCAAAGACCTGTATTTCTACATGATTACGCGCCGCATGCTACCTGCCAGCTTTATCGCCGCTTACGCCGGCGGCAAAGGCGATGTTAAAGACCTGGAAAAGTGCATGAAAGCAACCGGTGACCTCGGACGGGAAATGGTAAAGATAGTCGCCAAGGGATTCAAGTATTCGGAAGGCGGCACGCACATTGCCTACGGGACGCATACCAGATAGAGGTGAAATATGGAAGCGGAACTGATTGCCCCCTGCGGCGCCAACTGCAATGTTTGCGCCGGATACCTTGGTTATAAATATGATATACAAAGCAAGGGAATCAGGGCGGGTTACTGTAGAGGCTGCGACTCTAAAAAAAGCCAGTGC
>CAYPDM010000145.1:0-2527 GCA_964409485.1 uncultured Dehalococcoidaceae bacterium | reverse complement strand
CCGCTTTAGCTTCATCCTGGGCTGCGGCGACCGTAGCTTCCTGCGCCTCGATGCCTACGCTCATAGTAGCCACATCGGGAACAGCCGTCACCTTGCCCTCGCCGTTGACCCAGATTCCTTCCTGCTGGCTGTTGAGATTGCCTTTAAGCTCGAGGGTGCCGCCAACACCGTTCCCGCAACCAGTCAGCACCACCGCCCCGAGAAGTAATACCGCGCCAATCACTGCCAACCATGTCTTTTTCATTGTATAGCCTCCTTTTTGTTTTTCCACTATATATAACGAAAAAGCCGCTGTAAGGTTAGTAAATGCCCTCGTTCTCTATTCTTTTACCACCGGCCTCCCGTTCCTCAAACGATAGACACGCATACCTATATACTAAAATAGCGCCAAACGGAAGGAATGTATGTAACAAATATCACAAATGAGGTGAATTAATGTGGAAACCGGCGAAATTAAGTAGCAACGGACTAGTCCAGGCTGCTCAAGGCCTGCTCATAACTCTTTTCAGCAATCTCCAGCGCCCGGCGTAGAGCGGGCTTCAGTTTTTCCGGTGCTTTATCCAGCGATTCCCGAAGCTTCTGAATATTTTCCAGGGCATTCTCGGACACATCCAGGCGGAGTTTTGCCCGGTCGTCTGGGCCGGCTTCCTTATCCGGGATTCCGCGGTCGACGGCTTTTTCCAGATTGCCGCGCTGCGCGCGCGCCGCCGGCTCGGCCGGTGCCGGAACTTCCGTCACGGCTTCTGGGGGTATTTCTATGACGGGCGCGGGCGTTTCCTCCGGCATCGCCATTATCTCCGGTTCTGGTTCAGGCGCGGGCTCCGGCGCGGGCACAGGGGCGGGGGCAGGCGTGGGGGCGGGCACGGGGACCGGCACCGGCTCCGGCGCTGCTTCCGCCGCTTCAAAGGTAGTCGTTTCCAGTTGCGTATCGGCTCCTCCCCCCCAGGGTACTACGAGTTCAGACATGGCTATCAGCTGGTCGTTCATACGGTCTGTGGCTTTCTCTATCTGCTCGCTCTTGCCTTCGTCCGCCATCCTGACTATCTCTTCCACCCTTTCATCGGCAAATTTGGCGTACAACCCCGCCTTACCCAGCGCCGAAGGTGTAAAGGCCAGTCGCACCGCCTCGGTTGCCAGCTTTACATGGTACAGGGGCTCATCGGGCAGGCTGCCGGTAGATGCGGCCACGGTGCCGGTAGCGGCCAGCAGGACGATTACTACGGCGGAAACAACGGTAGCCCAACGCGGAAACCATGCAAAGAAGCCCCTCCCTTTTTCCGGTTCCATCTCGCGGATAGCCGCCTGGAATTCATAGCCAGCCCTTTCCCTGAATTCGGGACGCGGCTCTATCGCAGACGCTTTACGGGCATCCAGGACAGTCCGCAGCAGGGGCTCAAGCTCGACGGAATAATCGGGATAATCCGCCAGGCATTTCTCGATAGCCTCGCCGTTTATCAACCGCTCCAGGCATTCGTCCAGTATATTATTGAATTCGCTCTTCTTGTTCATGATACCACCCCTGCCGATAGCACTCTACGCAGGGCGACTATGGCGCTGTGCTGTAAAGCTTTAACCGCTCCCACACTCCTGCCCATAATTTTAGCCACCTCGGATATGGGCATATCAGCGGTAAAGCGCAGGGAAATTACTTCCTGCTGCGCCGCGGTCAGCTTTTTTGCCGCCAGAGCCAGTTCTTCAATTTCCAGCTTCCTTTCGGCAGCCTGCTCCGGGTCTTCCTTACCGGCGATAATCGACTCATCAAGAGCGACGGTAGCGCGCCTCGATTTCTTTCTCAAGTAATCGACTACCTGGTTATGCGCGATACGGTACAGCCAGGAGGAAAACGGCATCCCCTTAAACCTGTAGGAAGAGACTGACTTAAGGGCATTGAGAAAGACCTGTTGAGTCAAATCTTCCGCCTCCGTACGGTCGCCTATCTTGAGAACTATATACCGATAAATCCTATCGAAGTTCTCTTCATATAATTGAGTTAAAGCCACCTGGTCGCGCTGCTGCGCTCTCCGGATAAGGCTCTCCTCATCTTGCACCTGACAACCCCCGTTCAGAGCCGGACCACCTTTGAATATTTACGTTCGTCCGGTCGGTAATATCGGTGTTACCCCGTGCATACAGTATAACGAATGAGGTACTAAAAAGATAGCTTTTTGAACCTACCGCCGCGGCGTGGTGACCAGGCTTGACAATGGGATGCGATGGGATATATCATTTGGGTTAAGACTCATGAGGGACGAAGGTTAGCCCGCCACGATTTGATACCGGAAATCTCTCATACATTTCAAACCTGACCGATAAATATACTGCCGTTCCCGCCGAGGAATGACGGTTTCTTGATGACTGACATCAGATTATAGCTTTAATCATCTATTCAAGTGAGACCAGAGGATTGAGTAAGTCATAAAGGAGGTTGAGAAATTGGCTACATGGCATGATTATTTCAAAGAACAAGGTCGCGCACCGGATTGGCCGTATCCTATCCGCTTCGACCAGGAGCAGGAAATCGATGCCG
>CAYPDM010000144.1:0-2543 GCA_964409485.1 uncultured Dehalococcoidaceae bacterium | reverse complement strand
TGATGACCGACCCCGCCGGTAAAATTATCGAGTTCCCCATCAAGTCCAGCCTGCGCGAAGGCCACAGCGTCCTGGAATACTTCATATCCACCCACGGCGCCCGCAAAGGACTGGCGGACACGGCTTTAAGGACATCTGATAGCGGTTATCTCACGCGGCGCCTCATCGATGTCGCCCAGGATGTTATTACCGTTGAGCACGACTGCGGCACTACCGACGGCCTCTGGATATCAGAACCGAAAGAAAAAGGTATTTTACCGCCGCTTGCCGACCGTATACTGGGCAGGATGGCGGCGGGCGATATCATCCATCCCGAAACCGGCGAAGTCATCGTCGCGCTGAATGAAGAAATCGATGAACATATAATTGAAGAAATTAACGCGGCCGGTCTGACCTCGGTCTATGTCAGGTCGCCCCTTACCTGCAAATCACGGCGCGGCACCTGCCGGCTCTGCTACGGCCGCGACCTTGCCCGCGGAAATCTCATCGAATCCGACGTAGCCGTGGGAATCATCGCCGCCGAGAGTATCGGCGAACCCGGCACCCAGCTGACGCTACGCACCTTCCACACCGGCGGCGTGGTCGGACTTGATATTACCAGCGGCCTCCCCCGGGTGGAAGAACTCTTCGAAGCCAGGACACCGCGGGGACAGGCGATTATCTCGGAAATAGACGGGACCGCCGAGGTGATTCAGAACGAAGAAGGACGAAAAATTAAAATCGCCAGCACCGAAATCTACCAGGACGAATATGCACTGCCTACAGGCTGGAAGGTGATGGTCAAGAAAGGGCAGTGGGTGGATATCGGCATGGTGCTGGCAACCCCGGCCGCCGCTAAAAGCGGCAAAGCGGATACCGCCCCGGCCCCGGAGGAACAACCCATCGTGGCCCGTTTTGCCGGAGAAGCCAATGTTAAGAAGAAGCAGCTGGTTATAAGCTATGCCGAGAAAGAGGAGCGGGAATATATTATTCCTTCTACCGCCAGTATCTGGGTCAAGACCGACGATGAAATAAAAGCCGGTCAGCAGCTTACGGATGGCTCCATAAATCCGCACGACATACTGCGCATACTGGGGAAAGAAGCCGTGCAGCAGTACCTGGTCAACGAGGTGCAGAAAGTGTACCGCTCCCAGGGCGTTACCATCAACGACAAACATATCGAAGTCATCGCGCACCAGATGCTGACCAAAGTCCGCGTCGATTCCGCCGGTGATACCGACCTGGTACCCGACGAGCTGGTTGATAAATTTATCTACGAAGATACCAATGCCAAGGTGCTGGCCGAAGGCGGTGAGCCGGCAACGGCACATACCGTCCTGCTGGGCATCACCAGGGCTTCATTAAGCACCGAGAGCTGGCTGGCGGCCGCCTCCTTCCAAGAGACCACCAGAATCCTCACCGAAGCCGCGGCCAATGGCCGGGTAGATAGACTTGTCGGACTTAAGGAAAATGTCATCATCGGCAAGCTGATTCCCGCCCGCTACCTCGGCGAAGAAGAGGTGGCCGAGTTGACCGCCGCCGGAGAAGAAGATGAAGCGATGAAGCTTCTGGCCAGCCTGGGTATGACGGAAGAAGACGGAGTGTTAACCGTTGACGACATTATCGGCGGAGAGGAAGGAGAGGAAGCGTCAACCTCACCGGAAGGCGAAGAGCCGGACGCGGAGATGACAGAGGCAGAAGAAGCAACCGATTCACCGGAAAGCGAAGAGGTGACTGCCGAAGAGCCGAAAGCAGAGGCGACAGCGGCAGAAGAGACAGCCGATTTACCGGAAGGCGAAGAAGCGGCTGCCGAAGAGCCGAAAGCAGAGGCGACAGCGGCAGAAGAAAACAAGGAAGAACCTGCCTAGAGTTCCTTTCGCCGTCCTTCCCATAAAGGATTAAGGGGGTGAGACAATAGCTCGTATTATATCTGGCAAGCCCAGCACCGAGGACGCGCCTCTGGACACGAGTCTTAGACCCCGCTCCCTGACGGACTTCATCGGGCAGAACAAGACAAAGGAAAATCTTAAGATAGCCATCACCGCCGCCAAAGGGCGGGGAGAGCCTCTGGACCATACTGTTTTTTACGGGCCTCCCGGCCTGGGCAAGACCTGCCTGGCGCACATCATCGCCGTCGAGGTGGGCGTCAATATCAAGACTACATCCGGTCCCGCCATAGAACGCACCGGAGATTTAGCCGCCATCCTGACCAACCTGAAAAAACACGATGTACTCTTCATCGATGAAATTCACCGCCTCAACCGGACGGTAGAAGAGATACTGTACCCCGCCCTGGAGGACTTCGCCCTGGATATCATCATCGGCAAAGGACCCGGCGCCAAGAGCCTGCGTCTTAACCTCCCCGCCTTTACCCTGATAGGCGCCACCACGCGCTACGCCCTGCTAAGTCCGCCACTGCGGGACAGGTTCGGCTCCGTGTACCGACTCGATTTCTACGACCAGGCATCGCTGGAGAAAATAGTCGAACGCTCCGCCCGCATACTTCAGGTGGAGGCGGATGAAGAAGGGCTGAAAGAGATAGCCCGCCGCGCCCGCGGCACGCC
>CAYPDM010000143.1:0-2572 GCA_964409485.1 uncultured Dehalococcoidaceae bacterium | reverse complement strand
TCGGGGCGGAACCGCTTCCTCAAGGCCACCAGGATTCCGAAGACAATCAGGTTATAGATAATTTCATAGGGCTGCGTGGGGTGAACAGGTATTCCCAGCGGGCCGAGGCTCTCCGGATGAGTATAGATAACAGCCCAAGGCAGGTGGCATTCTATCCCGTAGCAGCAGCCGTTCAGAGTACAGCCCACCCGGCCGATGGCCTGTGCCAGGATAATGCCGGGAGCCAGCATGTCCGCAAAGTAGCCGAAAGAAATTTTCCTGAACCGACTGAAAATCCAGATACCTAATGCCGCCCCGAGGACGGCGCCGTAGATGGACAGTCCCGAACCGCCGATTATCTGGCCGGGGTGCTCGATAAAGTAGTCCCAGTAGTCGATAACATGGAGCAGGCGGGAGAATATCACGCCGGAAGGAATGCCGACGATGGCGGCGGTGATAACCGTATCGTAAGAGACTTTCGCGCCTTTTTTCACCGACCACAGCGACCACAGCACCAGCGACAGCACCGCCAGGGCTACCATAATGCCGTACCAGCGGACACTAATTTCCCCGATGGTAAAAGCAATGGGACTTATATTGTTATAAATCATATCGTCTCCGGGGCGTCAGGAACAAAGAGCTTCGACGAAGGCTTCAGCATCAAAGTCTACCATATCCTCCAGCCCCTCGCCAACCCCGATTAAGCGGATGGGCACTTTCAATTCGTCGCAGATAGCCAGCACGATGCCTCCCCGGGCCGTTCCGTCGAGCTTGGCCAGGAAGATGCCGGTAACGCCGACCGCCTCCGTGAAGTACCGCGCCTGGGTCAGGCCGTTCTGGCCGGTGGTGGCGTCCAGCACGAGGATAACCTGGTGCGGCGCGGTGGAGTCCAGCTTGGCGACCACGCGCCTGATTTTCTTCAATTCTTCCATGAGATTGTACTTGGTGTGGAGTCGGCCCGCGGTATCGATAATGACAACGTCCACTCCCCGGCTCTTGGCCGCCTGGATGGCATCATACGCCACCGCCCCGGGGTCGGCCCCCGGCTGGTGGGCAACGACGTCCACTCCCACCCTTTCCCCCTGCTTTTTCAGCTGGTCGATGGCCGCCGCCCGGAAGGTATCCGCCGCGGCTATGAGGACGTTTTTCCCCTCTTTTTTTAACGAATAAGCGAGCTTGGCAATGGAAGTGGTCTTGCCGCTGCCGTTTACGCCGACGACCAGATAGACTTCAGGGGGAGCGATACCGGCGCTTTTCTCTACCGGCGGAATATCGAGGATACGGACCATCTCCCCTTTGAGGGCGGCGCTGACCTGCGAGCCGTCCAGCTTTTCTTCTTCGACGCGCTGTTTGATAGTGCCGATGAGCTTTTCCGTGGTGCTTACGCCCACATCCGCCGAGATGAGCAGTTCTTCAAGCTCGTCCCAGACTTCCTGGTCAATTGTTTTACGGTCGAACAGGCCCATCGCCCGCCCGAACCAGGTGTCATGGGTGCGTTTTAAGGCTTTACTGAAGATGTTTATGGGAGTGAACCTCCTGCTTATAGTATAGGGTAGTTGGGTGGAGAATGGGAAGCAGGGGGCAGTCCGGACAACTAAAAAGGCCCACGCTTAAGACGATGCCCAGATAATGCCGTCCTTGACGTACCTTGGGGTCAGCGAAACGGCAAGAAACAGGAAGGGGCGTTCTACCTTTACCACCCGCAACGGGCAGTGCCTCATCCCTTTGGGCGCGTAGATAAGGCAGCTCCTGGTGAGCATGTATTTTTCGTCCTCCAGCCAGAACTCTACCTCCCCACCCAGGTCGTGAGGATTTTTATAATCACTGCCCAAGAAGCCCACCACCTCGTCGAAATCGTGGACATGGGAGGGGGAGCCTTCCTTCTCCGTGGCCTTCCAGTACCAGGAGCAGATTATACTGAAAGCGCCCTTAAGGATTTCATCCTCCAGCCACAGTATGCGGGTAGCCCGCTTGTTATATTCCTCCTGTCTTGCCTCTACTTCGTCAGGCATTTTCAGGTCGGTGAGGATGTATTTTTCATATTTTCTCGCTGCCATTTGGTCCTCCTTTACCTCTGTTGTATATATTTGCCGCCGGTCACGGTGGAGAAGTGGAAAATGGGTCTGTCAACGCGCGTGATAGTGAGAGGACAGTGTTTCATTCCCGCCGGTATGAAAACCATCGCGGAACTGGTTATGATGTGTTTTTCATCTTCCAGCCAGAGCTCCACCTCACCGCCGAGGTCGTACGGATTTTTAGGGTCGCTGCCGAAAAAGCCGATGATTTCATCGACATCATGTTTGTGGGATTCCGCCCCATGCGGCGAAGGCTTGAGGTACCAGGAACAATTCATCTGGAAAGCCCCGCCAACCACATCCTCGTCCATCCAGAGTATACGCGTAGCGAACTTTGAGTATGCTTCAACGAATTCCCGGGGAAAATCTGGGGTTTTAAGCTCCGTGACAATGTATTTACTGTATTTTGTATCTGCCATTTTACGCTACCTCCTGCTGTGCTTTAAGGTATGCCGATATTGTAGCACTTTCGTGGCACTAAAATCCCCCTTAATCCCCCTTTTTCAAAGGGGGAAACT
>CAYPDM010000142.1:0-2579 GCA_964409485.1 uncultured Dehalococcoidaceae bacterium | reverse complement strand
ATTCACGGGGTGAGGGAATAATGGAAAAATACGCGGTTTACGTACCTCGACTTATAAAGAAAAAGGAGAATTTCGCGCCGGGTCACCGCGCCTGTATCGGCTGTGGCGAAGCCCTGGCCGTGAGGATGGCGTTTAAGGCACTGGATAACAACGTCATCGTGGTCAATGCCACCGGCTGCATGGAGATTGTCGCCTCGCAGCTTCCGTTTACTTCCTGGCACCTTCCCTGGATTCACACCCTGTTCGAGAACGCGGCGGCAGTAGCCTCGGGCATCGAGGCGGGGTACAAAGCCATGAAGCGAAAGGGGATAGCAGTGCCGGAAAATACCAAGGTAGTTGCCATCGGCGGCGACGGCGCCACCAGCGATATCGGACTTCAGGCAATATCCGGCGCCCTGGAAAGAGGTCACGATTTCACCTATATCTGCTTCGATAACGAGGCATATATGAATACCGGCATCCAGAGGTCTTCGGCAACGCCTTTCGGCGCGGCCACCACCACCTCTCCCGCCGGCAAGCAGAGCTTCGGCCAGTTCAGCTGGAAGAAAAACATGCCGGAAATCGCCGCGGCCCATAATATACCGTATGTGGCCACCGCCACCCACGGTTACCCCTTCGACCTCATGGCGAAGGTCCGCAAGGCAGTGGATACACCCGGGCCGGCTTACATCCACATCCTCTCGGTCTGCCCCACCGGCTGGCGCAGCGCCACGGATACGGTCAACCGCCAGTCGCGCCTGGCCGTGCAGACGGGCATGTTCCCCCTCTTCGAAGTGGATAACGGCGTATACAAGATGAGTATCAACCTGCCCAGGCTAAGGCCGATAAGGGACTACCTGAAGATACAGGGCAGGTTCCGCCACTTGAGCGATGATATTATCGACCAGATACAGGAAAGAGTGGAACTGGAATATCAAAAGCTACTGGAGAAAGCCAATGTCACCAAAAGAGCTAAAAGCAAAAGCAAAAAAGGCGCTGCAAAAGCATCAGCACGATAAAGCGCTGCTGGTGGATATCCTGCAGGATATCCAGGCGGAAATAGGGTACCTTCCCAAAGAGGCACTGCAGGAAACCAGCGAAGGCCTCGGCGTTCCGTTGAGTCGGGTCTACAGCGTCGCCACCTTTTTCAAGGCGTTCAGCCTGACACCGCGAGGACGCCACCTGATTAACGTTTGCCTGGGCACGGCCTGCCACGTTCGGGGAGCCGTAAAAGTCCTGGAGAAGGTTGAGCAGGAACTCAAAATTAAAAGAGGGCAGACCACCAAAGACCTTAATTTCACCCTGGAAACGGTCAACTGCGTCGGCGCCTGCGCCCTCGGCCCGATGGTCATCATCGGAGAAGACTATCACGGAGAAATGACGCCCGAGGGTATCGTTTCCGTGCTGAAGGAATATAACTAACGAGTGGAGGACGTCACCAGTGGCTAAACTAAAATCCGTAGGTGAACTGGAGACTCTTAGAAAGTCGATAACGGGGAAAAGAGACCCGAAAAAGGCCGTCATTACCGTATGCAACGGCACCGGGTGCCATGCCCACGGCTGCCAAGCCGTCACGGCGGCCTTTCAGGACGAAGTCAAAAAACAGAAACTGGAAAGCAAGGTGGACATCAGGGCCACCGGCTGCCACGGCTTCTGCGAGCGGGGGCCCCTGGTAGTTATCAAGCCAAAAGATATTTTCTACCAGCGGGTCAGGGTCAAGGACGTACCGGAGATACTGACCGAGACCGTCGGGAGGGGCAACGTTATCGAAAGGATGCTCTACACCGACCGTCAGTCCGGAAAGAAAATAACCCGTGAAGGCGATGTACCCTTCTACAAGCTGCAGAAACGGCTCGTCTTCGGCAATAACGGGTTAATCGACCCCACTTCTCTCGAAGACTACCTGGCGGTCGGCGGCTACGCCGCGCTGGCGAAGGCGCTCAAGATGACGCCGGAAGCGATTATAGCAGAGGTGAAAAAGGCGGGACTGCGGGGACGCGGCGGCGGCGGTTTCCCGACCGGCAACAAGTGGGAGAGCACCCGTAAGGCAAAGGGCGAGACGAAGTACGTTATCTGCAACGCCGACGAGGGCGACCCCGGAGCTTACATGGACAGGAGCCTCGTGGAAGGCAACCCGCACAGTGTCCTGGAAGGCATGATAATCGGCGCATATGCTATCGGCGCCAACCAGGGCTACATCTATATCCGCAACGAGTACCCGCTGGCCGTAAGGCACGTGCAGACAGCCGTCGAGCAGGCGGAAGCTCAAGGTCTGCTGGGTAAGAATATTTTAGGTTCCGGGTACGATTTCACTATCAAGATACAGAGAGGCGGCGGCGCCTTCATCTGCGGCGAGTCCACCGCTTTAATGGCTTCGCTGGAAGGCAGGGTAGGGGAACCGAGAGCCAAGTACGTTCACACCTCGGAGCAGGGACTCTGGGGACAGCCGACCAACCTTAATAATGTGGAGACATGGGCAAACGTGCCCCTGATTATTAATAACGGCGCCGACTGGTATCGCCAGATAGGCACCGAGAACAGCAAAGGCACCAAGATATTCTCGCTGGTGGGCAATATCACCAATACCGGACTGGTCGAGG
>CAYPDM010000141.1:0-2601 GCA_964409485.1 uncultured Dehalococcoidaceae bacterium | reverse complement strand
CCGCCGCCGTACCTGCCGTTATTCATAACCACCGTGCATACCCGCGTATCCACCGCTTCGCCGTCTATCACGAGGGTAATATCCCTGTTGCGGTAGGATACAAGGGTGGTGAGCAGTCCCAGCAGGTAGGAAGGCAGGCTGCCCAGCGCCTTGTACTGCTGGGTGGTGCGCCGCACTATCTCGGCGTCGAAGCCCATGCCGGCGAAGTTAACGAAAAGCCGCTCCTCTTTGTTCCCATTGCTGGAATACTGCACAATACCGAGGTCTACCATGAGCTTTTTCGGCTGGAGGAAATTACGGCAGGCATCCTCATAACGCCGCGGCACGCCGATGGTGCGGATATAATCGCTGCCCGTCCCCGTGCTGACAATGCCCAGCAGGGCACCCCCGATATTTCCGGAAGCATACAGTCCGTTGACAATCTCGTTGATGGTGCCGTCGCCTCCCACGGAGACCACCATATTGTAGCCATCCTGCGCGGCGACCCTGGCAAGCTCGATGGCGTGTCCGGGTGCCTCGGTGACATCGTGTTCAAAACGAAGCCCCTGCCCCTTGAACAGTTCCATTATCAGGGGCCACAGACGGGCGGTTTTACCGGCGCCGGCGGCCGGATTTACGATAACTTTAGCGTACGTTGAACTCAATATAATCCTGCGTCCTGGATTTACTAGTAGCTTTCAAGTATTTTTCAAGAGTATACCACAATATACCACAATACGACATTAAGAAAATATTAATTTAAGATAAAGAATTCATATATTTTAGCTCCACTCGGCGGCCCCCGCCCAGACCCGCGCCATCTCCTGTCCCAGGGGTATATGCTCCGCCCTCTCCAGAGTGGGGTCGACCTTAAAGAGCTTGATTGCCTCCGTCCGCGCCAGTTCCAGGATAGCCACATCGGATATTTTAGCCATACGCAGGTCGGGCAGTCCGCTCTGCCTGGTGCCGAAAAACTCGCCCGGCCCCCGCATCTTGAGGTCTTCCTCGGCCAGCTTGAACCCGTCCTGCACACTCTCTATTATGTCAAGTCTTTCCCGAGCTACCTCGGAGGGATTTTCCGCCAGCAGCATACAGTAGCTCTGCGCCTCGCCGCGCCCTACCCGACCGCGAAACTGGTGCAGCTGGGAAAGCCCGAAACGGTCGGCGCTCTCTATCAGCATGACGGTGGCGTTGGGTATGTCTATGCCGACCTCGATGACCGGCGTGGAAACCAGTATATCCAGTTCGCCGCGGCGAAAGCTCTCCATAACCGTGTCCTTGTCCTTCGAGGACAGTCGCCCGTGCAGCAGACCCAGTCTTAAATCCGGGAAGACTTCACCGGAAAGACGTTCGTACTCCACCACCGCGGCCTGGGCCATAACCGCCTCGGACTCTTCAATCAGCGGACAGAGTATAAAGACCTGACGGCCTTCTACAACCTGCTTCCGCACGAAGGCATAGGCGCTTTCCCGCTGGTTGGGCTTGAGCCACTTCGTCTTTACGGTCTGCCTGCCCGGCGGCAGTTCATCGATTACGGAGAGGTCGAGGTCGCCGTAAAGCGTCAGGGCCAGCGTCCGGGGAATCGGCGTGGCGGTCATTACCAGCATGTGCGGGTTGAATCCCTTTTCCCGCAGCGCCGAGCGCTGCTCCACCCCGAAACGGTGCTGCTCGTCCACCACCGCCAGTCCCAGCTTATTATACTCCACCCCTTTTTGAACGAGGGCATGCGTGCCGATAACTATATCCACATCCCCTTCTAAAACCTGCTGCTGTATCTGCTTTTTACCCGCCCCTTTAATATCACCGATAAGCAGCGCCACCTTCACGGGACGCTCCAGAAAGCCGGAATAGCTTTTCAGATACCCCTCACCCTCTTCCCGTCCCAGTCGGGACAGCAGCCGGCAGATAGTGGCGAAGTGCTGTTCGGCGAGAATCTCGGTGGGCGCCATGAAAGCGCCCTGGTAACCGTTAGCCGCCGCCATTAGCAATGCCGCCGTGGCCACCGCCGTCTTGCCGCTGCCCACCTCCCCCTGCAACAGCCGACTCATCGGCTTCGATTTACTTAAGTCATCCAATATCTCGTTGAGCACCTTGTCCTGGGCGCCGGTCAGGGTAAAAGGCAGGGAATCAAGGAACTTCTCTACAGCCGTCTTTTTAATATCGAAAGCGTTACCAGGCCGGGTCTCCTGCCAGTCGCGCTTTTTACTCATTACGCCGAGCTGCAGCAGGAAAAGCTCATCGAAAGCCAGCCGGACCCTGGCCCTGTCTTTGGTAACTTCATCCTCCGGGTAGTGGGCCTGGCTGATAGCCTCGGGTAGCTCCAGCAGACCCAGCCGTTTACGCAGCCCCGCCGGCAGGAAGTCGGTTACCTGCCCCACCCACCTGTCGGCGAACTCTTTCATGAGCTTCCTGACCTGCCGCGGCCGCAGTCCCGCCGTAAGCGGGTAGACCGGCACCAGACGGGCAGTATGCACCAGGTCCTGGCCTTCGACAATGTCCCACTCCGGCGACTGAAAGACGTGGCGGCCCTTGAACAGGCTGACGCGGCCGCTCAACATTATCCTGGCATTGGTGGTCAGCTTCTTCGCCAGGTACGGCTGGTTGAACCAGACCACCCGGATA
>CAYPDM010000140.1:0-2624 GCA_964409485.1 uncultured Dehalococcoidaceae bacterium | reverse complement strand
ATTAAAAAAGGCAAACTGGCCGGAATGGTCTTTGCCGGCGATATCGAGAAATCGGGCATCGTCTATAACCTGATGAAAGACAGAGTAAACATCGGCAAATATAAGGAAGCCCTCGTCGCTGAAGACTTCGGGCTGGCCTCTCTGCCGGAATCGGTCTGGAAAGACCGCCTGACCGGCGCGCCTCCCAAGGGCACCGAGGTGATAACTCATATTGAAGAGCCGGAGGAGCTGGCCATCGGGGACTAGGTTTTTACCCGAAAGGAACAACCATGAGAGACCTGGGTAAAATAAATAACACCTATCACGATGATAAGGTTATCGACGCCTGTGCGATATTCGGCGCCATGGACAAGTCAGGCAGGAGGTTCTCCGGGGAGAGTGTCATAAAAGCCATCGCCAATATGCACGACCGCGGCAACGGACTGGGCGGAGGCTTTGCGGTCTACGGCCTCTACCCGGAACACGCCGACCTTTATGCCTTTCATATAATGTTTCTCAATAACGAAGATAAGCAGGAGACGGAAGAATTCCTGCGTAAATATTTTACCCTTACCCGCGAGGAAGAGGTGCCTACGCGGTCGACGCCGGCGATAAAAAACACCCCGCTGGTATGGCGTTACTTCCTGGACGTGCCGCAAAATCTACCGGAGGACCTTTCCGTGGACGATTACATCGTGGAGAAGGTGATGGCTATCAATACCGGCGCCAATAATAGTTTCGTCTTCTCCAGCGGCAAGAACATGGCCGTCTTTAAAGGCGTTGGCTACCCCGAAGAACTGGCCGAATATTTCCGGCTGGAAGAATACCGGGGATATCTCTGGACGGCGCACGGCAGGTTTCCGACCAATACCGTGGCCTGGTGGGGAGGGGCGCACCCGTTTTCAATCCTGGACTGGACAGTGATTCATAACGGCGAAATTTCTTCCTACGGGATTAACCGCCGTTTCCTGGAACAGTACGGCTACCAGTGCACCATGCAGACCGATACTGAAGTTATCGCCTATGCCGTCGACCTACTCATGCGCCGGCACAATCTGCCGTGGGAAATCACCGCTAAAGTACTGGCGGCCCCCTTCTGGGACGAAATCGACAGAATGCCGCCGCAAGAGCAAAAACTCGCCAGGGCATTACGCCAGGTATACGGCAGCCTGCTTTTAAACGGTCCCTTCGCCGTAGTCATCGCCCGCCAGGGGGAAATGATAGGGCTGACCGACCGTATACGGCTGCGGCCGCTGACCGTGGGAGAGAAGGGCGATATGCTGTACCTCTCGTCCGAGGAATCGGCCATACGCCTGATATGCCCGGACCTGGACAAGGCCTGGATACCCGTGGGCGGAAAGCCGGTTATAGGGCGGCTTAAAAAAGAGGCGAGGCCATCAGACGCCGCCGGCGTGGAGGGGATATCAGCCGGGAAATCGGTAAAATAATATGAAGACTTATAGCGCACCAAAATTTAAGATAATCAGAGATAAAGACCGGTGTATACAATGTCAGGTCTGCGTCAACCAGTGCAGCTTCGAAGCCAACTACTACGACCCTGAAGACGACGAGGTAAGAAGTATCGAAGAAAACTGCGTCGGTTGTCAGCGCTGCGTCATCTTCTGCCCTACCAATGCGCTGACCGTCAGCTATACCCCGCTGGACTACCGCGACAACCAGAACTGGCGTCCTGAAGTAATCGAGGACATCAACAAGCAGGCGGAAACCGGGGGCGTGCTGCTGACCGGCATGGGCGATGATAAAAGCCATCGCATCTACTGGGACCATTTGCTGCTCAACGCCAGCCAGGTTACCAATCCCTCTATCGACCCCCTGCGCGAGCCGATGGAGCTGACCACTTACCTGGGAAGCAAACCCGACCGACTAGAAGTCGAGGCGGAATCGTTCGATATAAAAACAAAGCTGGCGCCGATGGTCAAGCTGGAGGTGCCGGTTATGTTCGCGGCCATGTCCTACGGGGCGGTAAGCATCAACGTACACGAGTCCCTTGCCCGCGCGGCGACCGAGATGGGCACGCTGTGGAACACCGGTGAAGGCGGGCTTCACCCCAGCCTGTATAAATACGGCAACAACACCATCGTCCAGGTGGCATCGGGGCGTTTCGGCGTTCACGCCGATTACCTCAATGCGGCCAGGGTAGTCGAGATAAAAATCGGCCAGGGGGCCAAGCCGGGTATCGGCGGGCACCTGCCCGGAGAGAAAGTAAGCGCGGACGTATCGCTGACGCGGATGATTCCGGAAGGAACCGATGCCATCTCACCGGCGCCGCAGCACGACATCTACTCCATCGAGGACCTGGCGCAGCTTATCTACGCTTTAAAAGAAGCCACTAACTATACCAAGCCGGTATCGGTAAAGATAGCCGCCGTCCATAATTCCGCCGCCATCGCCAGCGGCATCGTCAGGGGCGGTGCCGATATCGTCGTTCTCGACGGGCTGCGTGGGGCTACCGGCGCCGCTCCCAAGGTCATCCGGGATAATGTCGGCATTCCCATCGAATTGGCCCTGGCCTCGGTGGACAGCCGATTGAGGGAAGAAGGCATACGTAATCAGGCTTCTATCGTGGTCTCGGGCGGCATCAGGAACAGCGGCGACGTAGCCAAGGCAATCGCCCTCGGTGCCGA
>CAYPDM010000139.1:0-2635 GCA_964409485.1 uncultured Dehalococcoidaceae bacterium | reverse complement strand
AGATTGTCGATGCCGTCCAGAAGCTGCCGGAAAAAAGCCGCATCATGATTCTGGCCCCGCTGGTACGAGACCGTAAAGGCGAATACCAGTCCGTCTTCGAGGACCTGCGTAAATCTGGTTACGCCCGCGTGCGCGTGGACGGGGAAATCCGCGAGCTTGCCGAGGACATAGGACAGCTCGACAGATATAAAAGTCATTCCATCGAGGTCGTCGTCGATAGGCTTGTCGTCGGGCAGGGCGACCAGGCCCGCATCGCCGATTCCGTCGAGACCGCCCTCAAGGTCGGCGCGGGTGTGGTGCTGGTATCTATCATCGGCGGCGAAGAGCTGCTGTTCTCGGAGCATTTCGCCTGCGTCCACTGCGGTATCAGCCTGGGTGAGATATCCCCGCGCACTTTCAGTTTTAATACCCCCTATGGCGCCTGTCCGGAATGCACCGGCCTGGGGTTCCGACTTGAAGTTGACCCTGACCTCGTGCTGAATAAAGAGCTGTCCGTTATGCAGGGAGCCATCCGGCCCTGGCAGTACCACAACTGGTACCTGTGGCGGGTGGAGCCCCTGGCGAGGAAAAGCGGCTTTTCCCTGCATACGCCGGTTAAAGATTTGAGTGAAGAGCATCTCAACCTTTTGCTTTACGGGGAGGGCAGGGAAATCCCCAGGTACCGCAACCGTTTCGGCAGGATGGTGCGTATTTCCGACGGCTATGAGGGCATCATTCCCAACCTGGAGAGGATTTTCCGCGAGACGGAGTCGGAACAGTCCCGCGCCAATACCGAGCGTTACATGGTGTCGCGACCCTGCATGGCCTGTCAGGGCAAGCGCCTGAAACCGGAATCTCTGGCTGTAACCATCGGTAATAATAATATCATGGACGTTACCGCTATGTCGGTCACGCGGTCGCTGGAGTGGGTGGAAGAACTCGACCGTAAAGTGCTGAACGAGCGCGAGAAGCTGATTGCCCACCAGGTGCTCAAGGAGATTAAGACGCGCCTGGGCTTCCTGGAAGATGTAGGCCTGGACTATCTTTCCACCGACCGCGCCTCGATGACCCTTAGCGGCGGCGAAGCCCAGCGTATCCGCCTCGCCACCCAGATTGGCAGCGGCCTGATGGGCGTCCTCTATGTCTGTGACGAGCCTACCGTGGGACTCCACCCCGCCGATGATTACCGGCTCATTCAGACGATGCAGCGACTTCGCGACCTGGGAAATACTATCCTGGTGGTCGAGCACGACGAGGCCATGATGCGCGCCGCCGACCATATCGTGGATATGGGTCCCGGGGCCGGCGAGCACGGCGGCCATATCGTTGTCGCCGGCACCCTTGACGATATTATGAACTGCAAGGAGTCGTCCACCGGCCAGTACTTGAGCGGCGCCAGGCGGATTCCCCTCCCGGAGAAACGCCGACCCGGCAACGGCAGGGAGCTGGTTATCCGGGGCGCCCGCCAGAACAACCTGAAAAACATAGACGTCCATATCCCCCTGGGGAAGTTCGTCTGCATCACCGGCGTATCCGGCAGCGGCAAGAGCAGCCTGGTGGATGAAATTCTCTATCGCAAACTGGCGCAGATATTCTATCGGGCCAAGGACCGGGCTGGCGACTGCGATGAGATAGTCGGCATCGAGCATATCGATAAGGTAATCAATATTGACCAGTCGCCCATCGGGCGCACCCCCCGCAGCAACCCCGCCACCTATACCGGCACCTTTACCCCCGTACGCGAGCTGTTCGCCACCGTCCCCGAGGCCCGGCTGCGCGGCTATAAGCCCGGCCGGTTTTCCTTCAACGTGCGGGGCGGACGTTGCGAGGCCTGCCGCGGTGAGGGTTTTATCGAAATCGAGATGCAGTTCCTGCCGGATGTCACCGTCCCCTGCGAGGTCTGCCACGGCCAGCGCTATAACCGCGAGGCCCTGGAGATCAGGTTCAAGGGTAAAAATATCGCCGAGGTGCTGGACATGACGGTGGCGCAGGCGCTGGACTACTTCGAGCATTTCCCCAGGTTGAAAAACAAGCTTTCCACCCTCAACGATGTCGGTCTCGGCTACATCCGACTCGGCCAGCCGGCCCCCACACTATCCGGCGGCGAGGCGCAGCGGGTGAAGCTGGCCACCGAGCTTTCCAAGCGTTCCACCGGCAGCACGCTGTATATTTTAGACGAGCCTACCACCGGGCTTTCCTTCGAGGACGTAGAGGCGCTGTTAAAGGTGCTGCAGCGACTCGTCGACGCCGGGAACACGGTAATTGTCATCGAGCACCACCTCGACGTGATTAAGAACGCCGACTTTATTATAGATTTAGGCCCCGGCGCCGGCGATAAAGGCGGCTATATTATTGCCGCCGGCTCCCCGGAGGAAATCGCCCAGGTAGACGCCTCCGCCACCGGACAGTATTTACAGAGGATGCTGGGGGGGAATAAGGTGGGGGTGTGAAATTATCCCCCCTCCCCTCCGCTCATTCTGAGCCTGTCGAAGAATTCCCACCCACCGCCCTCGCACCATCCTCCGCTTAGCCCGTAAGTTCCTCCGCTCATTCTGAGCCTGTCGAAGAATTCCCACCCAGGCCGCCCTCGTGCCATCCTCCGCTTAGCCCGTAAGTTCCTCCGCTCATTCTGAGCCTGTCGAAGAATTCCCACCCA
>CAYPDM010000138.1:0-2663 GCA_964409485.1 uncultured Dehalococcoidaceae bacterium | reverse complement strand
CAAACACGGTCGCCGGACTTTATAACGCTGACAGCCTCTTCCGGCGTTACCAGCTTCTTTTTGTATTCCTCTTGCCAGCTCATAAGGTGTTCCTCCCTTAACGGCCTGTTCGTAAACAGTCCTGTATCGTTATCAAGTATCCATAAAAAGCTCGGGGAGGGGGAGACAGAATGTGTCTCGCATCCCCTCCCCGAATCCTTTGGCTCGAGTTAAGCTGCTCGGGTTTAGTACCTGACAGCCGAGCACCGGCAGGTCAGGCAGCGCCTGGCCTCGGTAACGCAGGTCTCCTTGTCCTTAAAGCCAAGGTTGATTTCCTTGAAGTTACCTTTCCGCTTGCTGGCCGCAAGGGCTTCCGTCCCGCAGCGGTCTTCTTTCTTGTATTCCCTCAAATGGAACTGGAAGGCCGGCTCCTCGATATCAGCGAGGACTGCCTTCGGCGGGGCGGGCGGGAGGTCAACGCCGCGCAGATAGCAATCGATAGCTATGGCGGCATTCTTGCCGTCGGCCATAGCCTCTATCATCAGACCCTGGCCGCGGGCGACATCACCGCCGGCGTAAATACCGGCGACACTGGTCGCCTGGCTGCGGTCGGCAGCAGCGATAGCCCCTCTCCTGTTGGTCTTTATCTTGCTGTCAGCCATGAAGGAGAGGTCAACTCTCTGGCCGATGGCCGTGATAACCATATCGGCGTCGGCTGTCTTGGTTTCTTTTTCGTTGTAGACGGGGGCGAAAGCGCCGGCTTTGTTATAGCAGCTTGTGCAGCGCTTCAGCTCGACGCCCTTGACCTTGCCGCCGCTGGCGAGTATCTGCCTGGGGCCCCAGCTCATATCGACTTTGATTCCTTCATCGATAGCCTGCGCAATTTCATCTTCCTGGGCAGGCATTTCCTCGGGGCTGCACTCAAGGCAGACCACCTGGACGCTGCCGGCACCGAGGCGCAGGGCGCAGGTAGCCGCATCTATGGCAACGCTGCCGCCGCCAATGACGACGACTTTCTTGCCGACGGCCGGTTTCTTGCCGCTGTTTACGTCTTTCAGGAAGGAAAGTGCCTGGAGGACGCCGGCGGTATCTTCACCGGACACGTTTAGCCTGGCGCTATTCTGGGCGCCCGCGGCGACGAATACGGCGCTGTAGCCTTTCTTCTTAAGGTCTTCCGGATTTTTCACCGGGCTGTTGGTCTTTATCTCAACACCCATCTTCTTGATGGTATCAATTTCCCACTGGACTACTTTCCGCGGCAGGCGGTGTTCCGGAACGCCGTAGGCCATCATGCCGCCGGCTTTGGGAGCCGCCTCGAAAACGGTTACGGCGTAGCCTTTCTTAATCAGGAAGTAAGCCGCGGTCAGGCCGGCGGGGCCGGAACCGATTACGGCAACCTTCTCCTTTTTAGTGATGGCGCATTTCTCCGGCAGACACTGGCTCTTGAGATAATCGGGCAGGCCTTCGTTCATCACGGAATCGGCGACATAGCGCTTGATATCGTTGATAGCGATGGGGTCGTCCAGCTTACCGCGATTGCATTCCACCTCGCACGGGTGGGGGCAAACGCGCCCCAGAACGCCCGGGAACGGGGTGTACTGCTTCAGGTAGCGGTAGGATTCACCCAGCTGACCGCGGGAAGCCATGAGCACGTAGGCGTTGACGTCCAGTCCGGCCGGGCAGGTGTCCTGGCAGGGGGGCATGAACGGCTCGGGAAGCGGCCGGAGGGTGAGGTTGTTATCGGTCGAAGAGTATTTCGGGTCGTACTTTTCACGGCCGATGTTGGGGTTCACGGCGCACCGGATGGCCAGGCCGCGGTTGAAGCGGGCCAGGCATACGTTGCAGCGCAGACAGCGTTTTACATCGTCGACTTCGCCTTTTTCCCACTTACTCGGGGTGCGCTGGTCGGCAACGAGCTGGCGGCCCATGGTAATGGCATCGGCCCACTTGTTGCGGAGCACTTCCTCGGCCAGATACGGGTCGTGCTGGCCGGGGACGATTAGAGGTATCTTGAGTTCTTTCTTAAAATGCTTGGCATGCTCTATAAAGCAGAACGGGTCCTGGGGGAAGAACCATTTTCTGGCTTCGTAGGAACCGTCGGAGAGGTGGATATAGCTGGCGCCGAGTTCCTCGCACCACTTGGCAACCTGTATCAGTTCTTCTTCGTGGATGGCGCCGGGCATATGCTCGTCGCCGCTAAGGCGGATACCGAGACAGAAGTCCGGGCCGACACGGCGCCGGGCGCTGACCAGCAGGTTTCTCAAGAAGCGGAAACGGTTCTCCAGCGAGCCGCCGTAAAGGTCGTTACGCTGGTTGGAACGCGGCGATAGAAATTCGTGAATGAGGTAGCCGTGCGGGCTGTGGAACTCGACGGCGTCAAAGCCGCAAATCCTGGCGCCGGCAACGGCGTCCGCGAACGTCCTCTCCATATAGTCGATTTCCTCGATGGTAAGGACCTTGGGGACGGTAGTGCCGCCCATTGTCTGGGCTCTGGTCTCGTAGCCGCGGGGCATAATCCTCTGTTCATAGTCCTGCGGCCTCTCGGAAGGAATGGCCGAAGGCGCTGCCGGCGTCTCGCCGGACAGACGGCCGGAACCCTGCCGGCCGAAGCTGGGGGTAATCTGGATGAAGGCCTTGGCGCCCATCTGCTTCATGGCTTCTGCCAGGTTGGACATACCTTCGTA
>CAYPDM010000137.1:0-2683 GCA_964409485.1 uncultured Dehalococcoidaceae bacterium | reverse complement strand
GACGACCCGACCAGCAAGCCGAAGCGGGCCATCGTGCAGGTAAAGAGCGGGCACGTACACGTCAAAGACATACGGGAACTAAAAGATGTCTCCAGCCAAGAGGCGATGGGTATTTTCATCACGCTGGAGCCGCCCACTAAAGACATGCAGGTGGAGGCGGTGGCGGCGGGGTATTACCACTCCCCGATATGGGACAAAGACTACCCCAAGGTACAGATATTGACGGTAGAAGAGCTACTGCACGGCAAGACGGCGGACATGCCGCCGCTGACACAGACAAACGTCACGTTTGCCAAGGCGCAGAAGATAAAGTCGAAAGAAGGGGAACAGCCGTCCTTAGAACTATAAAACTATGGGCTAAGCCGCAGATGGCGCGTCCTTCACAGGTGAAGGATAAAGGCGGTAATTCTTCGACAGGCTCAGAATGAGCGGGGGGGGGGGGGCGGGGTGAATGAGCGGGGGAGGGGGGGCGGGGTAAATGAGCGGAGGGGGGGCGGGGTAAGGTCTGGATTCCCGCTTACGCGGGAATGACGTGAGAGAAGCGGGAATGACGACAGAGAAAAGGCTGAAATGGCGAGAAATTGAGATTGCCACGTCGCTGCGCTCCTCGCAATGACAAATGCGAGGAGTACGAACCTAAGTCTTGTGCTTGAGCAGCCAGTACTCCAGGCCGTCGGCTAAAGCCAGCCAGCTGGCCTCGATGAGATTGGTGGAGCCGCCGACCGTCCGCCATTCATCGTTGCCGTCCGAGGACTCGATGAGGACACGCACCTGCGATTCCGTCCCGGTGCTCTCCTCCAGAATACGAACTTTATAGTCGACGAGGGTGACCTGTGACAGGCTGGGATAAAACTGCAAGAGGGCCTTGCGCAGGGCCAGGTCCAGCGCGTTGACGGGTCCGTCGCCCTCCGCCGCGGTGTGGATTATCTCCTTGCCCACCTTTACCTTGACCATGGCCTCGGACAACATTCCATCGGCCGATTTACGCGTGGAAGCCCGCCGCTTGGATTCCACCACCACCATAAAGTCGACCAGCTCGAAAGGCGGCACGTAATCAGTCACGGCCCGGTGGAGCAGCAACTCGAAGGAGGCCTCGGCATTGTCATACTGAAAACCGCGACTCTCCAGCAGCTTGATATGCGCCAGAAGGTCTTTCGTCTCTTTTGCGTCCTTTGATAAATCAATCCCCAGTTCTTTGGCCTTGGTGATAATATTACGCTTCCCCGACTGGTCGGAGACGACCGTCCGCTGCTTATTACCGACCTTGGAGGGGTCGATATGCTGATAGGCTTCCGGCCACTTGGTCATCCCGTCCATGTGATAGCCGGCCTTGTGGCTGAAGGCGCTGGCACCGACATAGGGCGCGAAGGGGTCCGGCACCTTGTTGGCTATCTCGCTGACGGCATGAGATATATCCGTCACCTTCGCCAGCTGCTCATCGGTAACGCAATCGATACCCATTTTCAGTTTCAAAGCGGGGATGACGGCGCACAGGTTGGTATTGCCGGTGCGTTCGCCGTAGCCGTTAATGGTGCCCTGGATATGGTACGCCCCCGCCCGCACCGCCGCCAGCGTATTGGCCAGCGCCAGCCCGCCGTCATTATGGGCATGAATCCCCAGCGGCACCGATGTGGCCTTAGCCGCCGCCCTGACGGCCTCCGCTATCTCGTCGGGCAGGGCGCCGCCGTTGGTATCGCAGAGCACCAGGCAGTCGGCCCCGGCATCGGCGGCCGCTTCAAGTGTCTTGAGCGCGTATTTCGCATCGGACTTGTAGCCGTCGAAGTAATGCTCGGCATCGAAAAACACACTGATTCCCTTCGACTTGAGAAAACGTACAGAGTCGGCAATCATGTTCAGGTTTTCTTCCAGCGTGGTCCTCAAGACGCGGGTGACCTGCAAATCAGAGCTTTTCGCCACCAGCGTGGCAAACTTAACCCCGGCTTCCACCAGCATGATGAGGTTATTATCCTCTTCCGCACGGTTATCATGGCGCCGGGTGCTGCCGAAACCTACGATACGCGCTTTCTTCAGCGAGAGGTCTTTCACCCTTTGATAGAACTCGGCGTCCTTGGGATTGGAACCCGGCCAGCCGCCCTCTATGTAGTGGATGCCCAGCTCATCGAGTTTCACGGCGATGTGCAGCTTATCCACCACAGAAAAGGATATGCCTTCGCTCTGCGCCCCGTCGCGCAGCGTGGTATCGTATAGTTCAACCGATGCCAATTGTTTTCCTCCAAGTCATTTAGTAATGCGAAGCAATCACATAGCCATTAATTGAGATTGCCACGTCCCGATTTCATCGGGACTCGCAATGACAGGTTATCGATTAATTTTTAGCCTCCCGCCTTCCCGGCGATTAACTCACCCATCTCTTTCGTCCCCACCTTTTTCTTACCCTCACTCATTATATCATAGGTGCGGTAGCCTTCATTCAGGACGGCTTCAACGGCGGACTCGACCGCCGCGGCTTCCTTTTCCAGTCCGAAGGAATAGCGCAACATCATGGCGACGCTCATAATAGTAGCGATGGGATTGGCCATATTAAGCCCGGCGCGCCTCGGCGCGCTGCCGTGAATAGGCTCGTAAAGGCCGAAAATCCTCACGCCAGTCTCCGGCACTCCCGCCAGGCTGGCCGAGGGCAGCATGCCCATCGAGCCGGCCAGCATGGAAGCCTCGTCGGTGA
>CAYPDM010000136.1:0-2701 GCA_964409485.1 uncultured Dehalococcoidaceae bacterium | reverse complement strand
TATCCGGCTCGTAAATTTCATCTACAACGGCGACCTCCAGGAAATGGTTGCCGGAGCCGAGGGTGCCCAGTTGAGGAACACCGCGCTCCTTAGCCCGGCCGCTGACGCGCTGGGTGTCGGTATCTTTCATTTCTCCCTTTTCTTCGGTCGTCTCCAGGTCTTCCGGTCGACCGTACCCCTTCTCCACCGCCCAGCGCGAACCCTTTACCAGGACCTCGTCTATTTCTTTCATACCAAGCTTTATTTTACCCTTGGAGCCTACCCCGGAAGGCACGGCGTAGAAAAGGGCATCGATAAGCCCTTTAATCTTCGGGCTGACGTCTTCCTGCGTCAGGTTGGTGCGCATAATACGGACGCCGCAGTTGATATCGAAGCCCACGCCGCCCGGGGATACCACGCCGTCGCTGACGCGCATCGCCGCCACGCCGCCGATGGCGAACCCGTAGCCCCAGTGAATATCCGGCATTGCCAGCGATTTACCCACGATGCCGGGCAGAAACGCCACGTTAGCCACCTGCTCCGGGGCCTGGTCGTTAATAATCTGACGCTGCATGGACTCATCGGCGTAGATAAGCCCGTCGACGCGCATGCCCTTTTTATAGCTTTTCGGGATACGCCAGCGGAACTCGTCCACCTTTTCCAGCTTGCCTTCCCACTTCGGCATGGCGGCACCTCCTAGATATCGAAGATTACCCGTACCCGGTTCTTTTCTCGGTCGACCTCCAGCATGTGATAGGTGGCCGACTTTACCCCCGTCTTCAGGCGGTGGCGGGAGGAATCGTACTTTTCGCCGCGGCATTCCGCCACCAGGCGGGTATCTTCAAACTCCAATATATCGAATCGCTTGAAGAGCAGCATTTCAACATCGAAATAATAGATGAGACTGTTCAGCCACTCGAATAATAGTCCCTCGATGTCGTCCCCGCTTACCTCAATACGGCGTTTCTCGTCCTCTTTTACATTTTCAAGCTCAGCAATGATAGAGAACATACCGTACGCGGCATTGGCGAATGCTCCAGCAAGGGTCTTGCCGTAAGCCGCCAGGCCGATGTCCGAGGTATGCTCGATAAGTTCATATTTTTTCATGTTTCTTTATCTTGGGCTATTATGATAGTCTCACAGTTACGGTATGTCAATATCTCTTGCCATATCAATTATATATGATATAATCAGAGTTATCCCGCCACACTAAGAGGTAATATTATGGAATTTTTTGAGGTAATCAGGAAACGCAGGTCTGTCAGGAAATTTAAAGACACACCGGTACCCGAACATATCGTGAAAGATTTAATCGAGAGTGCCCGCCTGGCGCCATCGGGGGGCAACGGTCAGGGATGGTTATTCGGGGTGATTACAGATAAGAGTACTATCAAACAGCTATCACGGGCCGCCGGAAACCAGGAATGGATTGCGACCGCGCCCCTGGTTATCGCCCTCTGCGCGGAGCTGGACGAAGGGCTCCGCGGCTTGCCTGAAGACGATTTCGGCCTGATAGTAAACCGGGAAAGATTTACCCCCGAATTTATCAAGTATTTACAGAACTACCCGGACCAGCGGGCGGTCTCCCTCCTGCTTAACAACAGCGCTCCCTTGATTCCGGGCGAGCATATTTTTCTGACCGCCGTTAACCACGGTTTAAGCGCCTGCTGGGTCGGTTTTCTGGATATCAGGAAGTCTTCCGGGATATTAAATCTGCCGGAACAGTACTCCTGCCTCTTTCTCATGCCCATCGGCTATAAAGCCGAAGAACCGGGACCTCTAGAGCGGAAGGCCGTTTCAGATATCGCTTTCGTAAACAGATTCGGGAATAAATACGTTGCGGGTCCGGGAAAATGACCGGAGACAATAGCAAAAGCAAAATCAGGCCCGCCAACGACCCTTCAATAGACTACAAAGCCCTGGTGAGACAGTCGTACGACCGCCTGGCTACCGATTATGAGGAGATGCGCCAGGCAGAAACACCGCCGGTACTGGAACTCCTGACAAGCCGGCTGAAAGACGGGGCAACCGTGCTCGATATCGGCTGCGGGGCCGGTATCCCGGTGGCGCAGACCCTGGCCCGGCGCTTCACCGTCACGGGGGTGGATATCTCCGGGGGGATGCTCGACCGCGCCCGGGTCAACGTGCCCGGCGCCACCTTCATCCACGGCGATATCATGTCAGCAGATTTCCCGCCTTCGCACTTCGACGCGGCCACCGCGTTCTACTCGATTTTCAACCTGCCGCGCGAGGAGCACCCGCGACTGCTGCAACGCATACACGGCTGGCTCAAACCGGGGGGATACCTCCTGGCGACATTCAGCTACAACGATGAACCCGCCTATACGGAGGACTACTACGGCGTGACGATGTACTGGAGCAACTACGGCCTGGAGGAATACGAGAGGTTACTGGGGGAGGCTGGGTTTACGATTGTGGATATCGGGACCGTGGGGGCAGGTTATAAAGACCCCGACGAAGCGCCGGAAGAGCGCCATCCTGTCATACTGGCGCAGGCTAGCCCCGCGAAGGCAGCGTGACCACCGCGGAGCCCGTCACCGTCTTTTCGCCCCGGGGGTTCTCCGCCCAGATTTCCAGCCGGGCGCAGTTCCTGCCGTCCTCGACGTACTTTTTAGTCACCTTGCCGTTGCAGATGATGTCCTCGTGGACGAGGTTCATGCCCCGGTAGCTGCCGCTTAATTTCACCAGCGCGCCACCCTCG
>CAYPDM010000135.1:0-2705 GCA_964409485.1 uncultured Dehalococcoidaceae bacterium | reverse complement strand
AGTACTTCATACCGGATATGCTGGCCTCCGCCGACGCCGTCGGGGCGGCCATGGACATACTGAAGCCCCTCCTTGAAGCATCGAACGTGGAAACGAAGGGGAAATTCGTCATCGCCACGGTTAAGGGGGACATTCACGATATCGGCAAGAACATTGTGGCCATCCTGCTCAAGGGCGCCGGCTACGAGGTCAACGATATCGGCATAGACGTTCCGGAAGAAAAAATTATCAGCGTGGTCAGGGATGACCAGCCGGATTACCTCGGCCTCTCCGCCCTGCTGACCACCACCATGACGGAAATGGACGTTGTCATCAAGTCGCTGAAAGAGAACGGCCTTAGAGATAAGGTGAAAGTCCTTATAGGAGGGGCGGCCGTATCAGATGAATATGCCGGGGAAATCGGCGCGGACGCTTTTTGCGCGGACGCCTTTCAGGCCATCAGGGCGCTGGAAGAGTTTGAAGGAGCGTAAAGATAATTAGAATACATTGATAGAAGGCAGGTGAGAGTTTATGTGCGGCATAGCCGGATGTTTTGGAACGAAAGACACGGAAACAATCAATAAAATGCTGGATGCTCTTCCCCACCGCGGCCCCAACGACCGCGGGATTCACACATTTAATAATACGGTTTTCGGGCACACCAGACTATCCATCGTCGATGTGATGAAGGGGCATCAGCCCATTCTGACCAACGAGGGCCGGACCGGCATTATCTGTAACGGCGAGGTATATAACTTTAAGAAAATCAGAGAAAAGCTCGTCGATAAATACCGGTTCGCCACCGACTCCGATACCGAGGTTATCCTGCACCTCTACCGGGAAAAGGGGCCGGAGTGCGTTAAAGAACTGGATGGCATGTTCGCCTTTGCCATCTTCGATGGCGACGACTTCATGCTGGCGCGCGACCCCATCGGCATCAAGCCGCTCTATTACGGATATGTTGCCGGTAATCTCTACTTCACGTCGGAACTCGGGGCCATGACCCTGGCCGGCGTCGACGAGGTGCACGAGTTTCCCGCCGGACACTACTACACACCCGGGGAAGGATTTGTGCAGTACTACCAGATACCGGAAATCCAGGACCACCTCCTGACGGACGTGGAAGAAACGTGTAAACTAATCAGGGAAACCTTCATTACCTCCGTGAAAAAGAGGCTGCTGGCTGATAAAGAAATCCACGTGGGCTCTTTCTGCAGCGGCGGTATAGACAGCAGCCTGGTGGCGGCAATAGCCGCCGAGGAAATCCCGCATTTGCATACCTTTGTGGTTGGCATGAAGGATGCCAGCGGCGACGAAAGTGATGACCTTAAGGCTTCACGCATTGCCGCTAAGCATATAGGTTCAACACACCACGAGTTAATATTTACAGAAGATGAATATTACGAGGCGCTGCCAACCGTCATCAACAAGCTGGAGAGCTACGACCCGTCTCTGGTACGCTGCGCCGTGCCCTGCTACTTTACCTGTAAGCTGGCCGCCGAGCATGTGACGGTCGTGCTGACCGGCGAAGGCGCCGACGAATTGTTCGCCGGATATCATTACATGAAGCATTCCCCCATGGACGTGCTTAACAAAGAAGGCCGGCGCTGTATCGGCAACCTGCACAACATCAACCTGCAGCGCGCCGACCGTATGGGTATGTTTTTCAGCCTCGAATTGAGGGTGCCTTTCCTGGATGTGGAGATGATTGACCTCTCCATGAAAATACCGCCCGAGCTAAAGATACGCGAGTCCGAGAAGGTGGGCGACAAGATAGAAAAATGGATTTTGAGAACGGCCTTTCAGGATACGGGGTATCTTCCCGATGACATTCTCTGGCGTTATAAGGTGCAGTATACCCAGGGGGCCGGTTGCGAGGACCTCGGTGAAAAGCTGGCTTTAAGCGAGGTAAGCGAAGACGAGTACGAGCGTATCAAGGCGGAAAATCCCGATGCCACGATAAACAGCCGTGAGGCGGCCTACTACTATAAAATCTTTCGCCAGTATCACCCGCAGGACTCGGTGCTCGGTTCTATCGGTATCTGGACCGGCTTTGATTTCGCCGAGGAGAGAGAACGCGTCCGGGGCACCATGGACGGCGATCTCAAGCACGCCCGCGAGGAAACACCCGCCGAGGCGAAGTAAAAAATATTACGGAAGATACCGGGTTCCGGTGTTACCCATATCATCTCATTTCATCTTTCCCGGCTGGAAAACTGCCAATTTTGTCCGGCGCTACGTCTCTATAAGCACGGTGTTTGACAAATTCAGCGGGGTTACTTACATTATTTACTAAGGGCTGATTTTTCCCCGGCATATCTTCGCTTGTAAGGGAGACGTTATATGGCGGTCGCCTACGATGAACTGGCGCAAATCAAATATTTTACAGGCTTAAGCCCCGACGAGCTTGAAGAGGTCAAGAAATACATTGCCTTTGAGAAGAAAATCGACAAGGGACAGATTTTCCTGTTTGAAGGCGACCGGTCCGAGTATATGTACCTGATAATATCCGGGGCGGTGAAGGTCTACAAGCGGTCGGTTGACGGGAAAGAGCAGATACTTAATATAGCCTCCCAGGGAGAATCGTTAAATGACGTGTCAACCTTCGACGGCGGTGGGAGTGCCATGGATATGCTGGCGATGACGCCCGTCCGACTCTATGCGATGAGGAAAGAGGACATGAAGCTCCTCTTCACCAAATATCCCCAGGTAGCCCTGAACGTGGC
>CAYPDM010000134.1:0-2717 GCA_964409485.1 uncultured Dehalococcoidaceae bacterium | reverse complement strand
CCGTAGCAGACGCCCATGCCGCACCCCATCATTATCTCCAGCGAGACCTGCACGGGTATCTTATAATTATGGTAGCTTGCCGACATGGTGCGGTACATCTCCACTGGACCGCAGGCAAAAATCTGGTCGACTTCATCCAGGTAGGCGGGGATAAGTTCGGTGGCCGGCCCCCTAAAGCCCTCCGACCCGTCATCGGTGGCGTTGACAACGTGGATGCTGGCCGGGTGCATGCCCCCGTCGAACAATCGTTGCGAAGTAGATATCGGCAGGAGACAATCGGCGGAGTGCGCCCCCGCGATTATCGTTACCTTTTTCCCTTCCCCGGCGGCGGTATCGGCCAGGAAGACCAGCGGCGCGATGCCCATGCCCCCGGCTACGAGCAACAGGTTTTCAGCGTCAGGCTCTATACGAAAACCGTTGCCCAGCGGCCCGAAGATATCCAGTATATCGCCCTTTTTCCGCTGTGCCAGCCGGCGTGTGCCTTTGCCGACCGCGCTGAACAGCAGGGACAGGCTGTCGCCATCCACCCGGTGGACGCTTAAAGGACGCGGCAGCGTGGTATCTCCGCCGCAGCCCGCCATGACGAACTGCCCCGGTAAGGCGGCGGCAGCTATCTCCGGGGCTTCCAGCCGGACGAGATGAGTCCCCGGCATGACCTCGATGGTTGAGATTATTTTCGCTTTAATCTGTTTCATTCCGGTCCCTTCGTGCGGTAATCGGGGAGGGGCTGGGCGGTATAAATCTGGCTGCCCCGGGCGATTATCTCCGTGGCGGCGCGTATCGTGTCCAGCGAGGTAAAGCACGGGATACGCTTTTCCGCGGCGGCGCGGCGGATGTAAAAGCCGTCCCGGAAGGGTACGTTACCGCCGGTAAGCGTATTGACAACGCCGGAGATTGTCCCGTCGTTGATAAGGTCGATGATATTGGGATGCCCCTCATCGAGCTTCTTGCCGGTCATTTTCACCGGCAGTCCGGCGGCCTGAATCATGGCGGCGGTGCCTTCCGTGGCGAAGAGCGCATTACCGGCCGCCGCCAGCTTCCTGATGATGGGCAGTGCTTCCGCCTTATCGCGGTCGGCGATGCTAAAGAGGATACCGCTTTCAGGCGGCAGGGCCAGCCCGGCCGCCAGTATCGCTTTACCCAGCGCCGCCTCGAAGGTGTAATCGATGCCCATGACCTCGCCGGTGGACTTCATTTCCGGCCCCAGGTGCGTATCCACCCCGGTCAGCTTCGACATGGAAAATACCGGCGCCTTAACGGCCACCAGCTTGCTGACCGGCCACAGCCCGCTTTTATACCCCTGCCGCTTGAGGCTCTTGCCCAGCATAACCCCGGTGGCTACCTTTATCATGGGGACGCCGGTGACCTTGGAGATAAAGGGAACGGTGCGGCTGGCGCGGGGGTTTACTTCCAGCACGTACACCGGAGATGCCTCCCCACCGTCACCGCCGGGCAGGATGACGAACTGGATATTCATCAGGCCGTTGATTTTAAGTCCCAGGCCGATGCGCATGGTGTAGTCGACGATGGTGTCCACTTCCTGCCGGCTAAGATTGACCCCCGGATACACCGCCATGGAGTCGCCGCTGTGCACCCCGGCCCGCTCGATGTGCTCCATGATGCCGGGAATGAGCACCGTCTCGCCGTCGCCGATGGCATCCACCTCCACCTCTTTACCCTGGATATATTTATCGATGAGGACGGGATGGCCGGTATCCAGTTCCATGGCCAGGCCGATATAACGGGTCAACTCGGTGGCGTTATAGACTATTTCCATGGCCCGACCGCCGAGGACGAAGCTGGGGCGTACCATCACGGGGTAGCCGATGAGCTCCGCCACCTTCAGGCCCTCGTCGAGCGAGGTAACACCCGCGCCCGGCGGCTGGGGTATCGCAAGCTCGTCCAGGAACATCTCGAACCTTTTTCTGTCCTCGGCAAGGTCGATTGCCTCGGCGCTGGAGCCGATGATGGGCAGGCCGGCCTGCGCCAGCGGAGTGGCCAGGTTGACCGCCGTCTGCCCGCCGAACTGGACTATGGAGGGTGGGGGAGTGATGTAACCGGAGCGCCGGGATGTACTCTCGTTTTCCAGGATATCGCGCACGCTTTCTTCATCCAGCGCTTCGAAGTAGAGTCGGTCGCTGGTATCGAAGTCCGTGGAAACGGTCTCCGGGTTGGAGTTAATCATAATGCTCTTGTAGCCGGCGTCCTGCAGCGCCCAGGCCGAGTGCACCGAGCAGTAGTCGAACTCGATTCCCTGGCCGATGCGTATCGGCCCGCTGCCGATAACGACCGCCTTGTTGACGTTTTCCGGGACAGCCTCGTTTTCATGCTCGTAGGTGCTGTAGAAATAGGGTGTGGCGGCGTCGAACTCGGCGGCGCAGGTGTCCACCATCTTATAGACGGGTCGTACCTGCCAGGTGTAGCGCAGCTGCCGGACCTGCTCGGGGAGACGGTCGGCCAGCGTTCCGATTTGCCCGTCGGAGAAGCCGAGTCGCTTGGCCTTCCACAATAGCTCCGGCGTCAGAGTTTCGGAAAGCAGGGTCTTTTCCATATTCACAATATTTTGAAGTTTGTTCAGGAACCACACGTCGATTTTCGTATAGTCGGCGATTTCTCCCGGCGTGATGCCCCGCCGCAGCGCCGCCATGATGCCCCAGAGTCGTACGTCGCTGGCGGGCATGAGGGGATATGTTTTCAATTCTTTGCCGCGCTCCCAC
>CAYPDM010000133.1:0-2722 GCA_964409485.1 uncultured Dehalococcoidaceae bacterium | reverse complement strand
GCTATTATGAAGACCGTTACCATACCGGTCATGGCCAAGTGCCGTATCGGCCATTTCGTCGAAGCGCAGGTCCTTGAATCAATGGGTGTTGACTATGTAGATGAGTCAGAAGTGCTGACGCCGGCCGATGAGAAATATCATGTCTGGAAGCACGACTTCAAGGTGCCCTTCGTGTGCGGCTGCCGTGAGCTGGGCGAGGCTTTAAGACGCCTCCACGAAGGCGCCGCTATGATAAGGACAAAGGGAGAGGCCGGCACAGGTAACATCGTCGAGGCGGTGAGGCACATGAGGGGAGTCACGGAGGGTATTCAGCGGGTAGTTAATGCCTCCGAGGCGGAGTTGAAAGAGCTGGCTGTGGAATACCGCGTGCCGGTAGAACTGGTGAAAGAAATCAAGCAACTGGGGAAATTACCGGTAGTTAATTTTGCCGCGGGCGGCATAGCGACCCCGTCGGATGCCGCCCTGATGATGCAGCTCGGCGCCGAAGGCGTATTCGTCGGCTCGGGGATATTCAAATCAAGCAATCCGGAGGTCATGGCCAAGGCAATCGTCAGGGCTACCACTCACTATCGCGACGCGGCCATTATTGCCGAGGTATCCAAGAACCTTGGTGACGCCATGACGGGACTCGATATCAAGCAAATACCGTCCGATGAACTGCTGGCGCAGCGCGGTTGGTAAGCCGGACACGACTAAAGGAAGGATAATCATATGAAAATCGGTGTCCTTGCTTCGCAGGGAGCCTTTGCCGAACATATATCAACATTAGAAAAGCTGGATACAGAAGCCGTGCCCGTCCGTTTACCGGGAGAACTCCGTGGAGTGGACGGGCTAATCATTCCGGGTGGAGAGAGCACGGCTATCGGGCGTCTTATATCGTCTTATAACCTTACTGATGAGATAGCCTCTATGGCCAGAGACGGCATGCCGCTCTTCGGCACCTGCGCCGGCATGATACTCATGGCAAAAAATATTTCCAGCAACAGCACGGTATCGCTCGGGCTGATGGATATCAAAGTACAGCGCAACGCGTTCGGTCGCCAGGTAGACAGTTTCGAGACGGAACTGGCAATTTCGGTGCTCGGGGAAAAACCGTTTCCGGCGGTATTCATCCGCGCCCCGATGGTTGAAAGCTGTGATACGGGGGTGGATATACTGGCGCGTCTGAAAGATGGAACTATCGTGGCCGCCAGACAGGGTAAACTGCTGGTCACGGCGTTTCATCCGGAGTTAACCGAAGATTTAAGGTTTCACCGCTATTTCCTGGACATCGTATCGGGAGAGAGTTAGAGACAATAGAGGCAATAGTCGTGCAAAAGGTAATAACCGATGACATGGATGCCATGCTGGATATCCTGCCGCCTCATATAAAGAAATCCCTGGTTCAGCAGAAGGAAATCAAAGAATTGCTGGAGGTGGTACTGGACCTGGGTCGCGAGCCGGAAGCGCGCTTTACCGGGCGGGAAATGGTCCTTAACCATAAAGAGGTAGAGGAAGCGGATATCGACTACGTGGTGGCGCGCATCGGGAGCTTCGGGGATGATAACCGCGCCGGAATCGAAAGGACCCTCCACCGCATCTCCGCTATCCGTAATCGGAGCGGCCGCATCGTGGGACTTACCTGCCGGGTGGGTCGTGCCGTCTACGGCACCATTAAAGTAATCGAAGACCTGGTACAGTCGGGAAAGAGCGTCCTGCTGCTGGGCAGGCCCGGCGTGGGCAAGACGACCATGCTGCGGGAAGTGGCCCGGGTGCTGGCCGACGATGCCGACAAACGCGTCATCATCGTCGATACTTCCAATGAAATAGCCGGCGACGGTGATATACCTCATCCGGCCATCGGCCACGCCCGGCGAATGCAGGTAACCACGCCTTCCCTGCAACACGCCGTCATGATAGAAGCCGTGGAAAATCACATGCCCGAGGTAATAGTAATCGATGAGATAGGCACCGAACTTGAAGCCATGGCCGCGCGGACAATAGCCGAGCGCGGCGTCCAGCTTGTCGGAACAGCCCACGGAAATACCCTGGACAACCTTATGATGAACCCGACGCTGGCCGACCTTATCGGCGGAATACAGTCGGTAACGCTGGGGGACGAAGAGGCGAGGCGGCGGGGCACGCAAAAGTCCATCCTGGAGAGAAAATCGCCGCCGACCTTCGATATCGTGGTGGAAATACAGGAAAGGGACAGGGTGGCCATTCACCCGGATGTCGGTGAGGCCGCAGACGCGCTGCTGCGCGGCCTGCCTCCCAGCACCGAGGTACGCTGGCTGGACGAGGACGGGGAGGTAAAAATAGAGAAGGCAATAACGGAAAAAACCAGGCCCGCGAAGAGCAAACGTACCGAAAAAGAAGCATCGCCCAGAATCTACCTTTTCGGAGTGAACCGTTCCAGGATATTACAGACGGGACGCGATTTACACGTGGACCTGGATATAGTCGAAAACCTCAATGATGCGAGCATACTCGTAACATCCAGGAACTACTACCGGCGGCGGCCGCAGAAGGTCAGGGACGCCGAAAACGCCCGACTGCCCATCTACGTTCTGCGCAGCAACACCCCGCCGCAGATGCGGCAGTTAATCAGCACGCTCTACTCGACGAAAGGTAATATCAAGGCGGATAATTTTAAGCACGCCATTAACGAAGCCGAAGAAGCTATAGAGCAGGTAAGCGAAGGACAGGAATCAGTGGAGCTAAGTCCGCAGAGTTCTTACAT
>CAYPDM010000132.1:0-2814 GCA_964409485.1 uncultured Dehalococcoidaceae bacterium | reverse complement strand
GGCTCAACGGGCAGGTCGCCAATACCGTATTCCAGATAACCTCGGAACCGCCCACCGTGGCCGTGAGCATCAATAAAAGTAACCTGACGCACGAGTATATCATGGCCACAGGTGTATTTACCGCCTCGATTCTCCACGAACAAACTCCCCTGCCCTACATCGGCAACTTCGGCTTTAAATCCGGGAGAGACGTGGATAAACTCAAGGGGGTTAATTATAAAATAGGTAATACGAAGGCCCCCGTGTTCCTCGACCATGCCACGGCCTTTCTTGAGGCGGAAGTAGTCCAAAATGTAGATGTCGGCACGCACACTATATTTATCGGAAGGATAGTGAACGCCGAGGTACTTACGGAAGACAAGTGCATGACTTACGAGTATTATCACGAGGTCAAGCGCGGTACCACTCCCAAGACTGCCCCAAGTTATATCGCCGGCGAAAAAGGAGGCAAAGAGTAAGATGGATAAGTACGAATGCACGGTATGCGGTTATGTCTATGACCCGGAACAGGGAGACGCCGACGGCGGCATCGCCCCGGGAACTCCGTTCGAGGAAATCCCGGACGACTGGGTATGCCCGGTCTGCGGAGCCGCCAAGAGCGAGTTCAGGAAACTGGAAGACTAGGAATATGAGTATGATTGAAAATTTAAACAATGAACAATTAGCGGCAGTTCTGGAAACGCTGCCGGTGGACATATCTTTCGTGGATGAGAACGACACGGTCAAATTCTGGAACAAACACGAAACGAGGGTCTTCAAACGGCCTAATTCGTCTTTAGGTAAGACCGTCCAGAAGTGCCACCCGCCGAGGAGCGTGGATAATGTCAATCAGGTATTATCCGACCTGAAAAGCGGGAAAAAGGACTTCGCCGAGTTCTGGATTGACCTTAAGGGACGTAAAATCTACATACGTTATTTCGCCGTACGGGGTAAAGGGGGCAAATACCTCGGAACGCTGGAGGTCGGCCAGGATATAACGGACATAAAGAAGATTGAAGGAGAAAAAAAGCTGCTGGAAAACTAGCGATTTACCAAGATGAAACAATGGGTGCGAAACTACATTCTGTTTGTTATCATGTTGCTGCTGGCGCTTTTCCAGGCGGTGTCCGGCCTCATCCTCTGGCTGGTGCTGCCCCATGGGCAGGGCTACCGGGGAGGCAGGGGCCTGGAACTGGTAGATAATTCCTTCCTGTGGACGAGGGATACCTGGATTGACCTGCATGACTGGACGGCGGTGGCGCTGCTGGCAATGATAATAATACATTTGATACTCCACTGGAAGTGGATAGTATATATGACCAGGAAATCCCTGAAACCGGGGACATAAAAACGGAGGTGAAAAATGGACAAAGAAAAATTAATCGAACTGTTGAACCTCGATCTTGAGAACGAGCACGGCGCTATTATCCAGTATCTGACGCATGCCTATTCCATAGGCGAGGGCGAGATGTCCTGCGAGATTGAGGCCATGGCCCGTGAGGAAATGCGCCACCTGGACTGGCTGGCGGAGACGATAGTGGAGCTGGGCGGCCAGCCCAGCCTGAAGAGGGGCACCATGAACATGGCCGGCAAGGAAGTCCCCGAGTGGATGGAAAACGATGTCGGGCTGGAACAGGGCGCCATCGACCAGTATAAAGAGCATATTCAGGCGATTGACGATGCCAAAATTAAAAGGCTGCTGAAGCGTATCCTGGCCGATGAAGAGGCGCACCGGGGAAAGTTCGAGCACTTCGTTGACAAATCGAAGAAGGAAGGCATGAAAGATGTCAGGGGCGACCGTCAGGACAGCGTCACCAAGACGTTAAACTGGGGCATAGAGCACGAGTATACGGTAATTCTCCAGTACCTGTTTCAATCCTACATGACCGGGAATGAAGAAGCCGGGAAACAGCTGGAAGACCAGGCCATTAACGAGATGCAGCATCTCGGATGGCTTGCCGAGGAGGTGGTCGACGGCGGCGGCAACCCGAGAATCGAACACACTAAACCCGACCAGTCCACCATCACAACGGATATGCTCAACGCTGACATCAAGATTGAAAAGGAAGTCGCCGAGGCTTATGACAAAGCCGCCCGGGAAGTTGATGACGCCGGACTCAAAGAGTTGCTCGTACGGATAAGGGACAACGAGAAATATCACATCGATGTCTTTAAAGACCTGCTTGAAGATGAGGAAGAGGGTAAAAGCCCGGGAATTGGCGGCGTTAATCTGCCTGACAGCGGGGGATAGACTTGGGGAAGTTCGAAGAAGCAGGCAAGGCCGGTGAGTTCGCCGAGGGGATGAAGAAGAAAGTCCTGGTCGGGGGGCAAGAGATACTGCTGGCCAGGGTCGGGGGTAAATTTTACGCCGTTGGCAATCGTTGCCCCCACATGGGAGGGGAACTCGCGGCAGGACAACTCAAGGGGACTATCATCACCTGTCCTCTTCACGGCTCACAGTTCGATATTACCGACGGGCGTAATGTCCGCTGGCTGAAAAGCTCGGGATTTTTATCGGTGGTGAGTAAAGCCATCAAGCCGCCTCGCCCTCTGCCCGTATATAACGTCAGGGTTGACGGCGAAGCAATACTGATAGAGGTCTGAAATACCGCCTTTTGGAAAATGGTGAAGGAGGTGCCGTGGAATGTCTATCATTTTCTCCGGCAGCGACCTGATTAATATCGCCATTGATATCGAGAGAAGAGGTATCATGTTTTACGATATCATGGCTAAATCGACCGATAATGAAGATGCCAGATCCGTCTTTGAAGAGCTTGTCGAGATGGAGCGCGAGCATATCAGGATATTCGAGGACATGATGGTGGAGGCTGATAC
>CAYPDM010000131.1:0-2900 GCA_964409485.1 uncultured Dehalococcoidaceae bacterium | reverse complement strand
CGCGAGGAAACGAAGACTATCGCGGAGATACAGCACCCTTCGGTACGGGAGTGTCTGAATTTTATGAATTTAAGCCATGGGGTTGAAATACAGCATAACGCCGATTTACCGGCGATGGCCGGCCTCGGTTCCAGTTCGGCTTTTACCGTCGGCCTGCTGAACTCACTTTATGCCCTGAAGGGACAGCTTACCACGAAAAGACAACTGGCGCTCGACGCTATTCATGTAGAGCAGAACATTATCAAGGAGAACGTGGGCTCGCAGGACCAGACCGCCGCCGCCTTTGGTGGGTTTAATAAGATAGAGTTCGGCGGCTCGCGGGAAATATGGGTGCAACCCATACCCCTGGAGACGGGTAAAAGAGAGTTCCTCCAGAGCCATTTCATGTTGTTCTTCACGGGATTTCCCCGTAACGCCTCGGAAATCGCCGCGGAACAAATCAAGAAGACGCCGGAAAAGACCAGAGAACTGAAAGCTATGGTAGCAATGGTAGAAGAGGCCATCAAAGTGCTCAACGGCAGGCAGGAAGGGTATGAAGACTTCGGCAGGCTCCTGCACGAAGCCTGGAAGGTCAAACGGAGCCTGACGGGCCGTATTACCAACCCGGCTATTGACGAAATTTATGAAGCGGCTTTAAAGGCAGGGGCTTTAGGAGGGAAAATATTGGGCGCCGGTGGCGGGGGATTTATACTGTTCTTCGCCAGACCGGAAGTCCAGCCCAAGGTGAGGGATAAACTGAATAAACTATTATACGTGCCCTTCAGTTTCCACGACCTGGGCAGCCAGATTGTATATTACGCTCCCGAAAATCAATATTAAGAATAACCGGTAGAAATCGGGGTGAAGCTAATGAGAGAAGAAGTAATCAGGGAACTGGAAGAAAGCATAAATGTAAAAAGAATGATGGCCGAGAACCTGTCCGGGGTAATCGCCGATGCCGCTGAAAAAATACTGGATGCCTATAAAGCCGGTAAAAAGGTGTTCCTGATTGGTAACGGCGGCAGCGCCGCCGACGCCCAGCATCTCGCTACCGAGCTTGTCGGCCGTTTCAAATTGGAGAGGGCAGCCCTGCCCGCTATGGCACTGACCACCGATACCTCTATCCTGACCGCCGTGGCTAACGACTACGGTTACGAAACCGTCTTCAGTCGCCAGCTGGAGGCGCTGGCTAACGATGGAGATGTCCTTATAGCCATTACGACCAGCGGCACTTCGCCGAATATATTGAAAGCCGTCGAGACGGCGCACTCGAAAGGTGTTATTGTGATTGGGCTGACCGGAGAGACCGGCGGTAATTTGAAGGACAGCGCGGATTTAACGATTATGGTCCCCTCAACTGACACGGCCAGGATTCAGGAGGCACATATCACTATCGGGCATATTATTTGCCATCTGGTGGAAAAGGGGCTGTTCGATGACTCGAGCGGTATTCCTCGATAGAGACGGCGTCATTATACGTGAACCGCCGCACTATATACACAAACTAAGTCAGCTTAATTTTATACCGAAATCCGCCGATGCCATACGTTTGCTGAATGAAAACGGTTTTACAGTAGTTATCACTACCAATCAGGCTGGTATTGCCCATGGTTATTTCCGGGAAGAAGATACCCTGACCTTCAACAGCGCCATGATAGAGAGGCTGGCGCAAGAAGGCGCCCGTATCGACGCTATCTATTACTGTCCCCACCACCCCGAGGCTAAAATAGAGAAATACAGGATCGACTGTGACAGCAGGAAGCCCAAGCCGGGGATGCTGACAAGGGCAGAAAAGGAATTGAACGTAGATTTTAAGCGGTCGTTCCTCATCGGCGACAAGCGGAGCGATATCGAAGCAGGTAAAAGGGTGGGGTGCAAGACTATCATGGTGAGAACCGGGCACGGTGCCGAGGAGCTTAAAAGCAACCGGATTGAATGTGATTATATTGCGGATGATTTATATGATGCTGTCGAGTATGTCATATCCCTGTCCCCGCAATCGACCGAAAGCAACTGATGAGCATTAAATTTCTTATTATCAACAATGATTATCCACAGTTTCAGGAATGGCTTTACGCCCGGAATCCGGGACTGGAGCAACAGCCCTATGAGGAGCAGATGCGGGTGCGGATGGACAGTCTGTTTGGAGTAGCGGACTTTTACTCTAGCAACCTGTGTAAGCTGGGGTATGAGGCATATGATATCTATGCTAATAATGAGTTCGCACAGAAGGCATGGGCAAGAGAAACCGGACTTGAAATTACGGAGGACTCAAAACTCGGCCGGCAATCCAAGAGTATCCTGCGACAGAGCGCCGATATTGCCGCCAGAACGCCATTACGATACTTGAGACCTATTCTCCGCCCGGTGCTGAAGTCGCTGGGCACGCAGCAAGCCTGGTTCTACGACATCCTGGCAGCCCAAATCAAGTATTATAAGCCTGATGTCCTGCTCAATCAGGGTATAGTTAGCATCAGCAGTCGCTTTTTAAAGGAGATGAAGCCCTATGCGCGACTCCTCGTGGGGCAACATGCGGCTACCCGTCTGCCTGATACAGGGGACTGGGGATGTTATGATCTTGTCATTTCGTCATTCCCGCCTACTATTGACTACTTTCACCGTAATGGCATTCCTGCTGAGCTACACCGCCTGGGTTTCGAAAGCACTATTCTACCTCGATTGGAGGATGGAGAAAGGACCATTCTTGTAAGTTTCGTTGGAAGCTTCTATACTGTTCACCAGACAAGAACTGCTTTGCTAGAAAGTATGTGTGCCAGGTTTAAACAGATGAGCATTTGGGGACAAGGTATTGAGCACTTAGCCCAGAAATCGTCTGTTCGTCAGCATTATGTCGGGCAGGCCTGGGGACAGGAAATGTACCAGATACTGAGCAACTCTAAGATTACCCTCAACCATCATGG
>CAYPDM010000130.1:0-2907 GCA_964409485.1 uncultured Dehalococcoidaceae bacterium | reverse complement strand
TATATACTGGATAATTTCCCCGGCATCCAGGTATCAGGGCTGGCACGGTGGCGCGCCCCCAGAGATAATGTGAAACATATCCTTAATAGAATTACGCTTGAATCAGGCGACCTGCTGGACCTGCCTTCTCTGAAAACCATTTTCTCAAAACAAAGACCCGATGTTATCTTCCATCTGGCGGCACAATCTTATGTCCCTTATAGTTTCGAGGCACCGGTAGCGACATTAATGGCCAACGTCATCGGAACATGTAACCTGCTGGAAGCCGTGAAAGAGTTGAAGCTCGCTGACGGTTACGACCCCGTAATCCATATGTGCAGCTCGTCCGAGGTCTACGGGCAGGTAAGAGAAGATGAGGTTCCGATAACGGAAGACGTGCCGCTGCGGCCGGCATCACCCTACGCTGTAAGCAAGGTGGCCGAAGATAGACTGGGATTCCAATACTGGCAGTCCTGGCAGATTAAGACAATAACAACCCGCATGTTTACCCACACCGGGCCGAGACGCGGGGACGTCTTTGTAGTTTCCAACTTCGCCAAGCAGATTGCGGCCATTGAAGCCGGACTGGCACCCCCGGTAGTCAGGGTCGGGAACCTGGAAAGCGTGCGGACATTCTCCGATGTTAGAGACGCGGTAAAAGCCTACTGGCTGCTGGTCACAAAATGCCCTCCCGGCGAGGTCTATAACATCGGCGGTAACGAGACAATGACCGTAGGAGAGATGCTGGATATGCTCCTGAAGCTTTCCGAGGAAAAGAATATAAAAATCGAAGTTGAACAGTCCCGCTTGAGGCCGTCGGACGTTACGTTACAAATCCCCTGCATCGATAAGTTCGTGAAGGCCACCGGCTGGCAGCCGGAGATTAAGCTTGTAAAGACCCTGGAGGATACGCTGGACTACTGGCGGGATTATTTTAAGCGAGAAAGGTAACCCGAATGGATGCGCCGGCATTAAACCACGAACTCTATAAGAAGCTGTATCTTATCAGAAAATCCGAAGAGACAATCCGCGAATATTACGGCGAAGACGAAATGAAAACCCCCATGCATATGTCCATGGGGGAAGAGGCAATAGCCGTGGGGGTCTGCCATGCCTTAAGAGCGGAAGACCAGGTCTTCGGCACCTACCGGTCTCACGCCATATACCTGGCCAAGACACAGGATACGGATGATTTCTTCGCGGAGATGTACGGCAAAGATACGTCCCTGTTAAAAGGAAAGGGCGGCTCGATGCACCTGTGTTCCCCTGAATATGGATTCATGGGGACTTCGGCCATTGTAGCCAGCATTATTCCGGTGGCGGTCGGGGCAGCCTTCGCTAATAAACGGCAGGGTAACGGCAAAATAACCGCCGTATTCTTCGGCGATGGCGCCGCCGACGAAGGCGGCTTCTGGGAGAGTCTGAACCTCGCCTGCCTGATGAAACTGCCGGTATTGTTTATCTGCGAAGATAACGGCCTGGCCGTCCATACGCCGGGTCCGTTAAGGCAGGGCTACAACTCTCTTACGGATATAGTATCCAGATTCAACTGCACCGTCTTTAGCGAAAATACGACGGATGTCGAGGCTATTTACAGATTAGCCATCGCGGCAATAGATTCAATGAAAACCACCGGAATGCCCTGCTTTATGCACCTGAAATACTACCGCTACCTGGAGCATGTCGGCATAAACGAGGATTTTGACGCCGGTTACCGTTCAAGAGAGGAATTCGAGGAATGGCGTAAAAAAGACCCGGTGAGTGTACAGAGGAAGAAGCTTTTGCTACAGGGCATCAAGGAGGCAGCGATTATAAAGCTGGAAAAAGAAATAGATACTCACATTGAAAACAGCATAAGGTCGGCTAAAGAAGCAGCCTTTGGCGATGTCAGCCAATTATATGACGGGGTTTATACGGAATGAGAGAAATCAGCTACTGTCAGGCCATTAACGAGGCGCTGACACAGGAAATGGCCAGGGATTCCTCCGTTTTCGTTTACGGTATCGGCGTGCCGGACCATAAAGCGGTTTTCGGCAGTACCAGCGGGCTTCGGGAAAAGTTCGGGCCGGAGCGGTGTTTCGATACACCGCTCGCTGAAGACAGTATGACCGGTTTCGGGCTGGGAGCCGCTTTAAACGGAATGCGGCCCGTCCACGTGCATATGCGCACCGATTTTCTGCTTTTAGCCATGAACCAGCTGTCCAACATGGTTTCCAGTTATAGCTACGGAAGCGGTGGCAGGCTGAAAGTGCCTCTGGTCATCAGGGCCGTTATCGGCAGGGGCTGGGGACAGGGTTTTCAACACAGCAAGGGTATGTACTCCGTATTCGCTCATATACCCGGACTGAAAGTCATCCTGCCGACTACGCCGAGGGATGCCAAGGGCCTGATTATTTCGGCTATAAGAGACGATAATCCGACCATTATCTTTGAGCACAGGTGGTTATACTGGCAAGAGGGTGACGTGCCTGAAGAATCTTATAATATACCAATAGGAGAAGCCAGCGTCTTGCGTAAAGGCAGCGACATTACCCTTGTGGCTGTTTCCTGGATGAATGTCGAGGCCCTCAAGGCTTCAGAGATTCTGTCTAAGAGAGGCATCAGCGTAGAAATAGTTGATCCCAGAACGATAGCACCCTTTAATGATGAGCTTGTCGTTGAATCCGTGAATAAGACAGGCTACTGTATCGTCGCCGATAATGACTGGCTGCACTGCGGGTTCAGCGCCGAGGCTGCCGCCAGGGTGTCGCAAAAATGCTTCGGCAGTCTAAAGGCGCCGGTGCAGAGAATAGGTTTTGCCTCCACTCCCTGCCCTACCGCGAGGCACCTTGAAAACGAGTTCTACGCCAACGCCGTGAACATTATCAGGCAAATTGAGCAGATGCTTAATCTAACGCCCACTGATTTGTCCGGAGAAGAGTTTTACAG
>CAYPDM010000129.1:0-2936 GCA_964409485.1 uncultured Dehalococcoidaceae bacterium | reverse complement strand
CTGGTGGAAATGGGATATGAAGTAAATAAACCACAGGGCGCTTTCTACATCTTCCCCAAGTGCCCCATAAAAGACGATGTAGCCTTCGTGCATGAATTACAGCGGGAGCACCATGTGCTCACGGTGCCCGGTGTGGCTTTCGGCACGCCCGGCTACTTCCGCCTGGTGTACTGCATGGACGACCGCACGCTGGAGTGCTCCATGCCCGGCCTGGCCGCCCTGGCGAAGAAGTACAAGCTCAAGTAATCAGGCGGGGTCCGCAGGCTTCGCCAATCATATAAAACACGCCTTTCATGGTATTGCTTTTTCTAAAAAATATATGGTATACTACCGCAGTGTCAGAATCCCTGTATCATAATATATAGTACTGCGAGCACGTAAACACAAAATCAGCGATAAAGATAGTCAGGGGATCAGTTGCTAGCAAATTACGGATTAATCGGACTGTTTTCCATAATCGTTTTACTCTTTTCCCTGGTAATGGTAGTTATTCCCATTGCCCTTAGATATCTTAAAATAGTCCCCAACAATCCCAACCCCATCAAGAACTCCATCTTCGAATGCGGCATGGAGACCATCGGGAAGACCTGGGTGCAGTTTAACTTCCACTATTATTTCTACGCCCTTGTCTTTTTGGCGCTCGATGTCCTGGTTGTTTTTCTCTATCCGTGGGCGGCACAGCTCCGGCAGCTGGGGCTTTTCAGTTTCTTCGTCGTGCTGATACTCGTTTTCATAGTACTCGTCGGCTACATATACGCCTGGAAGAAGAAGGTCCTCGAATGGAAATAAGCAGCGATAGAGAGTATATCTACACGTCTTCGGAGCTTGACCGGCAGGAAGGTCAGCTGATTGAAGAGGTAAAAGCGGGCGCCAGGGAGTCAATCCCCGACCCCGACGGATGGCTGGAAGAGGAAGTAAAGAAGAATATCATGCTTTCCTCGGTAGACGCGGTACTGAACTGGGCGCGGCGTTCCTCCCTGTGGACAGCGATATGCTTCCCCGCCTGCTGTGCTTTCGAATTTATCGCCGCCGAAGGCCCCCGCTTCGATATGTCCCGCTTCGGCATGGAAATCCTGCGGGCTTCGCCCCGTCAGGCCGACCTCATGATTACAGCCGGCACCCTTACCTGGAAAATGGCGCCGGTTGTCCGGCGGATATATAACCAGATGCCGGAGCCCAAATGGGTCATCGCCATGGGCGCCTGCGCTATCAGCGGCGGCATTTTCCGCTCGTCTTACAACGTGGTGCCGGGCTACAACAAGATAATACCGGTAGATGTCTACGTGCCCGGCTGCCCTCCCCGCCCCGAAGCCCTCATCTACGGCGTGCAGCAGCTTCAAAAGAAGATAGCCAAAGAGCACCAGATATTAGACCTGCCGCAGAAGCTATTGAAAGGTAAGAAAGAATGACGGTAGCCCTCTCCGGTAAAGATATCGCCGGACAGCTGGAAGAGAAATTCCCGGGCAGCATCGAGGAAACCGGCCCGGAATGCATAGTCGTGAAGAGCGATTCTTTACTGGCGGTTGCCGAATATCTTAAAAATACCGGTAGCTTGGCGTTCGACTATTTTAATTACATCACCGCCGTCGATTACTACAGCTATTTTGAAATCGTTTACCAGTTCACCTCCACGACGCATAATCACTCGTTCGTTCTTAAAACCAGGTGCTACGACCGGGAGAACCCGACCGTGCCCTCGGTAATCGGCCTCTGGCAGGGAGCCGATTTCCAGGAACGGGAGATTTACGACCTCATGGGGGTCAAATTCGAAGGACATCCCAATTTAAAACGCCTCTTCCTCTGGGAAGGATTCCAGGGACACCCGCTGCGAAAGGACTATCTCCAGTGACCACGACCGAGATGATGACACTTAAGACCGAACCGTTCGTGCTCAACTTCGGGCCGGTGCACCCGAGCACTCACGGCGTGTACCGCATGCGGGCCACCCTCGACGGCGAGGTCTTACTGGATATCGAGCCGGTGATGGGCTATCTGCACCGCGGCATCGAGAAGCTGACCGAGGAACGCACTTATTCCGGCATAATCCCGCTGACCGACCGGCTGGACTATATCTCGCCGATGAGCAATAACCTGGGTTACTGCCTGGCGGTGGAGAAGCTGGCCGGTATTAAAATACCGGAACGCGCCGATTACCTCCGCGTTATTATTGCTGAACTACAGCGCCTGGCCAACCACTGTATCGCCGTGGGTTCCTTCCTGAACGACTGCGGCGCCTATTATACCCCCTTCATGTACGCCTTCCGCGAGAGGGAAAAAATCATCGACCTTTTCGACATGGTCTGCGGCCAGCGCCTTACCTATAACTATATGAGAATCGGCGGCGTCAGCCAGGATATCCCCGCAGAATTCCTGCCGGCGTTGAAAAAATTCGTCGGACAGATGTCCCGCTGGATTGACGAATACGACATGCTGCTCATGCAGAACGAGATACTGCTGGCGCGTACCAAGAGTGTCGGCGTCCTGCCGAGGGAAACGGCCATTAACTGCGGCATCAGCGGCCCGGTAGCCCGCGCCAGCGGCGTCAACTGGGACATCCGCAAGAACGACCCCTATTCCGTCTACGACCGCTTTGAGTTCGATATCCCGCAGGGCGAGACCGGCGACTGTTACGACCGTTACCGTGTGAGGATAGAGGAGATGCGCCAGAGCCTGCGTATTATCAAGCAGGCCATGAACGATATACCCGCCGGACCCGTCAGGGCCGACGTGCCCCACCTGGTTCGCCCACCCAAGGGGGAGGCTTACGCCCACCTTGAGGCCCCCAAGGGCGAGCTCGGCTATTACCTGGTATCGGACAACTCCATTGCCCCCTACCGGTGCCACATACGGCCCACCAGCCTTATAAACCTGACCGCCCTGCGCGAGATGGTCAAGGGATGGAAGGTGGCCGACCTTATTGCCATCTTCGGCAGTAT
>CAYPDM010000128.1:0-3028 GCA_964409485.1 uncultured Dehalococcoidaceae bacterium | reverse complement strand
TTCCAGCCGCTTCATCACTTCGTCCACCGTACGCTCATCGGTGGAGGCCCCGGCGGTAACGCCGATGAGGTTTTTCCCCTTAATCCATCCGGTCTGAATTTCTTCAGCCGTCTCGATGAGGTGCGTCTGCGTCACCCGGGAGCAGAGTTCCGCCAGACGATTGGTATTGGCGCTGGAACGCCCGCCCACCACCAGCATGAGGTCCGCCCGGTGCGCCAGTTCCAGGGCGGCGGCCTGCCTCTGGCGTATATCGTGGCAGATAGTATCGATGATGCGTATCTCGGAGTCCTTATTCAGCGCCAGGTCGATTATCTTCCTGGTAAAGTCGGTATAATAGGCCGGCACCTGGGTGGTCTGGGAGAGGATGCCGATGCGACGCGGCATGGATTCCAGTTTCCTGACGGCCTCTTCTTCGATTGAAGCCAGTCCCCGGCCTTGAGCCCAGCCCAGGATGCCCTTAACTTCCGGGTGGCCGGCGTCGCCATAGACGATAACAAAGAAGCCCGACTCGGCGAGTCGGCGGGCGGCGACCTGCGCCCGGCGCACGAACGGGCAGGTGGTGCTGATGACCTCGATATTTCGACTCCGCAGTTCGTCCTCCAGCGCCGGGCTGACGCCGTGAGAACTGGTAACGACGGTATTGCCCTTGATATCGTCGACATTATTGACGACCTTTACGCCTATCTCGGACAGCTTTTGTAAAACCTGCTGGTTGTGCACTACCGCCCCCAGTGTTTCCATGCCGCCGCGCTCGCGGGCTATCTTTTCCAGGGTGTTGATAGCCCGCCTCACCCCGAAGCAGAAACCGGTCCTGGCGGCCTTCTCAATATCGGGCATTTTCTCCCTCCTCATAAACACCGTGATATTCGGATGGCAGGAGGGCGGTGATTTTCCTCATAATGTCATTCATCAGCTTGTTGCGCTGCTCCCTGGTCAGCTTACCGTCAGCAGATGGGGGATTAAAGGGTTTGCCTATGGTAACCGTTATGGTGGGTCGGTGGAGCACGCACCACTTGAGTTTCTTCAATTTATCGGTGCCGGTGATACTCACCGGCAGGACGGGTATGCCGAGTCGGGAGGCAATCAGCGCCGCGCCGGGCAGGGCCGGCTGCATACGGGCATTCTGGCTTCTGGAGCCTTCCGGAAACATGATTAAGGACACGCCCCGTTTCAGCCAGTGTTCGGCTGTGTGGAGCGCTTTTCTATCGATGCCGCCCCGTTTTACCGGAAAGGCGCCGAAATTTTCTACCCAGAAGCGCGACCACTCCTTCTTCCACAGGTCGTCTTTAGCCATGAAGACGCATTTCAGAGGAATGCTGGCGGCGACGATTGGCGGGTCAGCCAGGTGGAGATGGTTGCAGACGATGAGCAGGGGGCCACTGGCGGGCACGTTCTCCCTGCCCTTGATGTGCCAGTTTCCCACGGGGAACACCAGCAGGCGTATCAGTACTCTGCCGAAATAATAAACCCAGTGCATTTGTTAATGATTATATCCCGTGGGGAAGTGGCATGACAAACTTCGTTCTGTGAAAACCTCACCCCCTTGATTTTTATAAGGTAACCCACCCTCTGTATCTCCCTCCCTTGGATTGAAGGGAGGGAGATTTTATAAAAGAGGGGCGGAGCCCCTCTTAGACACCCCGCTTGTGGGGGTGGGGTATACCTGCGGGATAAGCTGTAAATGGTACGAGGGCGGCCAGGGTGGGAAAAGATATAAATAAGGGGTGGGGAGGGGTTAAAGACTTTCCAGTTTCCTCTTTATCTCCGGTAGGGCCTCTTCAGCGGCCTCGCGGCCGCGTGTAATCAGCTCTCGCGCTTTATTAAAATCGCCGGCGCCGATATGCGAGAGGTCGGGTTCAATGACGATATCGGCATGTTCCAGGCTGCTGCGCGCCAGCGAGTACGTGGTAATATATATCGACTGCATCATTATCTGGAAAATGTTCGGCTCTTTGCGGGCCTCAACCCGTTGTTTGCTCGACTTGCCCATGCGGTCGGCAACGTCCGGGTTGACGTTCACGGCGATAACGAAGTCGGCTCCCATGTTCCTGACCACCTCCACGGGTACGGGAGTCGTCAGGCCGCCATCGACGAGGTATCTTCCCTGGTATTTCACCACGGTAAAGATGCCGGGTATGGAGATACTGGCACGGAGAGCCTCCGGCACCGGGCCGCTATCGATGATTATCTCTTCGCCGGTGTCTATGTCCGTGGCAACGCAGGCAAACGGTATTTTAAGGTCGTTGAAAATGATGTTGCCGCCGACATAGCCGGAGATAAGCTCCTGTATTTTCTTGCCCTTGATAAAGCCGGTCTTGGGCAGGGAGGGGTCAATCATGGGCGCCATTTTTTTCCAGCCGGCGTCCAGGGCGTCTCTGGTCATGCGCACGGTATCCTGGTCCCAGGCATAACTGGCGCCGATGACGGCCCCGGCGCTGGTCCCCGCTATCAGGTCGATGGGGATGCCTTCTTTTTGCAGCACCCGCAGCACGCCGACATGGGCCAGACCCCGCGCCGCGCCGCCGCTCAAGGCCAGACCGACTTTCTTCTTTTTAGTATCTGAATTCATATTATTGGTCCAATTTTCTGCCGCTCATGGTGAGCCTGTCGAACCATGAGACGATTTTATTAACCGCCCTTCGACAAGCTCAGGGCGAGCGGGAGATAATTTTTCTGTTCTCAATGCTTTATTCCCACAGTTCCTCTATGTCTTTTTCCGCCTGTTCCCCGGCGGCCGTTCTTTTTGAGCCGGTCAGGCTGGAGTAAAATTTAGTATCGTAAGCAACGGGCTGGAAGGCCACCGGCATGGGCACGGCGTGGCCGAAGATGAGGGCCTGCTGCTTGGGAGCCAGCCGGGACAGGACCGACTTCAGCTCGCTCTTGCCGGAAACACCTGCCAGAACGCTATCGATATCCCTCTCGTTATCGAGGAGGCAGGTAATCTTGGTGCCCATCTGCGACATTACCTCGCTCTCGATGCCGCTGGGGCGCTGGTCGATTACCAGCAGGCTGACGTTGTACTTGCGCA
>CAYPDM010000127.1:0-3047 GCA_964409485.1 uncultured Dehalococcoidaceae bacterium | reverse complement strand
ATAACTATCTTACCCATTACTTCTCCTCCTTGCTGGCCCAGTAAGCACCGATGGTAGGTAAATCAACATCGATGAGCTTTTCATAGAATGGTGCCGTCTGGTCGGGGAATTCCGGCTGGGTGCAGCCGTTGCACGGCGCTCCGGCGCCGATTACCCAGTTCGTGCCGCTGTTCCACCTTCTCAAGGGGCAATCGGCATAGGTTATGGGGCCCTTGCAGCCGAGTTCATAGAGACAGCCCTCGTCGCCGAATTTCTTGGCGAATTTACCTTCGTCGAAATAGGCGCGGCGCGGGCAGTTCTCGTGAATCAGTTTGCCGTAGTAAGCCCTGGGCCGGAGCAGGTCGTCGAGGTCGTCAGCCGCGGGCAGGCCATTCAGGATAATGCCGGCCACCGTCCCCACGAACCAGTCGGGGTGGGGGGGACAGCCGGGGATATTTATCAGGGGTTTATCGATGCCTTCGGATTCGAGGACTTTACTCACCGGCTGGGCGTTGGTGGGATTTGGTCTGGCGGCCGGAATACCGCCGAAGGAAGCGCAGGTGCCCAGAGCGATAACCGCCAGCGAGTCCCGCGCCAGTTCCGTCACCCTCTGCAACATCGTAACCGGTTTGCCGTCCCGCTCGCCGACCGCCCCGTAGACGGCATCGGCCGCCATGGGAACAGCCCCATCGACGACCAGGACATACTCGCCCTTCTTCTGTTTGGCCGTGTCCTCCATCGCCTCGATAGCCAGCTCCCCGGCAGCCGCCATAATCACCGGGTGAAACCGGAGGTTGATGTGCACTCCGGGGACTATCTGGTCAATGAGCACGTTCTTAATGGTAGGACTGGCCGAATTCAACAGCGAGACGGCGCAACCGCTACAGCCGGAGGTTTGCAGGTATACAACTGGTAGTTCCTTAACCATCAGGTCCAACTCCTTTCCGAGTCATCTCAATATTCAGACGCAATGATATACGTAATAACCGATGCGGGAAATAAGTAATCCGATGCAGATTGGTTTTCGAATGCGTTAAAAAAATCCACTATGTACCAGGCTCCATCTAGCACGTGGCTCTTATATAACGGTTCTTGTTGCCGGGGGGTGATGATGATACTGTACTTTAGTTATAGGACTTCGGCTCAACAACCATCCTAATTATAATACGGGGCTGGAAATAAGTCCAGCCCCGTCAGCTACCTTTGGCAATAAAATAATGCCGCCGTCAATATTTAATCCGGCAGCGCCCTGGCTACTATTTCCGCCAGGTCCAGCACCTGCACCTTATCAGCGGCTTCTTTGTCTTTCAGACCGTCATCGAACATGGTCATGCAGTAAGGACAGCAGACACAAACGGTTTCCGCCTTCTTCTCCAGCGCTTCTTCCACCCGGGCCACGTTTATGAGCGTGCCTTCTTTTTCTTCCATCCACATACGTCCGCCCCCGGCACCGCAGCAGAATGCCTTATCGCGGTTGCGCTCCATCTCGGTGGGCGCCTTGCCGGTAGCCGCAGTCACCACCTGCCGGGGGGCATCATAGAGCAGGTTATACCTGCCCAGATAGCAGGAATCGTGGAAGACCACATTACCCAGGTCGCCCGAAGCCTTCAGCTTGAGTTTGCCATCTTGAATCAGGCTGTTGATAAACTCCGTGTGATGAACGACCTCCAGGTCGACCCCGTACTGCTGATAATCGTTCTTCAGGGTGCTGTAGCAATGCGGACACTGGGTGATAATTTTCCTGACACCCTTCTCGGCAAACATCTTGATATTTTCCCTGGCCATATTGTCGAAGACGTACTCGTTGCCGAGTCGGCGCACACTGTCGCCGCAGCATAATTCGTCTCTTCCCAGGGTACCCCAGGACACGCCGGCCGCATCCAGGATTTTAGCCACGGACAGCGTGGTATGGCGGTTCCGGGCGTCTAAAGCGCCGGCACAGCCGGTATAAAACAGGTATTCGGTCTTGCCGGCCTCGAAAGGCCGGACTTCTATATCCGCCGCCCACTTGGTGCGCTCCGCCGGGGCGATACCCCAGGGATTGCTGCGCTGCTCCATATTTTCGAACAGAGTCAGCAGCTCCTCCGGGAACTTCGCCCGCGTCTCCACCAGGTAACGGCGCATGTCGACTATTCTGGGCACGTGCTCGATGAATACCGGGCAGACTTCCATGCAGGCGCCGCAGGTCGTGCATTCCCAGATTACCTCCTCGGAGACGCTGCCTTCGCCCTCGCCGCCGATTAACGGTAATTCCGCCCCGCCCTTCTTTCCGCTGTTTTTCAACAGATTGACCTTAATATCATGGATAACCAGCCTGGGCTCCAGCGGTTTGCCGGTGAAAGTTGCCGGGCAGCTATCCGAGCACCGCCCGCACTCGGTACAGGCGTAAGAATCGAATAGACCCTTCCAGGGAAACTGCTCTATCTGCCCCACCCCGAAGGTATTTTCTTTGACGAACTCTTCCCGCGACTGTGTCTTGACCTTATCCAGGCTCTTGAAGAAGCAGTTGGGAATGGACGCTAGGACATGCATGTGCTTGCTGTAGGGCAGGTAATTAAGGAAAGCCAGCAATACCACCGCGTGAATCCACCAGAAAACGTTTGCCGCCGTTTCCAGGCCCCCCGCCGTAGCTCCTGACGGAACAATGGCAGCCCCGAAGCTGGATATGGGCATATAGGATGCCGCCGTCTCTGTGCCGCGGGCGATTTCGCTGGCGTGCATTCCAAAGAAGGCAATCATCAGGACGCCCACCATTCCGAGGATAACGAAGGCATCGCGGCTTCTGGCCTCCGTGTGGGGGGGAGGGAAAGTAAAGCGGCGGATAACAGCTAAAATTACCGAAAGTAAAGCAAGAACGGAGACGATATCGAAAATACAGGCCAGTGTAAAATATACGCCGTCCGGCAGCATCGCCAGGTCGATGACGCCCGGCGCGAGGCCGTTTAACAGGAACTCGGCGTTGGCAATGAGTAGCACCATGAAGGCCCAGAAAAGCACGAAGTGGTTGATACCAAAGGGCTTGCTGACCACCCGCCTCTGGCCGAAGGCGTAAAAGAGCATATTCCAGA
>CAYPDM010000126.1:0-3113 GCA_964409485.1 uncultured Dehalococcoidaceae bacterium | reverse complement strand
GTGGTGGAACGCTTTCAGGCGGTCGCCGGGGGACTGGAAATAGATAACGCCTACAGCGAGCTCAACGACCCCCTTCTCCAGAGAGAACGCTTCGAGGAGCAGATGAAGGACCGCCACGGGGAAGAAGAGGAACAGTGGACCATCGACGAGGACTACCTGATGGCCCTGGAGTACGGTATGCCCCCCGCCGGCGGCCTCGGCGTCGGCATCGACCGCCTGGTCATGCTCCTCACTAACCAGTCGTCCATCCGCGAGGTTATTTTATTCCCGCAGTTGAGGGAGAAACAGTAAAGGGGTGTCTAAGAGGGGCGAAGCCCCTCTTCCCAAAACCTCCCCCTCTCCTTGATAGGAGAGGGGGACCAAGGGGGTGAGGTAGATATATTATGTTAGACATCAAATATATTCGTGAAAACCCGGAAATCGTGCGGCAGGCCGTGGCCAACCGCCACGACAGCGCCCCGATTGATGAAATCATAAAGCTTGACACGCAGCGTCGCCAGAAGGTCGGCGAGCTGGACAACCTCCGGCAGGAAAGAAAAGCCATCTCCAAAGAAAGGGAGAAAGCCCAGGAAAGAGGCCGCGCCCTCCGCGCCGAGATACAAAATCTTGAAGAAGAAGTCCGCCGACTCGACGAACAACTTGAAGAACTGCTCCTGCAGGTGCCCAACATCCCCCAGCCCGATGTCCCCCCTGGTAAGGACGATAGCGATAACGTCACCATACGCACCTGGGGCGAACCAAGGAAGCTCGCCTTCGAGGCCCTTCCCCACTGGCAACTGGGTGAAAACCTCGGCATTATCGACTTCGAGCGCGGGGTAAAAATATCCGGCAGCCGCTTCTACGTGCTTAAAGGACTTGGCGCCCGTTTGCAGAGGGCCCTCATCACCTTCATGCTCGACCTTCATACCGGAGAGCACGGCTACCAAGAAATATATCCGCCCTATATGGTCAAGAAGGAATGCATGTTCGGCGCCGGCCAGCTGCCCAAGTTTACCGAAAATATCTATCATGACGTCGAGGACGACCTCTGGTTCGTGGGCACCGCCGAAATACCGCTGACCAACCTGCACCGTGACGAAATTCTTCCCCGTGAAGACCTGCCCCTGCATTACGTGGCCTATACCGCCTGCTTCCGCCGCGAAAAAATGTCCGCCGGCAAGGATACCCGGGGCATCAAGCGCGGCCACCAGTTCGATAAAGTGGAGCTTTACAAGTTCTGCGAGCCGGAAAAGTCCAACGATGAACTGGAGAAGCTGACCAGCGACGCCGAGGAAGTCTGCCGGAAGCTGGGGCTACCCTATCGCGTGCGGGCGCTCTGCACCGGCGACCTCGGTTTTACCTCCACCAGGTCATACGATATCGATGTCTGGGCCCCCGGCTGCCAGGAATGGCTGGAGGTCAGCTCATGCTCCAACTGCGGCGATTTTCAGGCGCGGCGCGCCAACGTGCGCTACCGCCCCGCCCCGGACGCCAAGCCCCAGTTTGTCCACACCCTTAACGGCTCCGGGCTCGCCCTCCCCAGGATTATGATTGCCGTCATGGAGAACTACCAGCAGGCCGATGGCGCCATCGCCGTGCCGGCGGTATTGCAGGACTTTATCGGGATAAAGGTCATAAAAAGCTGAAAAAACCGGAACCATCCGGAATCACCTGCTACGGTACTTGACACGATGCGTTTTTTCGGATATTATACCTAGAAATTCTAGGTTAAACATAAAGGAGGGATTCTAATATGCGTGCAATGGCAGTTATTGTGGTGATTCTCGGGTTGGCCAGCCTCGTCTTCGGTATTTTGTTTGTCACCCAGGCCGCTTCTGCGGAGCAGGAGGTCGCCGACTCCATAGCCCCGCTCCCACTGGCTCAATTAGACGCCACATACGATGCGGTTACAGCCCAGTATGTCCAGGCGAGAGCGGCAGGGGCAGGAACTACACCAAATCCTGATTATAACGCCCTGTATGGAAATAAGGTAGGACTGGGACTGGCCAGATCTAATGTCGGCATGGCCAGCGCCGTCAGGCTCAACGGTATTATAGATATAATACTGGGTCTGGGCGTGATACTTGCCGGTCTGGCTATGCTCCGGAAAGAGGCTTAAGACTTAACAAAATTTTATTGACTGCACCGAACGCTGAAACATAATATTGTCTCCTGAAGTCTCATTGATGAAGCGAGGCTCATGATCTCTATGCTATCGATTTTACGGGTTATGAGCCTCTTTTATATTTAGAGAAATACATGCGTTATGCCTGTAAAATCATTCTTCTCGCATCCCGCTCCGTTCTAATTATAAGCCAATAAAATAAGGAGTTATTCAATGGAAACAAAAGAATACGAGGTGGTCATCAAACTCATCGGCAACCAGAATCCCTGTCATTCCGGCCATAAAATCGGGGACGAATGGGTGTTCAACTACATGACTCCGCCGGGCATGTGCAGTCTGGCCTTTAACGCGATTTATCCCCTGGCCCTGGCGCTCCAGTTCGGGGCGACATTCCCCTGGCAGGACGACCCCGATGTCGTTCAGGCGTCCTGCCCCGACGGCGAGGTCAACAATATCTTCGAGCTGAAACGCAGACCCAGAGAGTAGCGAGAACCTCTTTTATTAGGCATAATAAAAATGAGGGTCAGCCTGAAATTAATATGGGTGTCAGCCTGCTGTTTGCCTTCAAGACTTTTGGGCTACACTAATATTGTAGGAAGCCCTTTGCCATCACCGCTCCCTTCAATAACCTGAATGTGACAGGGTACCGAAGTGATAACGGAAGATGCCGTAGAGACAAATTTAATAGTGACGGAACCGATGGAAGAGCCGGATGGATACTGCTCGGAGTGCCGCAGCATCACCTTCTTCATGTGCGATAAGAAACTCGGCTACTACAAGCAGTGCCCCAACTGCGGCAATATCGAGTATCTCAACCGGAGATTCTTAAGGTTCGACCGTCAGTCCCGGCAGTGGAGATAATCCCGCAAAGCCCCCCCACTTAAGGCTGCCTGACGTTTTTGCTTTAGCCCCTCCACCCCTGCCGCCCACCTTGTGTGAACGGTCACTTATGGGGTAAAATCGGAAAACCGGAGGGGTGTCCGAGCGGCCTATGGTGACGGTCTTGAAA
>CAYPDM010000125.1:0-3169 GCA_964409485.1 uncultured Dehalococcoidaceae bacterium | reverse complement strand
GCCGTTACCCATGGTACCGGCACCAATCACGAATACGTTTTTAATTGCCACGGTATTTAACCTCCTTCTGGATTATTACCTGTTTTTAAACTGCGCTTCCCTTTTCTCCAGGAATGCTTTCATGCCCTCTTTCTGGTCTTCGGTGGCGAAGCAGAGGGCATCACACCGGGCTTCCATATTGAGCCCGGAGTTGATATCGGTATCGATGCCGGTGTTGATGGCCATCTTGGCCATGGCCAGGACCGGGCTGCTCTTGCTCGCCAGCTTTTTCGCCCATTCCATGGCCTCGTCCATCAGTTTCTCCGGCGGGACGACCTTGTTGACCAGGCCCAGGTTGAGGGCTTCGTCGGCCTTTATCATGTCACCGAGGTAAATCATTTCCTTGGCCTTGGCCACGCCGATGAGGCGGGGCAGGCGCTGGGTACCGCAGGCGCCGGGAATCAGCCCCAGGTTTATCTCCGGCTGTCCGAACCTGGCCCGCTCCGATGCGATACGCAGGTCGCAGCACATCGCCAGCTCGCAGCCGCCGCCGAGGGCATAACCGCTGATAGCGGCGATAGTCGGCTTGGTCAACGAGTAAATGCAGTCGGACGCCTTGCGTATGGTCGCCATGAATTTCTGGGCGGCAATGGGGTCCATATTCGCCATTTCAGCGACATCCGAGCCGGCGGCGAAGGCCTTCTCGCCGCTGCCGGTCAGGACCACCACCCGCACGCTCTCATCGTGTTCGATGGACTCAAACACGTCGTAAAGCTCGGTATAGACGGTACTGTTGAGGGCGTTTAACGATTCCGGGCGGTTGAGGGTGACCCTGGCGATGCCATCGGCCTTCTCATAGAGTAAAGTTTTGTAAGTCACGGTCTTATCTCCTCTCTGCTCATTTGGATGATTCGGATAGCGTACCTGTTCTTATTGGTTGAGACTATGGGGACCGGATTTGAGAAGAAAATTCCACTACTAGTTTAAGCCAATTGGACTGTAAGTGTCAAGGCTGGATACCTGAAGGTGGGTGACTTACTGTGCTCTTTAGTATCCAAATTGACAATACGCTCCGGCGTTGGGTAAACTTATTTTATTGTAGACCATCGCATTTACCCCCACCGAGGATATGAAAGATGCTTGATATTGATGCTGCTGCCCGCAGTCTGGCCGAACGAATTAAAAAGCCCCGCGCCGATTATCTGGAGGCGCGTTTCGAGGAGAGCCAGACCAGCCATATCACCTACCGCGGCAAAGGCCTGGAATCGATCGGCCGGGCCACCTCCGGCGGCGGCAACGTGCGCGCCCTGGTCAAAGGGGGCTGGGGATTTACCAGCTTCAACAGCTTAGATAATCTTCCCGACCGCGTCGACCTTGCCGTCGAGCAGGCGCAGTCCGCCGGGCGCGGTAAGAGCCGGCTGGCGGAAATAGAACCGGCGGTCGACGAGGTGCCGAGCGGGGCGGCAAAGAACCCCGTGGAGATACCCCTGGCAGAGAAGAAACGACTCCTCGACGAATATAACGAGATTATCTGGAGCACCCCGCAGATACAGACCTCGACAATCGGCTATTCGGACAGTCGCAAGAAGGTTGTTTTCCTGAACTCGGAGGGCAGCTATATCACCCAGGAAAGGGCCGATGTTTCCCTGCGGCTGACGGCCGTCGCGGCCAAAGACGGCGAGGTGCAGCAGGTAGGGTTGAGCCTGGGGAGCCGGGGTGATTTCTCCGCTATTGAAGGACTCCACCAGGACGTGGAGGAGATGTCCCGCCACGCCGTGGAACTGCTCTCGGCGCCGCAGGCCAGGGGCGGCGAATACACGGTGGTGCTGGACCCCATCCTGGCGGGCGTCTTCGTGCACGAGGCCTTCGGGCATTTATCCGAGTCCGACTTCGTTTACGAGAACGACCGTATGCGTAAAATTATGAAGCTGGGCAAGCAGTTCGGCGCGAAGCTGCTGAATATCGTCGATTCCGCTGCCGAGCCGGGACTGCGCGGCAGCTATAAATACGACGACGAGGGCGTCCCCGCCGTCAAGACCTACCTCATACGGGAAGGTAAACTTGTCGGCAGACTGCACTCGCGGGAAACCGCCGCCAAAATGAAGGAAAAGCCCACCGGCAACGCCCGCGCCCTTAACTACCGCTTCCCGCCCATCGTCCGCATGACCAACACCTACATCGAGCCGGGGAGCCTCTCCCTGGATGATATGATTGCGGACGTAAAAGAGGGAATTTACGCCAAAAACTGGTACGGCGGCATGACCAGCATGGAGATGTTTACCTTCTCCGCCGGCGAGGCGTACATGATACGCAACGGGAAAATCGCCGAAGCACTGCGACCCGTCATGCTTACCGGCAACGTCTTCACCACCCTGAAAAACATCGACGCCATCGGCAACGACCTTGATATGAACCAGGGCGGCGGCTGCGGTAAGGGGGGCCAGTCGCCCCTCCCCGTTTCCAACGGCAGCCCCCATATCCGTATCCGGCGCTGCCTGGTGGGAGGCGCTTGATGGAACATATCCTGGCCCGGGCTAAAAAGGTCACCGGGGACGCGGAAGTCTTCGAGGTTTCCTCCGAGGAAACGCAGGTCAGGTTCGAGGCCAACCGTCTCAAGCAGCTCCAGACCAACCAGACCACGAGTGTCGCCCTGCGCATTATCAAGGACGGCAGAATCGGCTACGCCACGACTACCGGCACCGGTGACGCCGATGAGCTGGTCGGGAATGCCGTTGAGACCGCCGGGTTCGGTACGGTCGCCAGGTTCCAGCTGCCCGACACAAAGGAATACCCGACAGTGGACATTTACGACCCCGCCGTGGAGTCCGTGTCCATCAAGCATATGATTCACCTCGGCGAAGAGATGGTAGCCGCCGTCACCGGCCATACGCCGGGCATTATGTGCGAGGCCGGGGCCAGCCGCGGTGTCATCACGGTGCGTATAATAAATTCCCGCGGCGGCCAGGCTGAATACCGCAAGAGCTTCTTCAGCCTGGATATCGAGGGTAATCTCATTGAAGAGACGGATATGCTTTTCGTCGGCGAGAGCGAGAGTTCCTGCCACCCCGTATCCGACTTTAAAGAAGTAACTGATTTAGTATTACGCCAGCTTGACCTGGCGAAGAAACACGCCAGCGTGCCGACCCGCCGGCTTCCGGTGGTCTTTACTCCCAACGGCGTCGGCAGCGCC
>CAYPDM010000124.1:0-3176 GCA_964409485.1 uncultured Dehalococcoidaceae bacterium | reverse complement strand
GCCAGCAATGCCAATGCCATCCACCGGGTGATTATTCTAATAACCATATGCGTTTATTTATACACCGTCACCAGAAACCTCAAGGTTTCATGGATACTGACTTTTCGATAGTCCCGACGAGTGCCCGGATAGAGCTGGAGCCCTGAAAAGACATACCGGCAAGCCGCCCCCGGAGATTATCGCAAACCCCCGCATATCCAACTAGAGAGAATCGAGGTCTTCACGCGGGGTTAAGGGCAACCCGCCGCCGGCGTTTATAGACTCCCCGGTAACATAAGATGATAGTTCTGATGCCAGGAACAACGCCACCCCCGCTATTTCCTCCGGCGTACCCATCCTCTGCATGGGCACCTTGGCGTCCAGCATCTTGAAAAAGGCCTCCCCTTCTTCTTTTGTCATTTCCTTCAGCATCTCGTTAAAAAACTCCGAACGTATCGGCCCCGGCAGAATGGCGTTTACCGTGATATTAAAGGGGGCCAGTTCGAAAGCCAGGTTTATTGTTAATGAAACGACCCCTCCTTTAGCCGCATGATAATGAACGATAGGCGCGGGCGGATGGATGGCGCCCATCGAAGAGACATTGATAATTTTGCCGTATTTGTTTTTCTTCATAATGGGAATGACTTCCCGGCAGCATAAAAACTGGCCTTTCAGGTTAACGCCGACAACCCTGTCCCAGTCCTGCTCGCTCGTATCCTCAATCGCCCCCTCTTTCCCTCCCGTTATCCCGCCCGCGTTATTCACGAGGATATCGATTCTGCCGAATTCTTTAATAGTCCGCGCCACCATATCTTTTACCCCGGCGCTGTTTGAAACATCAGCCGCTATCGCCAGGGACCGGCGACCCAGCGCTTTAACCTCCTCCGCGACCTTCTTAACGCCTTCAATATGCAGGGCGTTAACGACGACGTCGCATCCTTCCTCGGCGAACTTAAGGGCAATACCCCTCCCGATTCCTTTGGCACCTCCGGTAATAATAGCGACTTTGTTCTCGAGTAACACCTGCGGCCTCCTTCATACTTGTGGCTGTATCTTAATATAACCGATTTTATCACCCGCTGACAACGAAAGTTGCAGAGAATGACCTAAATACGGCAATATTATATAAATGACTTTATTGCGGTGCCAAAGCCACCGTTAACGTGCAGCACTAACGAGGAGGCAATTATGACCAGAGGCTATATGGGGAAAATACTAAACGTTGATTTATCCACAAATGAGTTAAAAGACGAGGTGCTGGAAGAAAAACTATGCCGCGATTATATCGGCGGTTACGGTATCGGCGCCAGGATTCTTTACGACCGCATGAAGGCCGGCGCCGACCCGCTGGGTCCGGATAGCATCCTGGGCATCATGACCGGCCCGTTTACCGGCACCGATGCCATTTCAGGTACGAGATTCACCATTTTCGGAAAGTCACCGCTGACAGGGGGCTGGGGCGATGCCAATTCCGGCGGCTATTTCGGCGCATATATCAGGTTCTCCGGCTACGATGGTATTCTCCTCACGGGCATATCCCAAAAGCCGGTTTACCTCTTCATCGATAACGGCAAGGCGGAGTTAAGAGACGCTTCCCACCTGTGGGGCAAGGATACCTACGAGACCGAGGACATTCTGAAAGAAGAACTCGGCAACGATGTGGCTATAATCTGCATCGGCCCGTCGGGTGAAAAGCTATCCCGGGTATCCTGCATCATGCACAATAAAGGCAGCGCGGCGGGTCGCTCCGGCCTGGGGACTATCATGGGTTCGAAGAAGCTGAAGGCGGTGGCCGTTAAAGGCAAAATAAAAGTCCCCGTAGACGATGCGAAAGGACTGAAGGAATTAAGAAAGAAATATCTGCCCCAGTTGAGCGGCGATATCGACTGGATAAGCAAATATGGTACGTCATTCGTAACCGTAAGCTCCGTCGAAAGCGGGGATTCTCCCGTAAAAAATTGGGGAGGGATAGCGGTAAACGATTTCCCGGATGCCAAGCCGCTTGGCGCCGACCCCGTAGATGAACGCAAGTTAAAGCGGACCGGCTGCTACCGGTGCCCCGTCAGCTGCGAGGCGATTATGAAGGAGGGAACCGGGGAATACAAGTACGCGGCGGGTTCTTTCCGACCCGAGTATGAGACAATCGTCATGCTCGGCAGCAACTGCCTTAACGACAATCTGGAATCAATCATGATGGCCAACGATATGTGCAATCGCTACGGCATAGATACCATTTCCGCCGGGGCCATCATGGCTTTCGCCATGGAATGCTACGAGAATGGATTAATCGATAAAAAAGACACCGGCGGCATCGAAATGACCTGGGGCAACCACAAGTCGATAGTCGCCATGCTGGAGAAAATGGCTAAAAGAGAAGGCTTCGGGGACATACTGGCCGACGGCGTAAAAGTGGCCGCGCATAAGATAGGCAAAGGCGCCGGAGAATACGCCATCCACGTCCAGGGTCAGGAGGTGCCGGGACACAATCCGATTGCGGGCTTCCACTGGCCGGCGACATATATCGCCAACGCCACCCCCGGGCGACATACCCAGGGCTCGGAGGGATTCGGCCAGGAGCTGCTGCCGAAATACGACCCGGGGTCGTTCAGCGGCAGAGGACCGGCGCACCGGATAGGCACCTGCCAGCAGCACATCACGATGTGCACCGGGACGTGCCTCTTCGTGGCGGGTAATCTGCCCAGTTATGGGGTCATGGCGGAGTTCATGAGGGCGATTACCGGCTGGGACATAACCCTCGACGAAATGCTGACAGCCGGAGAGAGAATAGAAAACGTCCGGCAGGCCTTCAACATCCGCGAAGGACTAAACCTGCTGCAGTTCGAGGTATCCGGCCGGATACTGGGCAAGCCGCCGCACGCAGTCGGGCCCCTGGCCGGCGTCACTGTGGATGCCGATACGCTGGTCAAAGAGTACGTGGCTGCAATGGACTGGGACGCCGCGACCGCCAGACCGAGCGAAAAGAAACTGAAGTCGCTGGGGCTGGACGATATAGCCAGGGATTTTTATCCGCATTAAGAGCCCACAGGAAAAGGATAGCAATATAGTATTATCGGTCAGCTAATAAGAGTATTTACAGGAGGAATTATCATTATGAGCAGCCTGAAGGGAAAAGTCGCCCTGGTTACCGGGGCCGCCAGCAAGAGGGGCATGGGGCATGCCATCGCGTTGCGGCTGGC
>CAYPDM010000123.1:0-3212 GCA_964409485.1 uncultured Dehalococcoidaceae bacterium | reverse complement strand
CGGACGGGTCTATCAGCAGCGAGCCGGTCATCTTCATGTGCATGACCAGCAGCTCGCCGTCTCCGAGGTGAAAGAAAAGGTATTTCCCCCGCCGGGATATTCCGGTGATTTTCTTCCCGACTACACATGAGCGAAATTCATCTAAAGACGGCCGGCGCACGATACGCTCCCAGAACAGTTCAATGCCGGTAATCGTGCGACCGACAACATAAGGCAGGAGTTCGACCCTGATTGTCTCAACCTCGGGTAATTCAGGCATAAGCTACTTCACTATCCTTTACCAATTTCACGTTTTTGATATTTTTTAACCTCTCCCCCTGTGTCCCCCTCTCCTTACGAGGCAAGATGAAGGAGAGGGGGAATTTTTAAAAAGAGGGGCTACGCCCCTCTTATACTCCCCTCTATAGAGACAGCACAATAACCTATAGAGATTTCATCTCGCCCCAGTTTTTACCGACCTTGGTATCCACCTTCAGGGGGACGTCAAGCTTCACCGCCGAATCCATCACCTCCGGCACGAGCTTAAGCATGGCGTCCATCTCTTCATCCGGCACCTCGAAGACAAGCTCATCATGTACCTGGAGCAGCATCTTGCTTTTAAGTTTTCTCTTCTCCATGATGTGAAAGAGGTTTATCATCGCCACCTTGATAATATCGGCGGATGTCCCCTGCACCGGCATATTAATAGCCATGCGCTCGGCGCCTTCCCGCACCTGACGGTTGGCCGAGTTGATATCCGGTATATAGCGCCGCCGGCCCAGCAAGGTCTGCACGTAGCCTTCCCGCCTGGCCTGCTCCTTGGTATCATCCAGGTATTTCCTTATGCCCGGGTATTTCTCGAAGTAAGCCCTGATAAACTTGCCGGCTTCCTCGCGGGAAAATTCGGTGGCCTGCTCAAGTCCGTAGTCGCTCATGCCGTAGATAACGCCGAAGTTTACCGTCTTGGCAAAGCGCCTCATGTCCGGCGTTATCTGCGAGGCGTCCACGCCGAAGAGCCGGGCCGCGGTGGCCGCGTGGATATCCTCGTCACGCGCGAAGGCTTTCAGAAGGCCTTCATCCTGGGAAAGGTGCGCCAGGGCCCGCAGGTCTATCTGTGAGTAGTCACCGCCCATAAGGCTGGAGCCGGACGCGGCGATGAAGGCCTGCCTCACCTGCCCGCCCAGTTCTCCTCTTACAGGGATATTCTGCATATTGGGGTCGCTGGAGGAAAGCCGCCCGGTGGTGGTGCGTGTCTGGTTGAAACTGGTATGAATCCGCCCCGTTCCGGGGTTAACGAGGCCGGGGAGGGTATCTACATAGGTTGATTTCATTTTGGTAAGCTGGCGGTACTCGAGGACATCACCGGCGATGGGGTAGTCTCTACGAAATTCCTCCAGGACAGACGCCTCGGTTGAGTACTTGCTCTTGCCGCGGCGGTTAGTGGGCAGATGCAGCTCTTCAAAGAGGACGCGTCCGAGCTGCTGGGGCGAGTTGATATTGAATTCGTGGCCGACGCGGTCGTATATCCTGGCCTCAAGCTCGGCCACCTGACCGCCGAGGTTTGTTGACATTTCCTGTAAAATCCCCGTATCCACCGCCACGCCGTTTCTTTCCATGAGCAGGAGGACGGGTACGAGGGGCATCTCGACTTCATTAAAGAGTTTCATCAATCCCTGTTTCTCAAGCTCTTTTTCAAATAAAGACACCAGCCGTAAGGTCATATCGGCGTCGGCACTGGCATATTCGGCGGCCTGCTTTATGTCAACCTGCGCCATCGATATCTGCTTTGAGCCTTTGCCGATGAGGCTACTGATGGGCGTCATCTCGATACCCAGCCTGCTGAAAGAAAGCGCTTTAAGTCCCAGGGCCTTTTCACCTAAAAGGTGGGCGGCAATCATGGAGTCGAACCCGAGTCCGGCGACGGCTATGCCCTGCTCCGCCAGCACGTTCATATCGTACTTGCCGTTGTGGGCCAGCTTGGTTATTTTGGAGTCCTCAAAAAGGGGCTTGAGCCGGTCGATGACCTGTTCGAGGGGGAGCTGCGTTATCTCGTCGAGGATAACATGTCCGACGGGTATGTAATAGGCCCTGCCCTGCTCGACGGCGAGGGATATGCCGACAAGCCGGGCGGTCATGGGATTGAGGCCGGTGGTCTCCGTATCGAAGGCAAAGGACTGCGCCGACGAGAGACGGCTGATAAGCTCGTCGAGGTCTGCGGTGTCGGCGATAATCTGATAATCCCCCGCAGCGGGGGATGCCTCGACCTTTAGCGTTTCCGCTTCACCCGCCGAACCGGGGAGCTTGGGAAGGAGGCTGTAGAACTCAAGCTCGCGGAAGAAATCGGCGGCCTTTTGGCGGTCGTACTTATCGATGCGGCAGTCTTCGAGGTTGAGGGTGACGGGGGTCTGCGTGACGATAGTGGCCAGTTCTTTGCTGCGGCGGGCGATATCCTCGTTGTTTTGTAAAAGCTCGCGGGTGCGGGGGGGGGTTACGTCTCCGAGGTGTTTATAAATGTCTTCCAGTGAGCCGAACTGCTGGATGAGCTTGACGGCGGTCTTCTGACCGACGCCGGGGACGCCGGGGATATTATCGGAGGGGTCGCCCATTAAGGCTTTAAGGTCGGTAATGCGCTCCGGGGGGACGCCGTATTTTTCTATAACGGCTTGCGCATCGAAGAGTTGAGTATCGCTGAAAGTGCGGCCGGCTTTGGGATAGAGGACTTTGACATGGGGGGAGACGAGCTGCATGGTATCAGCGTCGCCGGTGACGATAACGGCGTCGATATCCTGGTCGGCGGCCTGCTTGCTTAGCGTGCCGATGACATCGTCGGCTTCGTACCTGTCTATTTCAAAGAGGGGGATACGGAAGGCTTCCACGAGCTGCCTGACCCTGCCGAGCTGGTCGACGAGTTCTTCAGGCATGGGGGGTCTTTGCGCTTTGTAGTCGTCGAAGAGCTCGTGGCGGAAGGTGGGGCCTTTCTTATCGAAGGCGATGGCGAAGTGGGTGGGCTGGAGGTCATTGAGGACCTTGAGGAGCATGGAGGCGAAGCCGAAGACGGCGCTGACGACCTCGCCGGTTTTGGAGACGGTGAGGGGTTTTTCCTGGCGGTAGCGCGTAGCCCCGAAGGCGTGATAGGCGCGGTGGACGATGGCGTTACCGTCAAAGAGCACGAGGAGAGGCTTTTCCATGGGCTAATTATAACAGAGTGGGGAAAGAAAAATCCCACTTAAGAA
>CAYPDM010000122.1:0-3222 GCA_964409485.1 uncultured Dehalococcoidaceae bacterium | reverse complement strand
TGGCGCGCAGGGGGAACATGTGCCCCGGCATAACCAGGTCCTCGGGTTTTGTTCCGGGGTCGATGATAACCTTTACCGTTTGCGCCCGGTCCGCCGCCGAAATACCGGTGCTCGTGCCGTGCTTGGCTTCGACCGATACCGTGAAGGCGGTGCCGAAGTTGGAGGTATTATTGCTTACCATCATGGGTATCTTCAGTTCGTCCAGCCGCTCGCCGGTGACGGGCATGCAGATAAGGCCGCGACCGTGCACGGCCATGAAATTGATGGATTCCGCCGTTACCTTCTCGGCGGCTATAACCAGGTCGCCTTCATTCTCCCTGTCCTCGTCGTCAACGACGATGACGAACTTGCCGGCTTTAATATCTTCGATTGCTTCCGGAATAGTCGCCAGTCCCATTTTATGTTTCTCCTAACCTGTCAGGAGCGGTCAGTTTACGGTAAATCCGTGCTCCTGTAAAAATTCTGCGGTAATGCCGCCGCCCTGCGGCTTCATGAACTCCGCCACGTATTTGCCGATGATATCCGCTTCCAGGTTGACCGTGTCGCCCGTCTTCCTGTCGGCCAGTATCGTGTGCTCGCGGGTGTAGCCGACGATCGATGCCGAGAATGACGCGGCGTCTTTATCGACTACCGTCAGGCTCGTTCCGTCCACGGCGATAAAGCCCTTTTCCACGATGTAATGCATCACTTCGTGGGGTGCCTCGAAACGCATCAGCAACGCCTCGCCTTCCCGGATAATCGAGGCAACCCTGCCGGTATCGTCGATATGCCCCTGCACCAGGTGTCCGCCTACTTCTCCCCCCAGCCCCATCGGCCTCTCCAGGTTGACCCTGTCTCCGGGGTGCAGTCTTCCCAGGTTGGTGCGCCTGGTGGTTTCCGGCATGACATCCACGGTGAAGGTCATATTGGTGAATTCGGTCACCGTCAGGCAGATGCCGTTCACGGCGATACTCCCGCCGGACTGTATCCCGTCGATGACCTTGCCGGCGGCGATGACCAGTTTTCCCGCCGCAACGGAAACGATGCTACCTGCTTCTTCAATAATACCGGTAAACAAGCCTTACCCCTTGCTCAAACGCACCCTTGCTTACTGCCATTCTAACACTTGTCATAAGGTATGTGCAATATAATCACCGTCATTGCGGGTGAAGCGAAGTAATGACACTTACGGTGCAGAACCGGTAGGCTAGTTGCTTTTCCTGCCCCCCGTGCCCGCGGCCGTGCCCGCGCCTTTCTTGGCCTCTTCTTTGGGGCGCAGGTCGCGGGTGGCTTTACCGGCCTGCCACATCTCGGAGTTGCCCATGACCCCCAGTTCTTTGCCCAGCAGCTGTTTATAGTCCGGCCTGCCGCAGGCGGAAATAACCCGTGCCGTCTCGGCCCCGGAGGCGACCCTCGCGTACAGTTCCTTGAAGACCGGCATGACGGCTTCTTTGAACTTCGGCTTCCAGTCGAGGGCGCCCCGCTGGGCGGTCGCCGAACAGTTGGCGTACATCCAGTCCATGCCGTTCTCCGCCACGAGCTTTATCAGGCTTTCCGTCAGCTCCTCCACCGTCTCGTTGAAGGCCTCGCTGGGACTGTGCCCGTGCGAGCGCAGGGTATCGTACTGGGCCTCCATGATGCCCGCCAGCGCTCCCATCAGCACGCCCCGCTCCCCGACGAGGTCGCTGTAGACTTCGTTCTCGAAGGTGGTTGGGAAGAGATAGCCGGAGCCCAGGGCAATCCCCAGGGCGATGCAGCGTTCCCTGGCCCTGCCGGTGGCGTCCTGGTGGACGGCAAAACTGGAATTGATTCCCGCCCCGGAGAGGAAGTTGCGGCGCAGCGATGTCCCCGAACCCTTGGGGGCCACCATAATCACGTCGACGTTCTCCGGCGGTATGATTTCCGTCTGGTCTTTATAGACAATCGAAAAACCGTGCGAAAAGAACAGGGCATCGCCCGGATTAAGGTTCTTCTTAACGACCGGCCATATCTGCTTGTGGGCCGCGTCCGCCACCAGCATCTCGATAATCGTGCCGCGTTTTACGGCTTCCTCTATCTCGAACAGGTCTTTGCCGGGCTTCCAGCCGTCGCTTACGGCCCGGTTCCAGTCCTCCATGAACTGCTTGGACTGCCCGATGATGACGTTAAAGCCGTTATCCTTCATATTTAACGATTGCCCCGGCCCCTGGACGCCGTAGCCGATGATGGCAATAGTTTCATCTTTAAGCACCTCGCGGGCTTTCTTCATGGGAAACTCTTCCCGCGTGACGACTTCCTCTTTCACCCCTCCGAAATCGATAATCGCCATGATTCTTTCCCTCCTTCAGTTCTAATAATGAAAACCGGGTGGTATATCTTATATTATACGTTTATTTTATGCCGTAGGCTATCTGCACGGTCAGGGTAATATCCATCTCTCCCGCGCTGGTCGGCGGCAGGGTTTCAATCACCACCGGGACAGGCGCGCTGGAAAGTCCGTAGGTCGCGCTGCTGTACGGGGAAGGCGCGTAGGCGCTTTCCGAGACAAAAGTCGGCTCGCCCAGTCTTACCCCGGTCTGTTTCGCCAGCTTCTCGGCCTTGGCTCTGGCGTCTTCGGTGGCCTTTTCCCTGGCTTCGTCGTAATAGACGGTGGGGTCTTCCACGGAGAAGTTGAAGCGGTCGATTCTGATGAGGTCGCCCCCGGCTTTAACGACGGCGTCGAGAATGATGCTTGCCTTATAGTCGAGAGTGTAGCTTTCGAAGGGCAGAACCCTTATCTTGACGGTCATTTTATTGGCTACCCTATAGCCGGTAACAATTTCTTCGTCTTTAGCGTTGTCCCACCTTGTCCGCTGCTGGATATTGAAATAGTGGGTCTGGATATCCTCGCTTTCGATGCCGCGTTCCGCAAGCGCCGCCCCGATGTTGCCCATGGCTACGGAGGCTTTATCCATGGCCTCGGCGACGGTGGTCTCCTGCGCCTCCACGCCTACCTGGAGGATAGCGATATTGGGAGTAACGGTTACCTCGCCCGTGCCGGTCACCCAGATGCCGCTGGTCTGGCCGGAAGTTGCCTCGCCGGGGGTGGTGCGCGCGGGCGGCGAGAAGCTGTCGCACCCGGTCATGCCGAGAGCAATGACAATCAGCAGTAAACAACCGGCCAGCCACGATATACGTTTCATTTAAGCCACCTCCGTCACGGCACTACTTCCTGCTTTTGAGTATATCTGACGCTATGGGTTAAATCAAGATGATTACCCGCGA
>CAYPDM010000121.1:0-3223 GCA_964409485.1 uncultured Dehalococcoidaceae bacterium | reverse complement strand
GGCTGGCCCGGGCAAGCCGTTAGGTGAAGTCGAGGGCAGGTGCACGGCCTCTAGGTTTTTCTTATGAATAAAGACCTGTCCCGGGTCGGTTCGGATTCGCTGACGACGCAGACCAAAAAGCTGCTGCGTCGGTTCGGCCTGAAAGCGCGCAAGGGACTGGGACAGCATTTCCTCGTCGACGACGAAGCGATGGACGCCGTGGTCGCCGCCGCCGACCTCGATTCTACCGATACTGTAATAGAGGTAGGGCCGGGTCTGGGTATTATGACCGCCAGGCTGGCGGAAAAGGCCGGCTGGGTCATAGCCATCGAACTGGACAACAAGCTGGCGGATATCCTCCGTAAGACGCTGCCCTACGATAATATAGTCATTCTCAACGAAGACGTGCTCGGCACCGACCCCAAAACCATGCTGCAGGGACGCCCGCCTGTTATTCCATCGGTGTTAAGTCCCTATAAAGTCGTCGCCAACCTGCCGTATTACATCACCTCCCCCGTACTCCGTCATTTTCTGGAGGCATCCGTCAAGCCGGAGGTCATGGTGGTCATGGTGCAGAAAGAGGTGGCCGGGGCCATCTGCGCCGGGCCGGGCAAACGCAGCGTGTTAAGCATCAGCGTGCAGTTCTACGGCAGACCGAATATCATAGCTCATGTGCCCGCCGCCTCCTTTTACCCCGCCCCGGAGGTGGATTCTGCGGTGGTCAGAATAGACGTTTATCCCCGCCCCCCGGTAGACGCCGATGAAGAAGGGTTTTTCCAGCTGGTGCGTGCCGGTTTTACGGCCTCGCGCAAGCAGGTGGCCAACTCGCTGGCGCAGGGTCTTAAGCTTCCCAAAGACGAAGTAATTAAATTACTGGGGAAAGCTCGTATCGACCCAAAGCGCCGGGCGGAGACATTCACCCTTGAAGAATGGGCCGCCCTTTGGCGGGTAATGGAAGGAATGAGAGAAATATAGTATGCTGACAGTCAAAGCGCCGGCCAAGCTGAATTTAACACTGGAAGTACTGGGGAAACGCCCCGACGGCTTTCATGAAATACGCAGTGTTATCCAGTCGATAGACCTGTGTGATACGCTGCATTTTGAAAATGGGGAGCAGGTAAGTGTTAAATGCGACATGGAGGGGTGGTCGGCGGAAGCGAGCCTGGTAAGCAAGGCGGTGGGGCTGATGAGAAGTGTTTTCGGGGGCTCCCGGGGAGCACTAATAACGATAGAAAAGCGTATTCCGCTGATGTCCGGGCTGGGAGGCGATAGCAGCGATGCCGCCGCCGTCCTGCATGGACTCAACGAGTTGTGGGGGCTCGGACTTTCGCAGGAGAAACTGCTGGAAATGGCGGCGCAACTGGGCTCGGACGTTTTTTTCTTTCTCCACGGCGGCACGGCTCTGGCGGAGGGGAGGGGAGAGAAGATAACGCCGCTGCCGTCACCGGCGAAGTTGTGGGTGGTGCTGGTTATTCCGGACGTGCCGGTGAAAGAGGGCAAGACCGCACGTATGTATGCCGGTCTTGAGGCAGGTCATTATACCGACGGCGCTATCACGAAAAAGATGGCGAGTACCATACTTAAGGGTGACGTATTCGCGCCGTCCATGTTGTTCAACACCTTTGAAAATATCGCTTTTAAGGATGATGCTTTGAGGACGTATAAGGAGCATCTTATCAAGCTGGGTGCTCAACATGTCCACCTCGCCGGCTCGGGGCCGACGCTGTTCAGTTTGTTTGAAGATGAACACGCAGCCAAGGAATTATTAAGTAGCTGTAAGGGCCAGGGGATGGAAGCTTATCTCGCGCCGACGCTATGAAAAACGTCAGGTTTTACGGTGAAAGCCCTTATAAGGTGGCCGTCGTTCACGGCGGGCCGGGCGCGCCCGGTGAAATGGCGCCGGTAGCGCGGGAGCTTTCGTCTGACATGGGCGTGCTGGAGCCCCTGCAAACTAAAAACACCCTCGAAGGGCAGATTAAAGAACTGCACGACGTACTGCAGGAAAACGCCGACTTTCCCGTTATCTTAATCGGACATTCATGGGGCGCTATGCTCGGTTTTATTTTCACCTCCCGCTACTCTGAAGTCGTGAAAAAGCTGGTACTCATCGGCAGCGGTCCGTTCGAGGAGAAGTACGCTGATAATATCACCCCTGAAAGGTTGAATCGACTTACCGAAGCGGAAAGAATCGAAGCCTTCGACCTTATAGAAATCATCAATGGCTCCGCCGCCGGTGATAAAGATAAGTCTATGGCGCGAGTGAGTGAATTGTTCGCGAAGGCGGATACCTATGCGCCGCTGCCGCCGGAGAAAAGCGATGCTTTGGAAGTTAGTGAGGAAATAAATCGCAAGGTCTGGGAGGAAGCTCAAAAACTGCGTGTCAGCGGGGAGCTGCTGGAACTTGGAAAGAGGATAAAATGTCCGGTGGTGGCCGTCCACGGCGACTATGACCCGCATCCGGTCGAGGGCGTTAAAGAGCCGCTTTCACGTGCCTTACAGCATTTCCGGTTTATTTTGCTGGAAAAATGCGGGCACGAACCCTGGCTGGAAAGGTTCGCCAGGGATAAATTTTATAAGATACTTAAAAATGAGTTAAAATATTAATAAGCTTATTTATCAGGCAAAGGGGGTTTATCATGGCGTATGAGACAGAGGGTAATGTACAGGAGGCCTTCGGCGGGGAAAGCATGGCCAACCGCCGTTACCTGTTCTTTGCGGAAAAGGCGGAAAAAGAAGGTTATCCGCAGGTAGCCAGACTGTTCCGGGCGGTCGCGGAGGCGGAAACGATACATGCCCGGAACCACCTGAACGCCCTGGACGCTATCGGTACGACCAAGGATAATCTGCTGGCCGCCGTCATCGGCGAGCACCAGGAGTTTACTACCATGTACCCGCATTTTATCGAGAAGGCGACGGAGGAAAAGAACGAGCGGGCCAAACGCACTTTCAACTGGGCCAACGAGGTGGAGAAAATTCACCACGGCTACTTCGAGGCGGCGCTGGCGGCCCTGAAAGAGGATAAAAAACCGGCGGACGCCACTTACTACGTCTGCCAGGTCTGCGGCAATACCGTCACCGGGGAGCCCCCGGATAAGTGCCCCATCTGCGGCGCGCCGCTAAAGGCGTTTAAAAAGATGGCCTAGCCGTCATTGCGAGGAGCACAGCGACGAAGCAATCTCAATTTCTCGTCGTTTCAGCCTTTTCCAGGCTGTCATTCCTGCGAAATCGGGAATCCAGGCCTCCA
>CAYPDM010000120.1:0-3331 GCA_964409485.1 uncultured Dehalococcoidaceae bacterium | reverse complement strand
ATCTTCATCGGCGGGATGATGGTAATGGTCGCCGGCATGGAGAGGGTGGGGTTTTTCAGATGGATTTGTCTTTACGCGGCGCGCCTGGTAAGGTGCAAGGTGATTCCTTTGCTGCTGCTATTCATGATTATCTCCGGTTTCCTTTCCATGTTCATAGACAGCATCACCGTGCTGCTTTTCTTGAGCCTGGTGACAGTAGAACTGGCACGGCTTTTTAAGTTCGACCCCGTGCCGGTGATAGTGGCTGAAATTTTCGCCGCCAACACCGGCGGCAGCGCCACCATGAGCGGCGACCCGCCCAATATCATTATCGGCACCGCCCTCGGCTATAATTTTTTCGACTTTGCCGCTAATACCGGCGCCATTGCCTGGGTATGCATGGCCTTCACCCTGGTTTATTTTTACTTCATCTTCCGTAAAAGCCTTAAACAAAAAACAAACCCCGATGAAATGATGAAGGTGTGTCCCCTGCCAGGCTCCGCTATCAACGACCGCCGTCTGTTTATGATAGATACGGGTATCTTTATACTAACGGTAATCCTCATCGTGACCCATGCCGAGACCGGACTATCGTTAGCTCTTATCGGCGTGATTGCCGCCGTCCTGACATTGCTGACCGATATTAAAGATATCAAGTACGTATTTAAAGGAGTCAACTGGCAGGCTTTGCTCTTTTTCCTCGGCCTGTTTATCTGCGTGGGCGGACTTGAAGAGACCGGTGTACTGGGAATAATCGCCGGGTTTATCGGGGATGCGTCCGGAGGTAAAATCGCCATCGCCATACCGTTTATCTTGTGGATTTCGGCTTTCGCCTCGGCAATTGTCGATAATATCCCCTTCGCCGCCACCATGGTGCCCATCATCAAAGAGCTTTCGGTGGTGGGAGCAATGAGCCTGCCGACACTCGCCTGGTCGCTGGCGCTGGGGACAGACCTCGGCGGCAACGCAACACCGATCGGGGCTTCGGCTAACGTGGTAGGCACGGCGGTGGCCAACAAAGAAGGTTACCCCATCAGCTGGGGCAGATTCCTTAAATACGCTCTGCCACCCATGATTATCGTCGTAGGCATCAGTCACCTGATGCTTATCCTGCGCTATGCATAAATAATACACCCATAGTTGCGCAAACTTCAGATTATATAGTATCATTTTAGTAATTGGCCCCTGTAGCTCAGGTGGATAGAGCGCCGGCCTCCGAAGCCGGGTGCGAGCGTTCAAGTCGCTCCAGGGGCGTTTTTAGTGCATGGAGCAAAAGATGACAAAAGAAAAGAGCCTTATAGAAATCAGATGGCATGGCCGCGGCGGGCAGGGCGCGGTTACCTCTACCGAGTTGCTGGCGCAGGCGGCAATCAGCGAAGGTAAATATGCGCAGGCCTTCCCCAGCTTCGGGCCGGAGCGCCGTGGAGCGCCGGTGCAGGCTTTTAACCGGGTAGATGCCAGAGAGCCTGTCAAAATCAGGGCGGATATTACCGAACCCGATGTCGTCGTGGTGCTCGACCCGAGCCTGCTGGATAAAGTCAAGGTGACCGCCGGTCTAAGAAAAGGCGGCAAGGTTATCATTAATACCAGAAAAACGGCCAAGGAAATAAAGTCCGAGTTCGGCATCAAATACCCGGTTTCCACGATAAATGCCAACAAAATTGCCCGTGAGGTGCTGGGAGTGCCAATCGTCAATACCACCATGCTCGGGGCCGTCATTAAAATAACGGGGATTATCAAGAAAGAATCGGTCCATGCACCGCTGGAGAAACGCTTCGGCAGGCTGGGTGAACGCAATATCAAAGCCATGGAAACAGCCTACGAAGAAGTAGCAATTGAGGAGCAGTAAATGGCTAAATCCGAGAGTGAATATACCTGGAAAGACCTGGAAATAGGCGCCATTATCGCCGACCCCGGCAGCGCCCGTCAGTACGAAAGCGGGACCTGGCGGTCACAGCGACCGACTTATGATTTTACAAAATGCATCAAGTGCGGCCTGTGCTCCCTGTACTGTCCGGAAGGGTGCATCGGCGAGAACGAGGATGGGTATTTCGAAGCCGACCTCTTTTACTGCAAGGGTTGCGGCATCTGCGCCAGGGAATGCTGGCCCAGGGTGATAACGATGGTAGAGGAGGTGGAATAATGGCCACGAGAGTAGGTATTGAGGTTTCCATTGCGATTGCGGATGCGGTCAAGCTGGCCAATCCGGATGTCGTGGCGGCCTACCCCATTACTCCGCAGACCCATATCGTCGAGCACCTGGCCGAGCTGGTAGCCAACGGTGAACTGGACGCTGAATATATACCGGTAGAATCGGAACACTCCGCCATGAGCGCCTGTCTCGGCTCGGCGGCCGCCGGCGCCCGCACGTTTACCGCCACGGCCAGCCAGGGACTGGCATTGATGAACGAGGTGGTATATGTCGCCTCACCCATGCGCCTTCCTATCGTCATGGCAGTTGCCAACCGGGCGCTATCATCACCATTAAGCATCTGGTGCGACCATTCCGATATGATGTCGGTCAGGGATACCGGCTGGATACAGATAGTCGCTGAAAACGGACAGCAGTGTGTGGATAATATCATCTGCGCTTTCCGCATCGGTGAGGACAACCGTGTCCTGCTGCCGGTGATGGTACACATGGACGGCTTCAACCTGACGCACGTCATCGAGCCGATAGAGTTCCCGGAGCAGAGCGAAGTCGATAAATTCCTGCCTCCAAATAACTACCCCCTCCCCCTGAACCCCGATAAACCGGTGGCCATGGGCGATTTCGCCCCGCCGGTCATTTTTACGGAAACAAAATGGGCGCAGGAAGTGAACATACAAAACTCCAAAAAGGTAATCCTGGAAATCTGGGACAAGTACAATAAAGCCTTCGGGCGGCAATACTACCCGATTGAGAAGCATCACAGCGACGGCGCAAAAGTCGTACTGATGACGATGGGCGCCGTCGGCGAGACGGCTTCGGTAGCCATCGACGAGATGAGAGCCGGGGGACAGGACGTGGGCCAGCTAAGGCTGCGCCTTTGGCGTCCCTTCCCTTTCGAAGAACTGCGCGAAGCGATTAAGGATACCGATGTACTTATCGTGCTGGATAGGGCCATCTCCTTCGGCGGGCCGGGCGGGCCGGTCGCCTCTGAAATCAAGGCGGCCTTATACGACCAGCCAAAAAAGCCCAGGATTGTCAGCTTCGTGGGCGGACTCGGCGGCCGGGATATTACGGTGGCGGGGTTCAAGGACATCGTTAATAAAGGCATGGAAATTGCCCGCACGGGCAGCAAGAACGAATACGAGATTCACGGGGTGAGGGAATAATGGAAAAATACGCGGTTTACGTACCTCGACTTAT
>CAYPDM010000119.1:0-3365 GCA_964409485.1 uncultured Dehalococcoidaceae bacterium | reverse complement strand
CCTAAATTGTCATCGGCCTACCCCTGTGCTAGAATTAACATTGCTTTGAAAGAGGACATCAAGTACTGGGTAGGCTTCAACAGCATCCCCGGCATAGGGCGGGTCAGGCTGTCCCAACTGGAGAGTTATTTTACCGGTCTGGAACAGGCGTGGAATGCTTCCCCCGGTGAACTGAAGCGCGCCGGACTCGATAGCGCGGCCCTGCGTGCTATTACCCAGTGGCGAAGTAAAATAGAACCTGATGCCGAGATGGAGAAACTGGCTAAATTCGGCATTCAGGTGCTTACCTGCCGCGATTCCGCCTATCCGAAACGACTCAAGGAGATTTATGATTATCCGCCGGTGCTTTACATGCGGGGCTCGCTGCTGCCTGAAGACGAGTGGTGCCTGGCGGTAGTCGGCACCCGGCGGGCGACCGTCTACGGCAGGCAGGTAACCGAAGAGATCGTGACCGACCTTGCCCGTAATAAAATTACTATTGTCAGCGGCCTGGCCAGGGGAATAGATACCATCGCCCACCGGAGCGCTCTCGAAGCCGGCGGACGAAGCCTGGCCGTGTTCGCCTGCGGACTGGATGCCGTCTACCCCGCTGAAAACGAAAAGCTTGCCCGTGATGTTATGGAGAGCGGCGCACTGCTTAGCGAGTATCCCCCGGGCACCAGGCCCCGGGCGGAAAATTTTCCCCGCCGCAACCGGATTCTTAGCGGATTGAGTCTGGGTGTACTGGTTGCCGAGGCCGGCGAGACCAGCGGCGCCATGATTACCGCCCGTATGGCTCTGGAACAGAACCGTGAAGTGTTCGCCATCCCGGGCAGTATCCTTTCCCCGGTAAGCCGGGGCGCCAATCACCTTATCCAGGAAGGGGCCAAGCTGGTGAGGGAATATACCGATATCCTGGAAGAATTGAATCTAACGGCAGTAGCCCGACAGATAGAGATGCGGGAGGTTCTCCCGGAGTCAGAAGCCGAGTCCCTATTGCTCAAGCAGCTAGGTGCCGAGCCGGCCCATATCGACGAGGTATGCCGCAAGAGCGGCCTGTCGGCCGCTGAAGTCAGCGGCACGCTGGCGATGATGGAGTTGAAAGGGCTCGTCAAGCAGGTGGGTACCATGAATTATGTTTTAGCGCGGGAACTGCGGCAAGAATATAGAGTGAGAGTTGATTAAACATAATGAGTAAGAAACTGGTTATCGTAGAGTCGCCGGCGAAAGCCAAAACACTGGGTAAAATTCTCGGCAAGAGCTACAGTCTCAAGGCTTCGCTGGGTCACGTGAGGGACCTGCCAAGGGGGCAGATGGGCGTGGACATAGAAAACGACTTTGTGCCCAAATACGTGGTTCCCAGGGCCAAGACCAAACTGGTCAACGAGCTGAAAAAGGCGGCGGGAAGCGCCAAAGAAATATACCTGGCCACCGACCCCGACCGCGAGGGAGAGGCCATCGCCTGGCACCTGGCCGAGGTTACCAGGACCGATAAACAGAATTACTATCGTGTCGTCTTCCGCGAGATAACCGAAGAAGCTGTAAAATCGGCGTTTCAGAATCCTCGCGGTATAGATATGCAACTGGTGGATGCCCAGCAGGCGCGGCGCGTCCTGGACAGGCTCGTTGGTTATAAAATAAGCCCCCTGCTCTGGACGAAGGTAAGGAAACGCCTTTCCGCCGGGCGGGTGCAATCGGTAGCGGTCAAGATAATCGTCGACCGTGAAAGAGAGATTCAGGCGTTCGTGCCGGAAGAGTACTGGACTATCGAAGCCGAATTGAGTAAGAAAAGGGATAAAGTATCCTTCCGGGCTACGTTAATCGGTCTCGCTGACGGCACCAGGCTGAATATTCACGAACAGGGGGAGTCCGATAAATTAGTCGCGGTACTGGAAAAAGCAGCCTATGACGTCCAAAAAGTAAGCACCAAAAAGGCCAAGCGCCAGCCGGCCCCGCCCTTTACCACCAGCACCTTGCAGCAGGAAGCCTGGCGTAAACTCCGCTTCACCGCCAGACAGACCATGGCCGTCGCCCAGCAGCTTTATGAAGGACTGCCTATCGGTAATGAAGGCAGTGTCGGCCTTATCACCTATATGCGCACGGACTCTACCCGTGTGGCCGGTTCAGCCATCGGCGAGACGGTGGCATTTATCCGTGAAAAATACGGGCCTGAATTTCTGCCTCCCCGTCCCCGTGCCTTTACCGCCCGCGCCAGGGGGGCGCAGGAGGCGCATGAGGCCATCCGCCCTACCCGGACCCACCGCGAACCTGCCCTGATAAAAAAATATCTTAATACCAACCAGTTCAGGTTGTACGACCTTATCTGGAAGCGTATGGTGGCCAGCCAGATGGCGGCTGCCCTGTTCGATAACACTACCGTTGAAATTATGGCCAGGAACCGCCGTGAATATCTGCTTAGAACGGCCGCTTCGGTAAATACTTTCCCCGGTTTCATAACCCTCTACAGCGAAGGCAGGGACGAAGTCGAGGAGGAAGATAAAACCTCGCTCCCCCTGCTGAAAAAAGGCGATGAACTCAAACTACTGGGGATTTACCCGGAGCAGAAGTTTACCCAGCCCCCCTCCCGATATACCGAGGCGACACTGGTCAAGACCCTGGAGCAAAACGGAATCGGCCGGCCCAGCACCTATGCGCCGACGATTACTACTATTCAGGACCGCGAGTATGTCAGCAAGGCCAAGGGTGTCTTTCAGCCCACGGAACTGGGTATGGCGGTCAACGATTTGCTTGTCCGGCATTTCCCGGACATTATCAACGTAAAGTTTACCGCCGATATGGAGAGTGAACTCGATGATATCGCCACAAAAGAACGCGACTGGCCGAGCGTTATACAGGATTTCTATACTCCGTTCGATAAAGATTTACAAAAAGCGCTCCAGACGGCGGAGAAAGTAAAGCTGGCGGACGAGGAAACGGGTGACTCCTGTCCCAAGTGCGGCAAGCCGCTGATAGTTAAGACGGGGCGCTTCGGCAAGTTTATCGCCTGCAGCGGCTACCCCGAGTGCAAGCATACGCAGTCGTTCCAGATAAAAGTAGGCGCCAATTGCCCTAAATGCGGTAAAGAAATCGTACAGAGGGTCAGTAAAAAGAAGCGCACTTTCTACGGCTGCAGCGGCTATCCCGACTGCGATTTTATTACCAGCTTCCGGCCCCTCCCCCAGCCCTGTCCGCAGTGCGGCGGGCTACTCACCCGGCACGGCAGGCAGGCCTGGTGCGCCAAGTGTGAGTACAAGGGTAAGGTGGAAGAAGCAAAGACGGGGGAGGCTGGTTCGTGACAAAAGGCGGTAGAATGAAAAAAGGGAAGGCAAAGGTTTTTGAAGGGAAACAATTAGAGGGGGGATGGGCGATATTCAGGCGTGAATTGT
>CAYPDM010000118.1:0-3382 GCA_964409485.1 uncultured Dehalococcoidaceae bacterium | reverse complement strand
AGATTGCTTCGCTGCGCTCGCAATGACGTTAAGTGGGTGGGGGGTAAAGGGGGGCCTTTGAAAGTCTAAACCAGGCTTTTATTTCTAAATTTCACCCGACCCGACGAATTATTCTTGACATAGCCCATGAAAAAGGCCCTGGCCGCAACCGGGCAGAACTGACTCCCCGCGCATTTGCCTAACTCGGCGAGGGCGTCTTTAGGACTCATAGCGGCGTGATAGGCCTGCTTCACGGTCATACTGTCAAAAGCATCGGCCACAGCTATCACCCTGGCGCCGATGGGTATGGCCTCACCTGTTAGTCCGCACGGGTAGCCTTTCCCGTCATACCTTTCATGGTGATAAAGTACCAGCTTGCTTACCTGATTGAGTGAAGGGATTCCTCTAAGAAGATTATAACCAATCACCGGATGTTTGCGTATCAGGTTCCATTCATCAGCAGTAAGTTTTCCACTTTTATTAAGAACGCTTTCAGGAATGCTTAGCATACCGATATCATGAAGGATGGCCGCGTATTCGATAGACAGCTTCTCCTCCTCGGAAAGTGAAAGCCTGTTTGCGGCTATACGCGCATACTGCGCTACCCGCCTCGATTTTTTACCGGCGGTAGATTCTCTAACATCGAGTAACGATACCAATTTTTGCACGTTATCTTTATAAGAGAATATCAGGTCTTCGTTCAACCTGATATTTTCAATCGTCAGGGCAGCATTATTTGCCAGTCCTGCCAGTACCTGCGTATCATGCTCGTTGAAATTATTCCCGTCCAGCTTATTGAGCGCCTCAATAGCGCCGACAACCTTCCCCTTAACAACCAGCGGCGCACAGACAACGGACCTGGGAACTACACCCGCAATTTCACCCCCGACATTATTAGAATCTTCATCCTGGGTGATATCTTTTAGTATAAGCGGCTTGGCATTGCGTATTACCCAGCGGGTAATACCAAGTTGATTTTTCAGATGAATCCGCTGAAACCTTTTCCCCAGAGGACCATCGGTATATTTATTCAGCAACGCCTTATTTTCTTCGTCGAGGAGAATCAGCGACGATGCCGAAGCGTTTAGCGTGTAGCGGGTCATTTGAGTAAGGCATGAAATTATCGGCAGGCTTTGTTTCACCGACCTTACATTGCTGCATATTTTATCAAGAAGGTCGAGCCTCGTCTTGTTTGCCTGGGTGCCATTATCTTTAGGATTTTGCACGTGTTTATACCTATCTAACGTTCACCAAATACTAATGCACTAACTCTGTATGATAATGCCAAGGAGATAAATAAACCATAAATAAACGAAGGTAAAAACAAAAATCTTATAAACTCTGTGAAAACAAGTTGACAGAAAATGGGGGGATAAGGGGCGGGAGCTAACCTACTCCTGCTCGGGCTTGCCCACCTGTCTTTCCCTTAAGGTATTGAGGATATACTGTATCTCCGTGCTGGTCATGCCGAACCGGTGCAGCGTGTGCCTTATCATCTCCAGGCTCCCCTCGAAGAACGGCAGAACCAGCTCCGTCACGCCCGCGCCCTTCAGCAGTTCCACGTCCCGGTCGCGGTGCACCCTCGCCACGATATCCAGCTTCGCATTAATCCTCAAAGCGTTCCGGGCTGTCAGCTCTTCCGCTACGTAGTCGGGAATCGTGCAAATCAGCACGCGCGCCCTGTCCAGGCTGGCGTGGGCCAGTATCTCCGGGTTGCTGGCATCGCCGTAAATGCAGGGAATCCCCTGCGCGCGAAGTCGCGAAACAACCGTGGGGTCGAGCTCAATAACCAGGTAAGAGAACTTCTGCTTTTCCAGCACCCCCGCCACCCGGCTCCCGATATCCCCGTAGCCGCAGATGACGGCATGCCGCGACAGCTCCAGCGACTGCACGTGAAATTCGGGGTCGGCCCTGCCGGTCAGCTGCCGCGCGAACCATGTCTTCTGGCTCAACCGGCGGTAGATAAAAGAGTTCAGGCTCATCGCGAAGGGGGTCAGCAGGATGGTAATAATGGCGGCGGCAATCGTCAGCGAATATAGCCGTTCCGAAAGCAGGCCGAGGTCGACGCCCATCATGGCGATGACAAAGCTGAACTCCCCTATCTGTATCAGGCCCGTCCCCACCATCAGCACCGTCTTGTGGCCGTAGCCGAATATCCGAGTAATCGCCGTGCAGATGACGAACTTCACCAGGATTATCACCACGACCACGATGGCAACGGTGCCGAGATTTTCCCCGATGAAGCGCAGGTTGGCCAGCATGCCCAGCGAAACGAAGAATAAAGCGCCGAAGGTATCACGCAGGGGCATGATATCCGCGAAGGCCTGCCGGGCGAATCCCGACTGGCTGATGAGCAGTCCCGCCGCGAAAGCCCCGAAAGCCGCCGAAAGGCCGAAGTAGTAAGTGCCGAAGGCCGCCGCCAGGCAGAGCACGATTACCGTCAGCAGGAACAACTCCCGGGAACGCTGCCCGGCCACCTTCTTGAGGAACCACGGCATGCCCCAGTAGCCCAGCACCAGCATCACCCCGATAAATCCCACCGCCTTGGCCAGGGCTATACCCAGCACCAGCCACAGGCTGCCGGCACCGCCGCCGACCGCCGGCATGAGCACCATAATCGGCACTACGCTCAAGTCCTGTATCAGCAGGATGCCGAGCATGATGCGTCCGTGCGTGGTATCGAGTTCTCCCCTCTCCATGAGGAGTTTCAGCACCACCATCGTGCTGCTCAAGGCGATGATAAACCCGAAGAATACGGCTCCGGTGGTGCTTAATCCCACTATCCTGCCCAGTCCGAACCCGGCCGCCGCTGTCAGCAATATCTGGGCTATGCCGCCGAGGATGGCAATCCTGCCTATCCTCAAGAGCTCTTTCAGGGAAAATTCCAGACCGATGGCGAAAAGGAGGAGCACCACGCCGATTTCCGCCAGAGAGGATATCGTCTCGGACTCCTGTACCAGCCCCAGGCCGAAGGGCCCCACCGCTATTCCCCCCGCCAGGTACCCCAGTATAACCGGCAGGCGCAGCCACCGGGCCAGCATCCCGCCGGCTATAGCCGTCACCAGCACAATCAGCAGGTCTAGCCCGATATTCTGACTTTCCAAGGCATACTCCCCGGCGGGTAAGAGTATCTAGGCTATTGTAACATGAATTCAGGTGAAAACGTACGCAAGAAAAGGGGAATCTTCAAAAAAGAACTAACGATTGTCGACATCGGGGCTAACAAGGATTATCCGGACTTTAGTTTCCTGTCAGCGCTCCTGGCGACCATTTGAAAAGTCAATCCTAAAACACTCAAGACCGTGAAGATGATAAAGCCCGTCCTGACGCTGGTAAGGAACTGCGGGTAGCGCTCCGGGGTAATCTCGGCCTGGCCGATAAACAGCGAAAATATTATCATCAT
>CAYPDM010000117.1:0-3437 GCA_964409485.1 uncultured Dehalococcoidaceae bacterium | reverse complement strand
TCTCCCGCCATTTCCATCTGCTTCATGGCTTCCTGCCCGATGATGGTCTGGTGCAGCAGCACATGATTCAGAACACTGCCCAGCGAGTAGTGGGTGTCTTCCCGCATGACGGCATCCTCGACAGCCTCGCTGATAGCCAGCCCCAGGCTTCCGGGGCAATCGGGGTCTTTCGCCAGCATGTCGCGCCCTGCTTTGGTATCCGGGCTCGGACTCGGCACGCAGGTAGCCCCCCAGGTCTCCATCATGATGCGGCGGTAAGGTTTCTGGTCATAGCTTATCCTTACCATGTAGACCTTGCATTCGATGTCGAACAGCTTGCACGCAAAAGCCAGCGAGCTTCCCCACTGTCCGGCCCCCGTTTCCGTTGCGATACGCTTGATGCCTTCGGCTTTATTGTAGTATGCCTGGGCCACGGCGGTGTTCGGTTTGTGGCTTCCGGGCGGACTGGTCCCCTCGTACTTATAGTAAATCTTGGCCGGCGTATCCAGGGCCTTTTCCAGGTTGTAAGCGCGGTGCAGTATGGTCGGCCTCCACAGGCGGTAGATCTCAAGTACCTCTCTGGGTATATCAATATACCGCTCCTGACTTACCTCCTGCTTGATAAGCTCCATGGGGAACAGCGGCGCCAGGTCGGCCGGACCCAGAAGCTGCTTGGTGCCCGGGTGCAGGTACGGGGGTAGCGGTTCCGGCAGGTCTGCCTGGATATTGTACCACTGCCTGGGCATGTCCTTTTCGTCAAGCAAGAATTTTGATTTTTCCATCTTCCCTCCTTTTTTGGGTTCTACAGTTATTATTTAGAATTGTGATTTCCAGCTGTAAAGCGTAAAACTATATATTAACTCACCTCCTTCAATATTTCAAATGAATCAAGCGCCTTGCGTAGACTGGATACGAAGGTGTTCAGCGAGGCAAGCGTATTATCTTCTTCAATAACCTGAATCAGCCGGCTCCCGACGATTACGCCGTCGGCCACGGATGCCACCCGCCCTGCCTGTTCCGGCGTCGATATCCCGAACCCCACGCACAGCGGCTTTGCTGTCTTCTGTCTGACTCTTTTCACGAAGCCTTCCAGTTCCGGTGATAATGTGTCCCTGGCGCCGGTTATGCCCGTAAGCGAAACGAGATATATAAATCCCCGGCTCCTCTCCGCCACCTCCTCGACCCTGTCATCGGTGCTGGTGGGCGCCAGCAGGTATATAAGGTCGAGGTCGTGCTTTCGCGTAATTTTTTCCAGTTCGTACCCCTCTTCCGGGGGTAAATCCGGGACTATTAAACCGTTTACGCCGGCTTCTGTACAGCTGCGGCAGAAAGAATCCAGTCCGTAGTTAAGCACCGGATTGTAATAGGTCATGAAGGCCAACGGCGTGTCTATTCTCTTTCTTATCTCCGCGGCTGCCTCCAGGCATGACTGCGGGGTCGTTCCGTTCAGCAGCGACCGGTAGCTTGATTTCTGGATGGTGGCGCCGTCCGCCAGCGGGTCGGAGAACGGAATCCCCAGCTCGATGATATCGCAGCCGTTTTCGGCCAATGCCGCGGCTATATCCAGCGTCGATTCGTAATCGGGATAGCCCACCGTAATGTAGGCTATCAGCGCCTTGTGCCCCGGTTTGAATACTGATTGAATCCGGCTCATGTCTCCATCCCCATGGCCTTAACGGCTATCGCCAGGTCTTTATCCCCCCGCCCGGAAAGATTTACTATTATTATCCTGTCTTTCGGCAGTTTACCCGCCATTTTAGCGACGTAATATATCGCGTGGGACGGCTCCAGCGCCGGAATAATGCCCTCGGTCTCGCTAAGCAGCTTGAATCCTTCCAGCGCCTGTGCATCGGTAACCGCCGCGTACTCGGCCCTGCCGCTGTCTTTATAAAAGCTGTGCTCCGGCCCCACCCCCGGGTAGTCCAGCCCCGGCGCGATGCTGTGGGTCTCCATTATCTGTCCGTGCTCGTTCTCCATGAGATAGGACTTCGTCCCGTGCAGGACTCCGGCCTTGCCCGTAAGCAGCGCCGCCGAGTGCTTATTAGTGGCCAGTCCCAGCCCCCCCGCCTCGACCCCGATGAACTTTACGTCTTTATCGTTGTAAAACGGATGGAAAAGGCCGAGGCTGTTGCTGCCTCCCCCGACACACGCCACCAGATAGTCGGGCAGTCGATTATACTTCGCCAGCACCTGCTCCCTGGCCTCGCGACCTATTATCGACTGAAAATCGCGGACTATTACCGGGTAGGGGTGTGGCCCGACCACCGACCCCAGCAGGTAATGCGTGTTACGCACGTTGCTTACCCAGTCGCGTATGGCCTCGTTGATGGCGTCCTTGAGCGTCTGGCTGCCGGATGTAACCGGGACTACTTCAGCGCCCGCCAGCTTTATCCTGTTGACGTTGGGGGCCTGCCGAAGGATGTCCTCGGCGCCCATGTAAATAATGCACTCCAGCCCCAGCATGGCGCAGACGGTGGCTGCAGCGACCCCGTGCTGGCCGGCCCCGGTCTCGGCGATTACCCTCTTCTTGCCCATGCGTTTGGCCAGCAGCCCCTGTCCCAGGGCATTGTTAATTTTGTGCGCGCCGGTATGGGCCAGGTCCTCGCGCTTCAGGAGTACGGCGGCCCCGCCGATTTTCGCGGATAGCCGGCTGGCGTGGTACAGCGGCGTGGGACGCCCGATGTATTCCCGGCAGAGCCGGTCGAACTCCTCCCGGAAATCCGCGTCGGCCATAGCGTCTTTATAGGCGCTCTCCAGCTCGGCCAGCGCCGGCATCAGCGTTTCCGGCACGAACTTTCCCCCGTACTCCCCGAAATAACCGCGGTTATCTGGCCTGGTTTCCATCAGCTTCCCTCACGGCTTTAATGAATTTTCTGATTTTATTCACGTCCTTGACGCCCTTCGTTTCTACCCCGGAGGATACGTCTACCCCCCAGGGAGATATCACCTTTATCGCCTCGCCGACGTTTCCCGGCGTCAGCCCCCCGGCGATAATCACCGGGAACTCCCTGGCTATGGGCACCGCCAGCTTCCAGTCGAACTTTATTCCCGTGCCGCCGTATCTATCTTTGACGTTAGAATCTATAAGGAACATATGCTTCTGTTTCTTCAGGAGTTTCGTCCCGTAGGCGAGGTCCCGGCACACCTGCTCCGGTCTCTGGTTCCGACTCAACCTGATAACCTGGATAACCGGACGCGCCAGCTCGCGGCAGTATTCCCAGGGCTCGTCGCCGCTCATTTGTACCCAGTCGAGATGGCAACTCTCGGCTATCCTGTTCACCGTGCCCGGGTGTGCGTTGACGAAAACGCCGACGACCTCTACGGTTGCCTTATGTTTCTTTAGCGCCGCTACTATTTTTTCCGCCCGCGTGGGAGTAACCTGGCGCGGACTACGGGCGAAGACCATGCCGATAAAGTCGACTCCGGCTTCAGCCACGGCGAGCGCCTGTTCCTCGGTT
>CAYPDM010000116.1:0-3456 GCA_964409485.1 uncultured Dehalococcoidaceae bacterium | reverse complement strand
AGTCCAGTCCGAGGAACTTGGCAATCTTATCGAAGGCCTCGCCGGCGGCGTCGTCAAGCGTGGTGCCCAGCAACTCGTATTGACAGTCTGCCTCGACGTAAAGCAGCATGGTATGTCCGCCGGAAACCGTCAGGCAGACATGGGGCAGCGGCAGGTCCGGGTGGCTTAGCCGGTTGGCGAAGATATGCCCCTCGATGTGGTGCACGCCGATAAGGGGAACCTGCTTTGAGTAGCTGATTGACTTGGCCGCGGCCACGCCGACCAGCAGGCAGCCGATAAGTCCCTGCTTCGAGGTGACGGCCACAGCTTCGATATCGTCCAGCGTCTTTCCCGCCGTATCAAGGGCTTCTTTTATGACGTACCCAATAAGCTCGGTATGACGGCGGGCGGCAATCTCCGGCACCACCCCGCCGTATTTTTTTAACAGGTCGAGCTGGGTGGCGATAATACTGGACAATATCGTCCGGCCGTCGGCCACCAGCGCCGCCGAAGTCTCATCGCATGAAGTCTCGATACCCAGTATCAGCATAATACCAGCCCTTTACGTATGACTACTCCGGTACTTATTCACAAACGCTTTAGCGGTGGATTCTTTCAAATACAGCGGCGTCAGGGAAAGCACATCGTCTTGCTCTCCGCGGGTAAGTCGCCGCGACGCCAGGGAGGCCACCGATGCCCCGCCCGGCAAAGCCTCCACCGCTTTAATATTCATTCCCATTTCCCGTCCGACTATATCCGCATATTTCCGCGCGCCGTTCCCGACAAGCACGGCAGGCCCGCTTAACAGCGCTGTTAGTCCTTTAACATCCCCGACATAGTATTCGCCGATTCTGCCAACGGCACCGTTTTCCGGGCGGTACAGGGCGGCGTAGACAGCGTCCCCGGTACCGGCGCCGATGACAGCGCAAATCAGGGGGGATTCGTTACGGGCGGCATATGCCAGGGCCTCCAGCGTCGTCACACCGGCCACAGGTTTTCCCTCGCTGAAAGCGAGCATTTTACCCACCGTCACCCCCACTCTGATTCCCGTCCATGAGCCCGGACCCAGTCCCACCCCTATTCCCTCAACGTCTTTAAGGGTCAGTCCGGCGTTCTGGAGGGTGGATTCGATATTGGCGACAATCTGTTCAAGGGAGTCCGACTTCGCCTCGTATGTAAAGTCGGCCAGGATTTTATCGCCTTCGACCACGCCCACGGCATTGGTGTAATGAGATGTATCCAGACCCAGCACTATCATGACCGCAGCTCCTTCAACAGGCCGGCAAACCCGGCGCCGGACGCGGAAAATACAATCCGCCGCCTGCGGGCGGACAGGATTTCAAACTCCACTTTCAGCAAGTCGTCGGGGAGGAGAGAGGGTATTTTCTCCGCCCACTCGATAATCAACACGCCGGACTCCGCGCGAGAGAGGTAGTCGGTAATGCCGAGTTCAACAACGTCCGACTCCGTGTTCAGGCGATAGAGGTCCATGTGAAAAACGGGCAGCCTGCCGCGGTATTCATTCACCAGGACAAAGGTGGGGCTGTTGACCTGCCGCAGGGGAACGCCCAGTCCGGCGCAGATGCCGCGTGTAAGGAGCGTCTTGCCGCAGCCCAGCTCGCCGGTCAGGGCGATAACGCTGCCCGCCTGCAGTCGCTCACCCGCCCGCTTGCCAAGGGCCGAGGTGGACGCGGGGCTGTTGCTGAAAAATTCGTACTTATCCATCAGGAACAATAACCGCTTGAAGGTAGTGAAAGCGAAAAATTTTTTTACTCTTTACAGTCGTTTCCCACGCCTGAAGAACCAACTTTTCCACTTGACGATAGTATAACATAATGGTAAATTGTGTTCTATAAACATGGTTAACGAAAATCAAAATCCGCCCCCGGATGAAAGCCACCGGATAGCCACCACCGACGATATCGAGGTCTCCACGTATCTTGAGATTGCCAAGGAAATCGGAGGCGAACAACCGGCGGTCACCGAGGAAGCCGTTTCCGGCGCCGAGCGGGAGGCCATCATCGTCCTGGATTTCGGCTCCCAGTACAACATGCTGATTGCCCGCCGCGTGCGCGAGTGCCATGTCTACTGCGAGCTGCTGCCCCACGATACACCGTGGGAGAAAATCGCCCCGCTTAATCCCAGGGGATTTATCCTCTCCGGCGGCCCCGCCAGCGTGTACGCCAAAGACGCCCCCCTCGCCCCGGCCTACGTTTATGAAAGCGGCCTGCCGGTACTGGGCATCTGCTACGGGATGCAGGTTATCACCAAGCAGTTGGGAGGACAGGTAAAACCGGGCACCAAGCGGGAATACGGCCACGCCGTCATGCACATCAGCCAGGTTGATTCGCCGCTGTTCGCCAAGATTCCCGAGTCTACCGCCGTCTGGATGAGCCACGGCGATAGAATCGAGGAGATGCCGCCGGGATTTTCCGCCCTCGCCCAAACGGAAAATTCGCCCTATGCCGTCATCGGCAATGAAAAAGGCGTATACGGTCTCCAGTTTCACCCGGAGGTAGTCCACACCCCGGAAGGCAAGACTATACTGCGCAATTTCGTCCAGAAGGTGTGCGGCTGCAAGGGCAACTGGACGATGGGGAACTTCGTCAGCGACAGTATGGCCAGGATTAAGGAACAGGTGGGCGACGGCAAGGTTATCAACGCCCTTTCGGGGGGAGTCGATTCTTCGGTGGTTGCCACCCTTATCCACCAGGCTATCGGCGACCAGCTTACCTGTATTTTCGTTAATAACGGTCTGCTCCGGCGAGAGGAAGCGGATAGAACACTCGAGGTTTTTGAGAACAACCTTGGTATGAATATCATGTATATCGACGCTGTCGACAGATTTCTTAATCGACTTAAAGGCGTCATCGACCCCGAGGAGAAACGCAAGATAATCGGGGAGGAATTCATCAGGGTGTTCGAGGAGGAAGCCAACAAAATCGGCAAGGTGGACTTCCTGGCCCAGGGCACGCTCTACCCCGACGTTATCGAAAGCGTGTCGTCGGTGAGCACGGCTTCGGCCAAGATAAAATCGCACCACAACGTCGGCGGCCTGCCCGCCAAGATGACATTAAAACTGCTGGAACCATTGCGCTTTCTCTTCAAGGATGAAGTCCGGCTGGTAGGCGCCGAACTGGGCCTGCCGGAAGAGATGGTCTGGCGGCAGCCCTTCCCCGGCCCCGGACTCGCCATCCGCTGCATCGGCGAAGTCACGCGGGAGAAGCTGGAAATACTGCGCAGCGCCGACTTTATCCTGATGAACGAAATTAAAAAAGCCAAGCTGTACCGCCAGCTCTGGCAGAGCTTCTGCGTCCTCACCGACGTGCGGTCGGTGGGGGTCATGGGCGATTTCCGCACCTACGGCTACATGGCGGCAGTACGGGCCGTTAACAGCGACGACGCCATGACCGCCGACTGGGCCCGCCTGCCCTACGACCTGCTGGCGCGTATCTCCAACCGCATCGTCAACGAGGT
>CAYPDM010000115.1:0-3474 GCA_964409485.1 uncultured Dehalococcoidaceae bacterium | reverse complement strand
AGCCCTTAAAACCGGCCGTTCCGGAGCTTCCCCAGGCCAGGGCGTTCCCCTGCGGGTCGGTAAGGGTTACGAGGGTATTATTAAAGCTGGACTGGATATAAGCCCGGCCAGTGGGTACCGCTTTACGCTCCCGCTTTCTCGTTTTGGTCTTTTTCTTCTGTGCCACCCTGTCCTCCTTGTCAGGTCACTGATTATTTCTTAGACATGCCGCGTTTCTGGCCCCGGCCGGCTACCGTCTTGCGGGTGCCGCGCTTGGTGCGCGCGTTGGTGCGCGTTCTCTGGCCTCTTACCGGCAGGCCGAAGCGGTGCCTTATGCCGCGGTAGCTGCCGATTTCAATCAGGCGCTTGATATTGAAATTGGTCTCTTTCCTTAGTTCGCCCTCGACGCGGTATTGTTTATCTATAATTTCACGCAGTTTGTTGACTTCTTCCTCGGTAAGGTCTTTAACCTTAACGTCGGGCGTGATATCAGCCTGGTTGAGTATTTTATAGCTCTGTGAGCGGCCGATACCGTAAATATACTGCAGCGATACCCAGGCCTGCTTGTTTACCGGTATATCAACTCCAGAAATACGTGGCATTTATTTCCTCCTTACCCCTGTCTCTGCTTGTGCTTGGGGTTGCTGCAAATAATCCTGACGACGCCGCGCCGCCTGACTACCTTGCATTTTTCACATCTTACTTTTACTGAAGCTCTTACTTTCATAATATAAACCCTTGTTTTATTTTAACCGGTAGGTTATTCTACCACGTTTCAGGTCGTAAGGGGAGAGTTCTATTAATACCTTATCACCGGGCAAGACCCTGATATAGTGCATTCTTATCTTGCCCGAAATATGAGCCAGTACTTCGTGCCCGTTGGGTAGTTCGACGCGAAACATGGCGTTCGGGAGGGCTTCGATTACTGTCCCTTCGACCTCTATGGCCTCTTTTTTAGCCATATGCTACTTTGGTTAACACCTCCGGTTCATTATCATCAATAGCGATGGTATGCTCAAAGTGCGCCGAAAGGCTGCCGTCGGCGGTGAGCACCGTCCAGCGGTCGCCGGCTACCCGCGTATGCCAATCGCCGGCGTTCAACATAGGTTCGAGCGCGAGCGTCATGCCCTTTTTCAGCTCCGGGCCCGTCCCCGGCTGCAAGCCGTAGGGCGGTTCGGTGCAGTTGGGTATCTGCGGGTCCTCATGCATTTCACGGCCGATGCCGTGGCCGGTATATTCGCGTACCACCGAGTATCCTTTCGATTCCGCATATTTTTGAATGGCCGCCGAAACGTCGCCGAGTTTCGCCCCGGCGCGGGCGGCGGCAATACCTTTTTCCAGCGAGGTACGGGTCGTTTCCATGAGGCGTTTCGCCTCCGTGCTTATTTCACCGACGCCGACAGTTACCGCGGCGTCCCCGTGAAAACCGTTATAAACGACACCGAAGTCTAGAGAAACTACATCTCCGTCTTTAAGGACTCTATCACCGGGAATCCCGTGTACTATCTCGTCGTTCACGGACACGCATAGATTGGCCGGAAAGCCGTGGTAGCCGTTAAAAGAAGACTCGGCTCCCAGTCTCTTCATTTCCTTCTCGGCGATGGTATCCAGTTCTCTTGTTTTCATACCCGGTTTTATCCGCTCACTTAATAATTTCAACACTTTAGCGACTATCTGGCCGGAATCCCGCATTCTGGCAATTTCTTTTTCAGATTTAATATAAATCCCCATCCGGTGAGTCCCCTCTACTGCAGGGCGGCGGCTATCCTCCCGTTTACCCCGGCCGCTTTACCCTCGCCGTGTATTTCCAGCAGTTTTCCCGCCTTTTTATAATAATCGATAAGAGGGGAAGTCTCCGTAAAATAAACCTTCAATCGATTTTTAATAGTCTCGATGTTATCATCGGCGCGCTGGTACAGCTCGCCGCCGCAGCGGTCGCATTTGCCCTTTACTTTCGGCGGCGAATCCACCTCGTGGTAGGGCGCCTGGCAACTGCGGCAAATCCAGCGTCCGCTTAGCCTCTTTAACAGCTCTCCCTCCGTTACGTTTATATATACCACTTTATCAATTGCCTTCGATTGTTCGGCCATGGCTTCGTCCAGAGCTTCAGCCTGTTGTAAATTCCGGGGAAAGCCATCGAGAATCGCCCCGTTCGTACAGTCCGGAGCGCCCAGCCTCTCCAGCACCATCTGTATTGTTATCTCATCGGGAACCAGTTGCCCCTTTTCCATGTACACCCTGGCCTGTTTGCCCAGTTCTGTTTCCTGCGCCAGCGCCTGCCGGAACAGGTCGCCGGAGGCTACCTGCACCAGTTGCAGTTTCTCGGCCAGCATTACGGCCTGTGTACCTTTTCCCGCCCCGGGGGCTCCCAGAAGTATAATATACACCATTACTCCTATTTAATAAAGCCTTCATAGCGCCGCATGACCAGCTGCGCCTCAAGCTGCTTCATCGTATCCAGAACAACGCCCACCACGATAAGCATGCCAAGACTGGACAGCTGTATCTGCTGGACGTTGGTTACCGTCCTTGCCAGGAAGGGCATTATCGCCACAAAGGCAAGGAAGAGCGCTCCCGCCCAGGTAATGCGGTTGATAACCCCGTTGAGATAGGTGGCGGTGTTTTTACCCGGTCGTATTCCAGGGATAAAGCCACCCTGTTTCTGCAATGTTCCCGGCAGGTCCTGCTGCTGATAGGTTACCAGGGTGTAGAAGAAAGTAAAGCCTATAGCCAGGAGGAAGTAGAAAATCCAGTAGAACGCGCCGATCGGCAGGGCAGTGCTGGGGCTGAACCAGCGTACGATTGTATCCGCAAAGCCCGGCTCGTTCGGATTAGCGAAGTAACTGGCCACTATGCCGGGGAAAAGCACTACCGACATGGCGAAGATGAGCGGTATCATGCCGGAGCTGTTGACGCGCATGGGTATATGCGTCGTACCGGATTGCCGGTACATGCGGCCGCCGCGGAAAACGCTGCGGGCATACTGCACCGGAATTCGCCGGTGCGCTTCTGTAAATATCACGATAAGAACAATGGTAATGAGAACGATAACAATATAAACAAGCAGTCCCATGGGATTTCCTTTAGCCAGGAAACCCTGTTGAATCATCTGCGGGTATCCGGCGACGATGCCGCCGAAGATTATAATAGATATGCCGTTGCCTATGCCGTACTCGGTGATAAGCTCTCCCAGCCAGACCAGAAAGACGGTACCGGCTATCAGCGATACCACAATGGCGACGGTGGGCAAAGGGTCGGAACTGCTGACAGCCCCGGCGCGCTGGAGAAGTACCAGCTGGCCATAGCCGGAAAGACCGGCCAGGGGTATCGTCAGCCAGTGTGTTATTAAATTAATCTTATTTCTGCCGGATTCCCCTTCCTGTGAGAGCGCCTGCAGGCGCGGAATAATCGGCACGAGGAGTATCATGATAATGGAAGCCGTAATATAGGGATAAACGCCCATAGCCGCCACGCTGAACTGCTTCATGGCGCCCC
>CAYPDM010000114.1:0-3480 GCA_964409485.1 uncultured Dehalococcoidaceae bacterium | reverse complement strand
CTACCTTTTGACTGCCAGTCAAACGTTCTCCCAAGTGAACTACGGCCCCGTGGACGCATTTCCAATTTAGCATAAATACGGTATGGCTGGCAAGAACAAACGTATACGGCTTGTTTATACCTTCGACCCCGCTGTTTATGCCGTGTTTACATCGGTCGTGCTATCCTTTTTATAGTTAATCAAGTTGTTCCCCAGCTTGGTAACCGCCCAGAAGACGGAGGGGTCAGGCCAGTCCTTAATAAATTTGAGGATTCGCCCGACCCCTTCTCTCTTTTCCGGCCAATCGTTGCTTATTGGGAAAAAATGGGCTAAAATTTCAGGGTAACCCGCAGGTTTCGGAAGGAGTTTGTCTATGAAAGTAAGGGCGTTTTTCTGGCTGCTTATTACTATGCTGACCGTAACGGGACTGATAATAACATCGTGCGGCGATTCGGAAGCGGAGCCTGCTCCAGCTCCGGCGCCGGCACCGGAGGTAAAAGTGATGAAATGGGACTCACCGCCGGAGATGGCAATTGATACCGGTAAGAAATACACCGCCGTTATAGAAACGGAAAAAGGTAACCTCGTACTGGAACTTTTTGCGGCAGACGTGCCGAGGACGGTAAACAACTTCGTCTTTCTGGCGCGGCAGGGTTATTACGACGGCACCACTTTTCACAGGGTAATCCCCGGCTTCATGGCGCAGGGCGGCGACCCCACCGGGAAGGGCAGCGGTAATCCCGGCTATAAATTCGATGATGAATTTACAAAACACTGGCACGAAGCCGGAACTTTATCGATGGCTAACTCCGGAGCCAACACCAACGGCTCGCAGTTCTTCATCTGCTATACGGCCCAGCACGGACTCGATGGTAAACATACCGTCTTCGGCCAGCTGGTGGAAGGCATGGACGTCCTCAAGAACCTTACCCCCCGCAACCCCGCCGAAAACCCGCAGTTCGAGGGCGATAAGGTAATCCGGGTTACCATCAAAGAAGAATAGCCCTTACAGATCTACGCCGATGGCATGGAACAGCCCCTTGAGTCCGAAGTAACCGGCGTAGACCACGGTCATGCACTTGATTATCTTCCCGGCCAGGACGATAAAAATGTATTTTCTCAGGCCGAAGCGTAATGCCCCGGCCGCCAGCGCGGCCGGATAGAAGAAGGGATTGATCACGGAGGCCACGATGAACAGCGTCAGCGGCCCCCGGCGTTCCATGAGACCCAGCATTCGTTCGTAGGCGGACTGTATTCTGCCGTGCTTGCTGCTGCTGATTGCCCGGCCCGCCCCGTGGCCGGTCATGTAAATGGTCAGGGCGCCCACCAGTTCACCCAGCGCCGCCGATAAGCCGACCAGCCAGGTGTACTCCATGACCTTGCCCAGCGCAAAGACCACCGCCAGCATTGGCACGGGGATGATAATGGTAGCGCCGCCCAGGATGCTGATAAAAAACGCGCCTATGTAGCCGAATCCCTTGAGTTCGCGGAGCACGTCTCCGAAATAGATAATGGCCGCTGCCATGACTATCGTAAGGAGAACACCGACGATTCCCATGACATAGGCCCATATGGCAGACTTCCTACCGGTTGCTTCTGCAGTGTCGGGGCTACTGGTGACATCGGCTGGCTTCTCTTCGGGTGCTTGTTCTGGCATAACGTGCCTATATTATACACGCCAGCGCAAGTGAGCGCTACTGCGGCATAAGCGGGAGGGGGAGGCTTTGCCCCCCTCTCGTAAATTATCGCGTTAAACAAGCGGGTATCAGGCCGCGGCTTTAGCCGGCGCCTTTGTCTTGAAGGTAAGTTCTTTTCCTTCTTTATTAAGGTCGACCCTGACCGTATCGCCTTCTTTTAGCTCGCCTCTAAGTATCTGGCTGGATAACGGATTCTCCACGTGTCGTTCGATAACCCGCCGCAGCGGGCGGGCGCCGTACACGGGGTCGTAACCTTCCCTGGCCAGCCATGACTTGGCTTTTTCTGTGAGCTCCAGCTTTAGCTCGTGCTCCGCCATCCGACCCTGCAGGTCCGTAACCATAAGGTCGACGATTTTCCGCAGCTGCTCCTCGCTTAGTTCATGGAAGACGATGATGTCGTCCAGCCGGTTGAGGAATTCGGGACGAAAGGCCTTCTGTATCTCCGCCATGACCTTTTTCTTCATGTCCTCGTAGCTCTGCTTTTGAGCTTTGGAAGCGTCTTTCTGGGCGGCGAATCCTATCTGGCTCTCGCGCTTGATGAGCTCCACGCCGGCGTTGCTCGTCATGATGACCACCGTATTCTTAAAGTTTACCGTACGCCCGTGACCGTCGGTCAGCCTGCCGTCGTCGAGAATCTGGAGCAGGGTGTTGAACACCTCGGGGTGCGCTTTTTCTATCTCGTCGAGCAGGATAACGCGGTAGGGACGCCGTCTTACCGCCTCGGTAAGCTGCCCGCCCTCGTCGTAGCCGACATATCCGGGCGGAGCGCCGATAAGGCGGGATACGGTATGCTTTTCCTGGTATTCAGACATGTCCAGTCTCACCATGGCGTTCTCATCACCGAACATGAACCAGGCCAGCGTACGCACCAGCTCGGTCTTGCCGACCCCCGTCGGCCCCAGGAACATAAAGCTGCCGATGGGGCGCCTGGGGTCCTTGAGTCCGGCCCGGCTTCTCCTTATAGCTTCGGAGACGGCGGCGACGGCCTCTTCCTGGTCGATGAGTCGCTCGTGGATGCGTTCTTCCATGTGGATGAACTTCTGGGCTTCGCCCTCGACCATTTGAGATACCGGGATGCCGGTCCAGTTTGAAATCAGCCTGGCGATGTGCTCGGCGGTTACTTCTTCGTCGATTCTCTCCTTCTGTAGCCAGGCGGTCTTGGCCTTGCTGTACTCCGGCTCCAGCTTCAGCCTTTCCGCTTTCAATTCGGCGGCCTGCTGGTATTCCTGCCGCTGCGAGGCGGCTTCTTCTTCGTTGACCAGTTGTTTGATGCGCTGTTCCAGCTTCTTTACTTCGGGCGGAGCGCTCTCGCCGTCGATGCGCGACTTACTAGCGGCCTCATCAATTAAGTCGATGGCCTTATCCGGCAAATAGCGGTCGGAGATATAGCGCTGGCTTAACCTGGCGGCGGCATCGAGGGCTTCGTCGGCAATTTTTATCTTGTGGTGCGCCTCGTAACGGGGTCTTAAGCCTTTGAGAATTTCAATGGTGTCCTCCAGGCTCGGCTCGTTGATGAACACCGGCTGGAAACGTCTTTCCAGCGCCTTGTCTTTTTCAATATACTTGCGGTATTCATCCACCGTGGTGGCACCCACACACTGCAGTTCGCCGTGGGCCAGCGCCGGTTTTAGCATATTGCTGGCGTCTATAGAGCCTTCGGCGGCCCCGGCGCCGACTACCGTATGAATCTCGTCGATGAACAATATTACCTCGCCCTGCGACTGCCGGACCTCGTCCATGACCGCCTTGAGCCTTTCCTCGAACTCGCCGCGGAACTTGCTGCCGGCCACCAGCGCCCCCATGT
>CAYPDM010000113.1:0-3663 GCA_964409485.1 uncultured Dehalococcoidaceae bacterium | reverse complement strand
GATGGCGGAGGGGTGGGGCGGCAGCTTCTTCGGCGAGGACGGCGTCCGCATGAGGTTTGAGCAGCGCCCGCCAACGCCGCCGCAGAAATAATCGACAGGCGCAGAAATACAGGACGTTGAATCTAAAAATGATTTTCCCGGCCTTTTCTCCAGGGGAAAGGCCGGGTCTACCTCTATAATGTTCCCCGGAAAGCTGGTTATATTTTATTAAAGGCCGATGAATAATCGGCTGTTTGGCGAGGAGCATATGAGGAAAAAAGAAGAATCAATGACAGTACTGGACCCCAGGGGCCAGCCCAGCGGCGTGTTCGGGCGCAGGCTTGACCCTGATTCACTCCCTTGGGCTATTCACGACCCCGAAAACCAGCCGAGAGATACGGCAGAGGCACTGGGCGCCCTTAAAATGGCGCCGCGCCTCGATAGCCTGGAAGGCAAGACCGTTTACCTGGTTGATACGGGATTTGCCGGCAGCGCGGACTTCATAGCAGAGGTCCAGGACTGGTTTACGCGTAACCGGCCTGATATTAAAACCGAGTTACGCCACAAGAAGACCAGCATGTTCACCGATGAACCCGAACTCTGGAAAGAGATAAAGAAAAATGGTGACGCCGTTGTTTTCGGCGTCGGAGGGTGAGACGGATGCTCGGCGAGTATCGCCGAATTTTCCCGGACGATGGAGAACGACTACGGCGTGCCCACGGCTCCCATCGTCACCGCACGTTTCGCGGACTATGTTCAGCGCGACAGCCGCAGTCATGGTATGAACCTCCGCTATACCTTCCCCCCCTATCCCGTCGGCTGGGTCCCCCGCGAAACCTTGCGCGGGTATGTGGAAGGTAATGACCCGATTTCCGGCGCACCCCTCATGGAGGAGGTTATCCTCGCCCTCACTCAACCGCTGACGGAAGCGGAGAAAAATTACAAACCGGAAAAGAGACCGGAACGACCGCGCCTGCTCGAGCCGGCCACCGAGGCCGACTTCCACCGTCTCTTCCTTGAAAGCGGCTGGACGGACGGTATGCCTATCGTCCTCCCGACCGAAGAGCGTGTGGCGGAGATGCTTACCGGCACCGACCGGGACCCCCAGGAATTCGTCGGCATGATGTCCGTCACCACCCATGAGGAGCGACTCCAGTATACGGTGGAGAGAGTTGCGGTCAACGCCGTCATGGCCGGGGCCAGGCCGGAGCACTTTCCGGTCATCCTGGCGTTAGGCGCTTCGGGGCGGCCATCCATGCCCAGCTCGACTACTTCCTTCGCAAGCATGATGGTAGTAAACGGCCCCGTCCGCGATGAAATCGGCATGAACTACGGCCTCGGCGCCTTGAGTCCGGTCAACTATGCCAACTCCGTTATCGGCAGGGCCTGGACACTGATGAGCATTAACTTCGGGGACGTCCGGCCCGGCGCCACGTTCACGGCCAGTACCGGAAGCACCATCAATTACAACAACATGTGCTGCGCGGAAAACGAGGAGTTAAGCGTCTGGGAACCCTTCCACGTGCGTAAGGGCTTCAAGGCGGGAGAAAGCACGGTAAGTCTTTTCCGCGGTTGGAATGTCCTTGGCTTTAACACCGGGCCGGCCCAGCGGATGCTGCAGGTTATGAAAAATCTAAGCGGGCCCTTCGGCGGCGCGTTTACTTTCGTCTGCGACCCGCTGGTAGCCAAGAGTCTTAAAAATGACGAAGGCTACGACGACCCCATGAAACTTAGCGAGTGGCTCGTGAATGAGTTGAACCCGCGTTTCAAGCGCCCGGAGATGGTAAACTTCGTCATTGCCGGCGGGGAAATGAATCCCATGTGGGTTGTCACTGATTTCTCCTATTTCCAGACAACTTCCGTAGACCCGTGGATTCCCAAGGCCGGCATCAAGAAAGATAAAAGACCCTTACGGATGCCGGAGGCGGTAGTCTGCAAAGACGGTTCCTGCGGGATTTCCCACTAAACTCGATTAAAAATAAAGAATGCGTGGTTAATGGGAGTAAAAAGAATATGGAAAATATTGAGGGGAAGGTAGCCTTTATCACCGGCGGCGCCAGTGGCATCGGACTCGGTATTGCCAAGGCCTGCGTCAAATACGGCATGAAGGTGGTTATCGCCGATTCACGGCAGGACGCCCTGGATGAAGCGACGGCTTATTTCAAGGAAAACGGCGGTGAAGTCCATCCTGTAAACCTGAATGTCACCGACCGCGAGGCCTACGTTAAAGCCGCCGATGAGGCGGAAGCCGTCTTCGGGAAGATACACGTGCTGGTCAATAACGCCGGCGTAGGCTCCGGCAGCGGCCCGGTGGAGAAACTGACTTATAATGACTGGGACTACAGCATGGGTGTCAACGTGGGCGGCGTTATAAACGGCGTCATGACGATTATACCGCGTATCATGAAGCACGGCGAGGGAGGCCACATGGTCACCACATCCTCGACGTGCGGTTTTATGGGCTCAAGTAACTTCACTATCTACTGCACGACCAAGTACGCCGTGGCCGGCATGATGGAGTGTCTCGCCACGGAGCTTCAAGATAAGAATATAGGGGTATCGGTACTGATTCCCGGGCCGACGATGGGCAATCTCGGCCAGTCTTCATTTGAAAACCGCCCCGCCCACTTGAGGAACGAGGGGGAAACCTGGCCGCCCCAACCACCTCCCGGGCAGAAAGGTCGGCCCCGGCGGCCGCCCGGAGACTTCAGAATCGTGGCGATGGACCCGGTGGAGACCGGCGAGCGCGTGATGCGGGCTATCAGGCGTAACGACCTCTTCATCCACACCCACCCCGAGTTCCGGGATGGCTATATCGCGCGTCACAATGCTGTTATCCGGGCTATCCCGGACGAGCCCCCGAACGAGAAACGCCGCGACATCATCAAGATGATGGGGACACTGGCGTACAATCCCCTTTACGAACGGCAGACCACGCCCGGACCGCCGGACTGGGATACGGGCTGATATAAACCTGGCTATCCGCTGAAATTAAAGACCATATTGTGTTTAACTAAAAGTGACTTATAACTTGGAAAATAACGGGAGGAGATACAAATGACTGAAACAAAATATGGGAAGTATTTCTTAAAAGAACCCTGGGGAATACCTAACCAGCTAGATCCTGACGGGCCGGTATATATAGGAATCGGGCAGAAGGCTCCCGTAGAAGGGTGGGATGAGCCTCTTACACAGGTCCTGCGCCCCATTTCTAGACCCTTCAAAATGATACCTGAAGGGCATAGACATTCCGTTGCCGAAATCCTGTATTTTATCGGCGGCGACCCGATGAATTTTAAAGAATTCGGGGCTGAAGTCGAGTTCGTCATGGGTGAGGGTGAGGAAGCAGAAACCCATATTATCACCACTACCACATGGGTGTATGTCCCCGGGAACGTGATGCATTGTCCTCTGGATTTTAAGAAGGTGGATAAGCCGATTATGTTCGGGCATATTATGTTTGCGCCCACTTTTGAATCAACCATTGTCGGTAAAAAGCCTTTTTAAGGGGGCATACGTAATATAGCAGGCACAAAATAAAAGCAATTTGTCAGGAGCTTATCTATTGAATAATACGGGGCTGGCCGTGGCTGGCAGGGAATTGATATGACCGGCAATCCTGAAGGGTATCTGCTCCGCTGGAATCGACGATGCGCTATTGAATCAGAATAAAAGTGGAGCCGG
>CAYPDM010000112.1:0-3704 GCA_964409485.1 uncultured Dehalococcoidaceae bacterium | reverse complement strand
GCCAGGTAGCGCTCGCCGTTATAATAGATAGTCGATGGGTGGGTAACGATAACCGCCCCGAGCCTTTTAAGGCGTTCCAGGAGACGGGGAGGACATTCGCTGCAATGCTCGATGCGATGACGTCTGCCGGTCACCGGAGAACGGTTGTTTACATATTCCAGGGCTTCGATAGCCGCCTCGACAGAGCTTTGAGTAATGGCGTGGAAGGCCAGTTGAAAGCCGGACTGATGACAGTCCAGTACCAGCCGGTTGAGCTCCGGCTGCTTAAGCTCGTTTTGCCCAGCCGATTCTCCCAGCATTATCTTGACGGCTCCCAGGCGGAGCCGGTTATCGCCCGACCCCGTAATCATGCCGTCTTCCTGAAACTCGCGGCGGGTCTCCGGACCTGCCATCATGGAAACGCGACTTTTCAGTTTGCCGGCTTCTCCGTACCTGCGGAATATCTGCCACCGGCTGCGGTCGTTTCTGTAAGTAGCCTCCTGGAAAGAGGTAATCCCGTTAGACAGGAAATGCCGGTCAACCATGTCGAACGCTTCATCCAGTTCCGCACCGGAAAAAGGCGGCATTACCTCGCTGCGGATGAAGCTCAACATCTCGAAAAGCAGGCCGTTCGGCTCGCCGGTAGTCAGGTCACGCTCGATGCGTGCCCCCGGCGGCTCCGGCGTTTCCATGCCGATACCTGCCAGTTCCAGCGCCGGGCTGTTGAGCACGCAGGCATGTAAAGAACGGTGGGCCAGCACCACCGGGTGGCGCGGGGCTGCCTCATCCAGGTCACGGCGGGTGGGGCACCGCCCCTCCGCCAGGTAAAATTCATTATAGTCGGTGCCGTTAATCCACGTTCCGGGGGGTGTTTTCTCCGCCCGGTGGCGCACCGCCTCTTTGATATCGGCGATAGAGCCGACCGCCGCCGGAGAAAGGTCAATGCTCATCAGCTTTCTCATCAGCGAAAAAAGGTGGAGGTGGGCATCGTTGAAGCCGGGCGCCACCGCCCTGCCCCGGCAGTCGATTACTCTCGTCTTCGTCCCCGTTACCGATTCCATCGAAACGTTGCCGCCGACTGCCAGTATCCTGTCGCCGGAGATAGCCACCGCTTCCGCGGACGGCTGCGTTTCGTCCATGGTAATTACGGTGGCATTTTTCAGTACGATATCGGCTGACATGGGAACCCTTTTGACGGTGTGTCTACTTGCCAGTATACTATTAGTAGCTCTTCCCTGCAAAGGAGAAAACGGTGAACGCGGAACAGCAGGCAATCAAGCTGACATCGTGGATTAAGGACAAAGTACAGACCGCCGGATGCCGGGGGGTGGTGCTGGGTTTAAGCGGCGGGCTTGATTCTTCCGTACTGGGAGCGCTCTGCCAGCGGGCTTTCCCGCAGGACACCCTCGGCGTGATTATGCCCTGCCGCAGCATCGATACCGATAAAGCCCATGCGGATATCCTCGCCGGGCAGTTAAATATACCTTTGATAGAAGTGCCCCTGGACAGCGCCTTCGACGCCATGATTAAGTTGTTGCCGGACTATCAGCCGGAACCGGCTTTCGGTAATCTCGCCCGGGCCAACCTCAAGGCCAGGCTGCGTATGGTCACACTCTACTATATCGCCAATCAACTAAGATACATGGTGGCCGGCTCCGGAAACCGCAGCGAACTCACGGTCGGCTACTTTACCAAGCACGGCGATAGCGGCGTGGATATCCTGCCTCTGGGCAACCTGGTCAAGGGGGAGGTCAGAGACCTGGCGTGTTACCTTAAAATCCCGAGCGATATTATCGATAAGCCCCCATCCGCCGGCCTGTGGGATGGCCAGACAGACGAGGCCGAGATGGGCTTCAGCTACGAGGCCCTGGACCGCTATATCCTTACCGGAGACGCCCCGGAAGAACTGAAGCATAAAATCGAGGCCATGAAAGCCGCCGCCGCCCACAAGTGCGCCATGCCGCCGATAGCTGAAATCTAGTGTCGGCTTTTCCGTATTATCTCCGGGTATTTGCGGCTACCCTCGCGCAGCGTACGCTCCTGCGTGGCGTAATCGACGTGATAGAGGCCGAACCGCTTCTCGAACCCGTGCGCCCATTCGAAATTATCGATTAATGACCAGTAAAAGTAACCCCTGATATTCATGCCTTCGGCAATGGCTTTGTTCAGGATGAGCAAATGGTCTTCGATGAACTTCGCCCTTTTCTTATCACTATCATCGGCAATGCCGTTCTCCGTAATGTAGATGGGCTTGGAAGTATAGCTGCTTACCAGCTTGAGTACCCGGTATAATCCCTCCGGGTAGATTTCCCACCCCATATCCGTCAGCTTTTCGGGTGGCGCGTTTTCTATAATGTCCAGCCTCGGCTTGCCGAAGGGCCTCAACTTCCATAAAAACCGCATGTAATAGTTCACGCCGATAAAATCGAACGCATCCCGGACACCGCTGTCATACGATTCGCGGGCCAGTCCGGGTATGGAGAATTTAAAACGACCTTCCGTGAGGTATTTGAAATGGGAATCGGACATGTTCTTTTGCAGCAGGCGGTTGAACGCGACATCCAGCAGGTTCCAGCGATTGGGAGGCTCATAGATAACCATAACGACGACGAGTCCCACCTGCGCCTGCGGTTGTATTTCCTTGATGCAGGTATAGGCGGCGGTATGGGCGCGCAGCAAGTTCTTAAAGACCACCGCGGCTTTTGGAAGATTTTTCTCTGCCGGAGGGAATCCCCCTATGAAGAAACCGTTGAAGGCATATACGGACGGCTCGTTGATGGTGCACCACAGCTTCACCTTTGAGCCGAGGCGCCTCACGACATGCTCCGCAAACCTGGTAAAGATTTCCGGTGAATTTTCCTGCAGAAAGGCCCCCTGCTCCTCGAACCATACGGGGTTGGTGAAATGGTGCAGCGTAACCATCGGCTCGATGCCATTGGCCAGAAGCTCATCCACGACCCGCTCGTAGTGGTCCAGCGTCGTTTCGTCGAACTCACCCTGCTTCGGCTCGATTTTGCTCCATTCCACGGAGAAACGGTAGGAGTTTAACGACAGCTCCTTCATAAGCCGGATATCTTCTTTATAACGGTTCCAGTGGTCGCAGCAGATTCCGGCCCTCTGGCCGTTCAAGATTCTGGGCTTTCCTTCTGCATCGACGGCGGACTCGAACTGATACCAGTTATTATTGGTGCAATTGCCCTCTACCTGGTAGGCGGACGTGGCGCTCCCCCAGAGGAAATTTTCCCCGAAATGCCACGGTTCTTTTTTAAGATTATTAAAATCCAGGAGTAAACTGGCGTTGCGGTCCGTAAACCGGAACAGCAGCCAGAAATAAATAATCGCCAGTGCCGGAATAATTAAAAGTGCATACATTATGTCATCACGCTTTCTCCATTCATTTAGCCCGCATTATACCACTTTTAGCTTATGATTCCATCCATAGCCGCCCCCCTATAAGGGGTATAATTGTTAAATATTTATTTAGGATTTATTAAGAGCAAAGCTGATACTGCTACTTGTTTTGGTAAAACTGTTGTGCTATTATCTGGGTGAGGCGAGAGATGACCACGGAGAGAGAAAAAGCACTGGAACTGGCTATCGGCCAGATAGAAAAGCGATTCGGCAAAGGCTCCATCATGAAGATGGGTGAGTCAGCCGCACTGGGGGCAATAGAAGCCATTCCTACCGGCTCCCTGGCTTTAGACCTGGCCCTGGGTATCGGAGGG
>CAYPDM010000111.1:0-3813 GCA_964409485.1 uncultured Dehalococcoidaceae bacterium | reverse complement strand
CTGCTTGGAAGGCAGGGACTCTGCCAACTGAGTTACTCCCGCGAGAGATTTACAGGTAGATTTTACGCCAAAGCGGGTGGGAAAGCAAGGTTAAAACGAGCTGTATTGACTTAATTAATACTATGGTATAATCTGCACATAGTTTTAGTTAGTGGATGGTAATAATGCCTTTTAAAATGGGTCCCTGGGAGATTGGTCTCATATTTCTAATGCTGCCATCGCTGACGGTTTATTTTGTTCCGACCATAATTGCTATTGTCAGACACGCAAGAAATGTTATAGGTATCATCTTACTTAACATATTTGCCGGTTGGACATTCGTGGGGTGGGTAATTGCGCTCATCTGGTCAATACGTGATGAAAGGCAAGCTTAATCACAAGTATAAAAACGGGCCCCGGAATCCCGGAGCCCGTCATCTTAACTTAAACCCTAATACTCCAATATATTAGCTGTTAAGTATCGCCATTGCCTCGTCGCGGTAGGCTTCCATCAGGTACGGTATGCCGGTGACATCGGCGCACTCACGGGTAAGGCTCATCACCTCTTTCCGCGTAATCGCCGGCAGGCTGAAGCACCGCGCCCCCGCCATGAGCTGCTGGAGTCCCACCCTTATCTTCTCGCTGTAGCTGTAAATGCCGATGGCCCCCAGCGGGATATTTGCTATCTCCTTCGTGCCCACTATATTTTTCACGTCCTCGTAGTTGATGAAAATTTCTTCCGCCGTGGAGCCGTACTGGCCGACGGTGTTGGGCAGCTTGCCCTCCTTGAGCCACAGGGCTATGTTCTTGCCCACCATGCCCGGAATCATCAGGGCGCGGCCCATGCAGACCGCCCTCGTGAACGGCGCGCCCAGCGCCAGCGCCTTGAAGACGCCGTCTTCGCTGCTGAACGCCCCCGCGAAAGCGATATCCGGCACCCTCTCGCCTTTATCCGCCAGCTTCCGGCAGAACTCGGCGGCCGCGGCGTGCAGGTAGAGGCTGGGCATGCCCCACTCCTCCATCATGCGCCAGGGGCTCATCCCCGTGCCGCCGGGAGCGCCGTCGATGGTCAGCAGGTCTATCTTAGCCTTGGAGCTCCACTTGATAGCCATGGCCAGCTCGCGCAGGCCGTAGGCGCCTGTTTTCAGGGTGACGCGCTTGAAACCGATATCACGGAGTCGCTTGACCTCCGCGTAGAACGCCTCTTCCTCGACGAAGCCCAGTCGACTGTGCCTCTCGAATTCTGTAATGGCGCCGTCTTTAAAGGCTGCCTGGTTGATGGGGTCGGACGGGTCCGGCGTGACGATATAGCCGCGCTTCTGGAGTTCCAGCGCCCTCTCCAGGCTGCCGACCTTAATCTCGCCGCCGATACACTTGGCGCCCTGTCCCCACTTAAGCTCGATTGTATTCAGTCCGTGTTTCTTGTGGACGTATTCGGCCACGCCCAGGCGTGTATCCTCGACATTCATCTGCACCAGTAATTCCCCATAGCCCTGGTGATAGCGACGGTACGTCTCGATACGGCGGTCCATGTCCGGCGCGGAGACGACCTTGCCGTTCTTATCGCGCACCAGCTCCGGGTCGATGCCGCAGACGTTTTCGCCGCAGACCAGGGTCACGCCGCTGATGGCCGCCCCGATGGCGAAATGCTCCCAGTTCTTGCGGGCAATCTCGGTGGAGCCCAGGGCGCCGGTAAAAATGGGCGCCTTCATTTTAACCTTGATATCCCAGCCGTATTCCGTCTCCGTGTTCACCGATGGAAAAGTGGCCGTATCCGGGTCGCCCACAACCCCCTCGGGCAGGCCCCTGGCACCCAGGGCATATCCCTGGATATTCAGGTGCGAGTAATCAACCGGGTAATCTTTGTCTCCTCCGGCGGTAATTTCCCCAAAAGGTCCGGGATAAATGAGTTCCCTACCCCTGAAGGTGGCTTTGAATACCTCGCAGTTTCCGGTGCAGCCGTCGATACAGCGGGTGCAGAGTCCGCTCATCGGCACGACACTGCGACTGCGGTTGGCAGATCGGGTGGCATCATTGGAATTGGGGCGTTGTAAGTTCATTCTTTTTCCTGACTCCTTTCAGAATTTTATATTTTTAAGGTAATCCCCTCTTACATTCAGACGGACACTTCCCAGAATCTTTCTAGGTCACGGTAATTGATAACGGCATCACGGAAATTAACCATGTCCTCGTATTCCATAACCGTGATCATGCCCATGTTATCGGCTCCGATACCGACTTCCTCGGCGGCGGCTATCGGGTTCAGGCCGCCGAGTAAAATCATCCCCATTTTATTAAATCCTACCGGAATCTCACATACCGGATCGCTGGTATTGCCGATAATAACCAGGCCTTTAAATCCGGCCTCCTCTAAGTCCGCAAGGACCTTAGTGGCTACGGTACGGCATATAGCCGGGATTTCTCTAAAGTTAGCCAGTAGCTTGCCGTCTCCGTTCCGTGCGGCTTCACCAACCGATGTCATACGGGCATTTATAAAGATATCCGACGGGTCCAGCGAACATCCTGAATAATCGATAAGCTCCGTGAAACGCAGGGGCTGTTTATTTCTTACCTGCAATATCCCGCCGAACCGCGAGTCCATGGGCACACCCGCCTTGAGTAATGAGCCGTTGAAAACAATACTGCAGACTGTAGCCAGCCCGAGCTTCCCTGGAGGTATAGTCACCTCTCCCAGCTGTTCACCCTCTGATGCTATTGCGACGCGGTCGCTGGTGCAGTAGCCGCTGTCGAAAGCCGGTTTCATCGCTTTCAGAGCGCGTTTAAAGTCTTCTTTGTTAAAAAGCGAGATATTAACCGGCACCAGGCCGGAGCGTTTTTCCGGGTCGAAAGTGGTACGGAAAGACAAATTTTCTATCTTAGAGATAGCAAAACCGACCTTGTCATTGACCAGGGCAGAACGCACTTCTTCCATGCCTTTATCGGTAAGGACTCGCCCGTCGCGCTGCCCCATCAGGTAGGTTAGCCCGCGTTCATCCATGAGCCGGAGATGGTATCTCACTGCCCTTTCGCCAAGCTCAAAGCCATATTCTTTCAGATGATTGGCAATGACCCTGGCGCCGAGTGACTCCGTGGATTCACTCAAGATCCTTAGAATTGCCAGCTCTTTCCGTTCGACGCTCTGTGATTCAAATGACATGATAATAAAATAAGGTAATAGGAAACCGTTTGCCGTATTTTACAATTTTTACGGTATCTTTGTCAAGACTTATATATCCTGCTTCAGTTGTGACAAATGGCATGCCGCCTGTAATGTAAAGGCAATATAGATGGCATATAATTGACAATTGTCCAATTTCATTCTATAATGCATGGTTGTATGTAGCTGTTAAGATAAGCCCTCGCTTGCAATAGCTTATGGAGGTTATCGTGGAAGGACTTAAGAGAAAAGTCAGAGAACTGCGCCGGAAGAAGGGATGGGCACAGGAGGACATGGCCAGGGAAATTGGGGTCAGCCTTTCGACGGTACAACGATGGGAGACAAAAGGCGGCACCCCTACCCGGCTTGCCAGGAGAGAACTGAAAAAAATCTTTCAGGAGGCGGGAATCAGGGTAGACGACGTTACAGTATAGGGACTGTTGGGTATATCGTGGCGTTACTGGGGGATGTGAAACAGTATAAATAAATATATACAGTATAAATGTCTTTTAATATTATGTAAATAATACTCTGATAAAGTGGTCGGGGTGAGAGGATTTGAACCTCCGACCTCAGCGTCCCAAACGCTGCGCGCTAAACCAGACTGCGCCACACCCCGACTGGTTACAGTATAACCGAGCGCTAATAGGTACGCAATACCAGGGGCGAATAAAAAA
>CAYPDM010000110.1:0-3852 GCA_964409485.1 uncultured Dehalococcoidaceae bacterium | reverse complement strand
TTCGTCCTGACCGGCCGGCTGGAATCCCTCTCCCGGCAGGAAGCGGAGGCCCGGATAAAAGCGCTCGGTGGCGCGGCCAAGGACAACGTCACCCGCAAGACCGACTACGTGGTGGCCGGCGCCGACCCCGGTTCCAAGCTGGCCCGCGCCCGGGAACTGGGCATTACCGTACTCGACGAAAAGGAATTTCTTACATTGTTGGGATAGATACGCATGATGAAACTAATCGTAGGACTGGGTAACCCCGGGTTTTTATACAATCGCAACCGCCATAACGTGGGGTTTATGTGTGTCCGCCACCTGGCCCGGATGCACAGCATCCACTTTGATAGAAAGCAGGGGCACGCCCGCACCGGCATCGGCAATATCGGCGGTAAACGGGTCGTGCTGGCCCGTCCCCAGACCTACATGAACGCCAGCGGGGAATCGGTCAGCGCCCTCTTGAGAAGGCTCAATATCGCCCCGGCCGACCTTATCGTTATCCACGACGACCTCGACCTGCCCGCCGGCAAGATACGCCTGCGACTCGGCGGCGGGTCCGGCGGGCATAAGGGAATCGACTCTATAATCGCTCGCCTCGGCACTAAAGACTTTTATCGCGTCAGGGTGGGCATCGGGCGACCCGACCCCGCCGAGGGCTCCGATGCCGAGAAGGAAGAGGCGGTTATCACCTATGTCCTCTCGGACTTTGCCCGCGATGAGAGAAGGACTATAGATAATATTATGCCTGATATCGGCCGGGCCATAGCCTGCCTCCTCACCGAAGGCCTGTCCGCCGCCATGAACAAGTTCAACTGACCAGATTGACAGCCCCCCCAAACCCCGTTTGATATCTTTTCCCACCCAGACCACCCTGTATCATCTGCGGCTTAACTCATAGTTATACCCCACCACCCTGCTCTACAGGGAAGTTTAAGAGGGGCTACGCCCCTCTTTCTCTACCTCCCCCTCTCCTGTGAAACCTCGTCAGGAGAGGGGGACTAAGGGGGTGAGGTAGAAATTAATCGCCCCTTGTTTTTGCTAGAGTTCAGTCACAGGTGTTATAATTTTCATATCTGAAGGAAATTAACATTGAAAGACAAACTCATATTCATCGGGGTTATCGGCGGCGGGGAGGTCTCGCCGCAGGTTGCCGCCATCGCTGAAGAAGTGGGCCATGAGATTGCCCGGCGCGGCGCTGTCCTGGTCTGCGGGGGCTTGGGGGGCGTTATGGAAGCCGCCTGCCGGGGCGCCGCTGTAGAAGGCGGCCTGACCATCGGCATCCTCCCCGGCGATAACCGCCGGGCCGCCAATCCCCACGTAAAAATCCCCATCGTTACCGGCCTCGGCCACGCCCGCAACGTGGCGGTGGTAAAAACAGCGCAGGCAGTCATCGCCATCGACGGCAGCTACGGTACACTCTCGGAAATCGGGCACGCCCTCCAGAGCGGCATTCCCGTCATCGGCCTCGATACCTGGTCGCTCTCCATTAACGGAAAGGCCAACGATAGCATTATCACGGCAGATAACCCAACAGACGCCGTAAGCAAAGCCATAGAGCTTATTAATAACCGGCAGTAATTCCGGGTATGGGAGGGACAGATGTCAACGATTGAAAATGTAAAAGCCATGGAAATACTGGATTCCCGCGGCAATCCCACTATCGAGGTGGAGGTGGAGCTCTACGATGGTACGCTGGGTCGCGCCGCCGTGCCCTCCGGGGCCAGCACCGGCACGCACGAGGCCGTAGAGCTCCGCGATGGTGATAAGTCCCGTTTCAACGGCAAGGGTGTCCTCAAGGCCGTAGCCAACGTCAACGATAGCATCGCCGGCGTTATCATCGGTATGTCCGCCGAAGACCAGGCAGGCATCGACCATGCTTTGATGGAACTCGACGGCACTCCCGATAAATCGCGCCTCGGCGCCAACGCTATTCTCGGAACGTCGCTGGCGGTAGCCCACGCCACCGCCAACCTGCTGGACATGCCTCTCTACCGCTACCTCGGCGGGGTGAGCACCTACACCCTGCCGGTGCCGATGATGAATATCCTCAACGGCGGCAAGCACGCCGCCAATTCTACAGACCTCCAGGAGTTCATGGTCATGCCGGCGGGAGCTAAGAGCTTCAGTCAGGCCCTGCAGATGGGCACCGAGGTCTACCACGCCCTGAAAAAAGTCCTCAAGGATAAAGGACTGGACACTAATGTCGGTGACGAGGGCGGCTTTGCCCCCTCCCTCCCCTCGAATAGAGAGGCGGTTGAGGCCATCCTCACCGCTATAGAGTCCGCCGGCTACAAGCCCGGCAGGGACTGCTATATCGCCCTGGACCCAGCCTCCAGCGAGTTTTACGAGGACGGCAAATACATGCTCGCCCGGGAAGGCAAAACGCTGACTCCTGCCGAGATGGTTGATTATTATGTCAAGTGGGTTGCCGAATACCCTATTATCTCCATCGAGGACGGCATGGCCGAGGACGACTGGGAAGGCTGGCAGCTTATCACCAAGAAACTGGGCGGGAAAGTCCAGCTTGTCGGCGATGACCTTTACGTCACCAACGTCAAGCGCCTCACCAGGGGCATCACCCGGAAAGCGTCGAACTCTATCCTCATAAAGCTCAACCAGATAGGCACGCTGACCGAAACCATTGATGCCATCAGGATGTCCCAGCAGGCCGGCTGGACCGCCATCGTCAGCCACCGCTCCGGCGAGACCGAGGACACCACCATCGCCGACCTTTCCGTGGGACTGAACACCGGCCAGATTAAGACCGGCGCCCCCTGCCGCTCCGAGCGCACCGCCAAGTATAACCGACTCCTCCGCATCGAGGAAGAGCTTCAGGAAAGCGCCAGCTATGCCGGACTGAAAGCCTTCTATAACCTGAAAGGTAAACATGCCTGAAATCACGCCCGGAATTATCTGGATAAAACTGCCCATAGACGATGACAGAGGGCCGTCGCACATCAATTCTTACCTGGTTCGCGGGGACAATGGGTACCTCCTTGTCGATTCCGGCTGGAATACGGACTCATCGTTCGCCACCATGCACAACACTCTGGTAAAAAACGGGCTCGGATTCGAGGTTATTTCGCAGATATTCGTCACCCACGTTCACCCCGACCACTACGGCATGGCCGGCCGGATTAAGAGGCTCTCCGGGGCCACCATCGCCATGCACCCCATCGAAAGAGATTTCATCGAACCCCGGTATGTCCAGATGGAGGAACTGCTCCACCAGACCGACCTCATGCTCGTCGACAACGGCGTGCCCCGCGACGAGGTGGAAAAGCTCCGAGACGCCACCGTGGGAATGGAGCAGTTTATCGACCCCACCCCGCCCGACATCCTCCTTCGCGACGGCGACAGCATCACCACCGGCGAGTTCACCTTTCGGGTTATCTGGACGCCGGGGCACTCCTCCGGGCACCTCTGTCTTTACGAAACGGAAAAGAAAATACTGCTCTCCGGCGACCACATCCTGCCTAAAATCACCCCCAATATCAGCGTCCACCCGCAGTCCATCGAAAATCCCCTGGGTCGTTATATAAAGTCGCTCAAGGAACTGCGGCAGCTGGACGTAGAACTCGTCCTGCCCGGCCACGACCAGCCCTTTACACAGATGAAGCCGCGCATCGACGAAATTATCCGGCACCACGAGCAGAGAAACCGGGAGATTCTAACGGCCATGGGAGAAGAACCGGCCACGGCCTACCGGGTAGCCCGCGAGATACCGTGGGGAGATAATTCCCGGTGGCTCGACCTGCCCGACTTTCACAAAAGGATGGCCGTCTTTGAAACGCTTTCCCACCTGGAGATGATGGCCGCCGACAGCGTTATTACCAGGCTCCCCGGCAAAGGTATTATATATTACCGCCA
>CAYPDM010000109.1:0-3951 GCA_964409485.1 uncultured Dehalococcoidaceae bacterium | reverse complement strand
GCTCGCTGGCTTTTGCGTGCAAGCTGTTCGACATCGAATGCAAGGTCTACATGGTCAGGATAAGCTATGACCAGAAACCCTACCGCCGCATCATGATGGAGACCTGGGGCGCCACCTGCGTGCCGAGTCCGAGTCCCGATACCAAAGCCGGACGGGACATGCTGGCGAAAGACCCCGACTGCACCGGAAGCCTGGGGCTGGCCATCAGCGAAGCGGTCGAGGACGCCGTCATGCGGGATGATACCCATTACTCGCTGGGCAGCGTTCTGAATCACGTGCTGATGCACCAGACCATCATCGGGCAGGAAGCCATGAAGCAGATGGAAATGGCGGGAGACTATCCCGATATAATCGTCGGGTGTATCGGCGGCGGCTCCAACTTCGCCGGTATGTACCTGCCGTTTGTCAGGGATAAAATCCTGGGCAAGAAACCGGACCTGCGTATCATCAACGTCGAGCCGGAGAGCTGCCCGACGGTAACCAAGGGGCTGTACGCTTACGACTATGGAGACGTTGCCGGCCTGGCACCCATCGCCAAGATGTTTACGCTTGGCCACGAGTTCATTCCGCCGCCGGTACACGCCGGAGGCCTGCGCTATCACGGCATGGCGCCGATTATCTGCCACCTGCACAGGCTCGGCTTTGTCGAGGCACAGGCCGTACCGCAAATCGCTACCTTTGAAGCAGGTGTCCAGTTCGCGCGTACCGAGGGCATCATCAGCGCCCCGGAGACCAACCATGCCATCAGGGTCACCATCGACGAGGCCCTGAAGTGCAAACAGGAAGGAAAATCCAAGGTTATTCTGCTGGCCCACAGCGGACACGGGCACGTCGATATGGCCGCTTACGAGGCTTACTTCGCCGGCAAACTCACGGATTACGCCTATCCCGAGGATATGGTTAAAGAAGCGCTTAAAGCATTGCCGGAAGTACCCGCCGAATACAAGTAATACTTATCCAGTCAGTACAACGACCCCCTCTCCCCTGAAAAGGAGAGGGGGTATCTTCATAATATCTTAATAATTTACTCGTATGCTATAATTATCAGGTATGAAAAGAATGAATGCGAAGAAGCTATATTTCACGCCGGTCATCATATTGATCCTGGCATTGACTCTCGTGTCCGGCTGTATCACTATTACCACCCCGGAAATTACGCCCACGCCAACTCCGGTTGAAACCCCGGTTATCCCGGTAGAGCCGATAGACCCCGGGTGGGCGCCAAAAGTAACCGACAATCAGACGGCAGAGCTGCCCAGCATAGCCGACGTGGTGGCGCTGGTAAAGCCTTCGGTGGTCTCTATCAACACGGAGGTGGTCTCCCGCGATTTTTTCAACCGGCAATACACGCAGGAAGGTGCCGGTTCCGGATGGATTATCGATGAGGACGGCATTATCGTAACCAATAACCACGTCGTAGAAGGCGCCCGGACAATCACCGTGACTACCGACAACGGCGATTCTTATACAGCCGATATCAATACCGTCGCCACCGACCCTCTCAACGACCTGGCGATAGTCAAGATTGGCGCCAGCGGGTTGCCGGCACTTAAAAGAGGCACAACCTCCGCGTTAAGAGTCGGCGACTGGGTGATAGCCATCGGCAACGCCCTCGGCCAGGGCATACGCGCCACCGAGGGAATTATAAGTCGCAAGGGCGTTAACCTGCCGGTATCCCAGGGGCAGACGCTTTACGACCTCATCGAGACGAGCGCCGCCATCAATCCCGGCAACAGCGGCGGACCATTGGTAAACCTCTCCGGAGAGGTGGTGGGGATAACCAGTGCCAAGGTAGCCCAGATAGGCGTCGAGGGGATGGGATACGCCATCAGCATCGATACGGCCCTGCCCATCATCCAGGAACTCGTCAACAAGGGATACGTCTCCAGGCCGTGGCTGGGGGTTGGCCTTTACACGGTCGACCAGCTAGCCATCCGGCAGTTAGGACTGTCAATAGACTACGGGGTACTCCTGGTGCAGGTGGTAGCCGATGCCCCGGCGGCTGAGGCCGGACTTGAGGAAGGCGATGTTGTTATCGGGATAGACGGCAAGGAAGTGAGGGACGTACAGGAATTCACACGAATCCTGCACGCCTCGGAAATAGGTCAACCCCTGGAAATCAAGTACTGGCGCAACGATATAGAAAACACCACGATGGTGATACCCATCGAAAGCCCGCGCCCTTAAGCTAGTCCGCCTTCTTTACGCCCAGCAGAATGGTATAGCCGCTTATCTTAAATGTATCTTTAAGGTCAACGTCCTCAGGCACCGCGTCTTCGATATCACGTGCCAGCGTTTCCTGCTTTACGTAGTCGGCGAATGATGACAGCGACTGCATAATCCAGGCATCCGCCTCGTAGTACATATAGATATGGTCGGCGATGTCGTAGCCGGCGGAGCGGCGCATATTCTGAACGCGGTGGACTATTTCACGCGCCATGCCCTCGGCTTCCAGCTCGGCGGTAATATAGGTCGAGACAGCCACGCTGTTGCCGGTCTCGCTGACTGCGGCGTATTCCTTCCCTTCCATTCCCGCCACTTTCTCCGCAGTATCATACATCAGCTCTTTGACGTTGAGTTCCTCCATCACCAGGGGCGCCACCCTTTCCAGGGTGCGTTTTTCTTGCTCGGAAGCTGCGCCGACATGTATTTCGGCAAGCGGCTGCCTTACCTTGATGCCGGCTTTGCTGCGCGCCGCCCGTCCCAGGCTGCATATCTTCATGGCCAGACGGTTATCCTCGGATAGCTGCTTGTCTATGGCGTTTTCATCCGCCTGCGGGAAATCAGCCAGGTGCACACTCTCCGGTGCATCCGGTAAAGCGGATAGCACCAGGTTACGGTAAAGCTCCTCGGCGAGAAACGGAGTAAGAGGAGCCATTAGCTTCGATAGTGTGACCAGGCAGTGATAAAGGGTATTGTAAGCAGACAGCTTATCGTCGTCATTCTCGCTTTTCCAGAAGCGCCGCCGACTGCGCCGGACGTACCAGTTGGACAGGCCGTCCACGAACGCCTCTATCTTGCGTCCGGCCTCGGTAGGACTATAGTTATCCATCGAGGAACGGACGTCGTTAATCAGCTGGTTCAGCTCGGAGAGAATCCATTTATCCAGTTCCGCATCGGACACGGGCGAATCTCCCGACGGCTGATAGTTATCGATATTGGCGTACATGACGAAGAAGGAATAAACGTTCCACAACGTCGAAAGGAAGCGGCGGGACACCTCGTTTACCTGCTTCTCGTCGAACTGGCGCGGGTTGCCCGGTGCCGAGCCGGTGTAGAGATACCAGCGCAGGGCATCGGCGCCGTGCTTTTCCATGACCTCCATCGGCCAGACGACGTTGCCCTTACGCTTGCTCATCTTTTCGCCTTTAGGGTCGAGGATATGCCCCAGGCAGATGACGTTCTTGAAGCAGGGTTTATCGAACAGCAGAGTCGATATGGCGTGCAGGCTGTAGAACCAGCCGCGGGTCTGGTCGACGGCCTCGCAGATAAAGTCGGCCGGGAAGCGCCCGTCTTCGAGCAGGGTCTCGTTCTCGAAGGGATAGTGGTCCTGGGCGACCGGCATGGCCCCGGAATCAAACCAGCAGTCGATAACCTCGGAGACACGCCTCATCTCTCCGCCGCACTTGCCGCACCGGAACGTTATTTCATCGACATATGGACGGTGAAGGTCGAGGGGTTCTTTGAACCCGGAGAAGCCTTCTTTCCGGGCTAATTCTTCCCTGCCGCCCACGCATTCATATTCCCCGCAGGACTCGCAGCGCCACACCGGCAGCGGCGTGCCCCAGTAACGCTCGCGCGAGAAAGCCCAGTCGATATTATTCTGTAGCCAGTCTCCGAAGCGCCCGTACTTGATATGCTCCGGGTACCAGTTGATTTTTTCATTGCCGGAGAGTAGCTGGTCTTTCACGGCGGTGGTTCGGATATACCAGGTTGCCTTGGCATAGTAGA
>CAYPDM010000108.1:0-3984 GCA_964409485.1 uncultured Dehalococcoidaceae bacterium | reverse complement strand
ACGCAGGGATACGTCGGCACCAGGCACCGCGCCCCGCTCATCGGCGAGCACAACGACGAGATATACCGGGGGCTGGGGCTTTCCGCCGTTGATATCAGAAACCTGAAGAAACAAAAGGTGATATAGAGCGTTAAACAACCGCTCATGGTGAGCTTGTCGAACCATAACTTTAATAATATCTCACCCTTCGACAGGCTCCGGGTGAGCGGATGATAATAAATACTCAAGGCAGGAGAAAAAGCGTGACGAAGAAACCCTTTGAAGGCGTCAAGGTAATACAGCTCTGCTGGGCGGGGGTGGGGGTATATACCCTCAACTATTTAAGCCACTACGGCGCGACGACGATACGGGTGGAAACGGCCACGAGACCCGACCCGGTGCGGCTCTTCGCGCCTTACGCCCCCACCAATAAAGAGGGCGAACCGGTGGGGCTGGAACGCAGCGCTTTCTTCTCCATCACGCACACCGCCCCGGAATACGGCATAAGCCTCAACTTCAAGCAGCCGGAGGCGATAGAGATATTTAAAAAGCTGGTGGCCTGGGCGGACGTGGTGGGGGAGGGTTTTCCCACCGGCGTCATGGACAAGCAGGGGCTGGACTACGAGGGGCTCAAGAAGGTCAACCCGCAAATCATCATGTTCCGCACCTGCGGCTACGGGCATACCGGCCCCATGGCCGACCAGCCCGGATTCGGCAGCATATTAACCGCCGTCACCATGATGGACACGATGGTCGGCTACCCGGACAGGCCGCCCGTGCCCCCCTCCACCTACTACACCGACCAGCTTTCGCCGATGTACGCCACGCTTTCCATCATGGCCGCCCTCGACTACCGCCGCCGCACCGGCAAGGGGCAGTACATCGACCACGCCCAGATAGAGGCGGGCTTTAACTACATGACCCCGCTTATCCTCGATTACCAGGCCAACGGCCGGGAACTGGCCCTCAACGGCAACCGGTGCGACTACGCCGCGCCGCACGGTATCTACAAATGCAAGGGCGACGACAGGTGGGTGGCGATTGCCGTGATGACCGACGAGGAATGGCGCAGCTTCATGAAAGCAATCGGCAGTCCCGACTGGGCGAAGGACAGGAAATACGATACCGCGGAAGGGCGCGTGAAGAACAGCGACGAACTCGACCGCCGGGTGGAAAGCTGGACGGTCAACTACCCGCCGGAGGACGTCCAGGAAACGCTGCAAAAGGCGGGGGTCGGCGCGGGACTGGTCGCTAATGCCAAAGACATCGATGAAGACCCCCAGCTCAACTACTACAAATTTTACCGCGAGCTGGACCATCCCTACCTGGGCAGGCTGCGCTATTACCATCCCGACCCCATCAAGCTGTCCGCCGCCGAGACCGATATCAACCGCCCCGTCCTGCTCGGCGAACATACCGACTATGTCTGCACGGAAATCCTCGGCATGAGCCAGGGCGAGGTCGACCGGCTCCGCCGGAAGGGCGTCTTCGACTAACTTCCGCAGGAAATCTTGAATTTACGCCCCGGACAGGGTAGTATTATCACATGGATTTGAGCGGTCTGGTATCCATTGCCGAAGGAGCGCCTGTCATCAGGGCTATCTTCGGGATTGTGCTTGTCTTCTTTCTGCCGGGATTCGCCTGGACACTCGTCTTCTTTAGAAAGATAAATATCATCGAAAGAATCGCACTGTCCGTCGGCCTTTCCATCGCCCTGGTGACACTCTCCATTATCGTATTGAATGTGCTTGTTGATATTAGGATTAACGGCGCTAACTCCCTTATTATCATTATCATTATTACAATCATCCCGCTGGCAATCTACTACCTCCGGAAATACCTGGCCCGCCGGCCGGAGGCCTCCGACGGAGATTGAATGTACGATGTCGTAGTTGTCGGCGGGGGGCCTGTGGGAAGCTATACGGCCTATCGCCTCGCCGATGAAGGACACACCGTAGCGGTGGCGGAACGGAAGTCGCAGGCGGGAGAGAAGGTCTGCTGCGCCGGCATTGTCAGCCAGGAATGCGCCGACATCTTTAATATCGACGACAAAGCAATTCTCCGTCGCGTTAGCAGCGCCAGTCTGTTTTCGCCTTCCGGCAACCGGCTTGAGTTGCGGCGGGAAGAACCCCAGGCCTGCATCCTGGACCGGGCGGCCTTCGACAGGTCGATGGCGGAGCGGGCGCGTCAGGCCGGAGTCGAATACCTTTATAAAAGCCGGGTTACCGATGTTATCATCGAAAATGACCGCGTGGATATAACCTTATTCCGCGACGGTAAAGAGTCGAGAATTACGGCAAAATGCGCGGTTATAGCCAGCGGCTTCACGCCGGGCTTAATCGGGCGGCTGGGTCTGGGTTCGTTCCGGGACTTCACCATCGGCGTCCAGGTCGAAGTACCGGCACGAGATGTCAGCGGAGTGGAGGTATATTTCGGGGACGTGGCGCCCGGTTTCTTCGGCTGGATTGTGCCGACGACTCAAAAAATGGCGCGGGTGGGACTGATGGCGCGGGAGAAGCCCGGGCATTATTTGAGAAAATGGCTGGAACAGCTGGCGGCGGCGGGCAGGATAGCTCCCGCTAATTCCATATTAAGTTACGGGGGAATCCCTTTAAGACCGCTTACCCGTACCTGCGGCGAGCGCTGGCTGGCGGTGGGGGACGCCGCCGGACAGGTAAAGCCGACTACCGGCGGTGGCATCTACTACGGGCTGCTCGGCGCGGAAATATCCGCCGTAACGCTGCACCGGGCACTGGAAGAAGGAGACCTTTCCGCGAAGAGGCTGGCGCGTTACCAGCGGGGCTGGCGCAAAAAGCTGGGACGGGAGCTTACGACAGGCTACTGGGCCAGGAGACTGTTCGAAAGACTCAACAACCGGCAAATCGACCGTCTTTTCGAGATAATCAAAGCCGGCGGCATCGACGAAGCCCTGCTCAAGTCCGAAGACATTTCCTTCGACTGGCACAGCCGGACGATAGGCAGCCTGTTAAAATACCGGACGGTAGCCGGGGCTCTGAACGTGATAAAAATCCCTTTCAGGACCGGTAAGATTGACCGATAATACGTTTAGCGCTTAGAATAAGACAGCTTATTCATCGAGGGGAGACAGATGGCAGACAGCGATAACCGGATTCCCAGCCTGGGCGAGGCCGCCGCATTATACCTGGCGAAAATACCCGCGAAAGACAGGGATGCCAGCCAGCCGGAGGTGTATAAATTCGCCCGCTGGTACGGCTGGGAAAGCCCCTTTAACAGATTGGCCGCCCCGGCGGTGGCCGGCTACGCCGAGCAGCTATCGGTCTCGGATACCGACTACGCCAGGAAGCTGGAACTCGTGCGCGCTTTCCTCGCCTACGCTAAAAAGGCAGGCTGGAGCCAGACCAACCTGTCCACCCACTTAAAAACCAGGAAAGGGAAAACCGGCCCGAAGGTCGGCACGGGACGTGCGGCGCGGGAGACAGCCTCCCTGACGCGGGAGAGGTATGACGAACTCACGGCGGAGCTGGAAAACCTCAAGCAAAGAAGCCAGGAACTGGTCGGCGAGATACAGCGGGCCGCCGCCGACAAGGATTTCCGCGAGAACGCGCCGCTGGCCGCCGCCAGAGAAGAACGGGGACACGTGGAAGGAAGAATCAAAGAACTCGATGAAGCGCTGAAATCGGCCAGCATCATCGGCGAAAAGAAGAAACTCACCGTAAAGTCGGGCGTCGGCGACAACATCGTCCTCAACGACCTGGCTTCCGGCGAAGAGCTGCGTTACATGATAGTCGACCCACGGGAGGTCGACCCTTTGAAGGGCAAGATATCCATTGCCTCACCCCTGGGCAAGGCGCTCCTCGGCCGGAAAGACGGGGACACGGTGGAGATAAACGCACCGGCCGGGAAACTGCGCTACCAGATAAAACGCATCGAGCGCTAGCCGGGATATGCTATAATATTCTTATCATCACGGGGATATAGCTCAATAGGGAGAGCGCCGCGTTCGCATCGCGGAGGTCGGGGGTT
>CAYPDM010000107.1:0-4024 GCA_964409485.1 uncultured Dehalococcoidaceae bacterium | reverse complement strand
CGGTTGACCACCGCCCCGAACCCGGAAATGACGCCGCAGGAGAGCAGGCACGCCCTATCCATGGGCAGGTCCTCCGGCACTTTCAGCAGGTTTATCTCGGGAATGACGGCGTATTCGGCAAAGCCGGCCACGGCCCCGGCGTACTGCGCGAGACGCTGGCCTTTCATATTGGTATATCTCCCCTCCCCGTACAGATAAAGCTTGTTGGTGGTGCACTGGCTGGAAAGACCCATGCGGCAATAGTAGCAGTGCCCGCACCCCTCCGGAATAATGCTGACAATCACGGGGTCGCCGGGTTTCACGTAGGTAACGCCCTCCCCCACCTCTTCCACGTACCCGCCGACCTCATGACCGGGCACGGCCGGCCGGGGAAGGTCGCCGTGCTCCCCTTTTATGGAGTGGATATCGCTGTGGCAAATGGCTGCTGCCGCCACGCGTATTTTCACGTCGCCTTTTCCCGGCGGGTCCAGCTTTACCTCCTCTATCACCAGTGGTTTGTTGAATTCATAACAGACTGCCGCTTTCATTACTCCTCCTTAAAATACAGACAACGATACGGTAGTGAACAGACTTCACAATCAGTCTATATATCACGTGCTATAAATGTCAAACAATTGCATTTGATAATTCAGAATGCAAAAGAGTAAACTATAAACCGAGTAATAATTAACCAGAAAAGGAGAACGAATATGGCCGAAAAAAAATACAGCAAGTACATCATTGAGTACGACCCCACCAGGTGGCCCATGGAACGCCGCCCGATTGTATCCCACATGGATGATAGCGTCGCCAAAGGGAGTTACTTTTACATAATGCACTGGGTGGCGCCGGGCTTCGCCGATAACCTCGGCGAATTCAAATACGCCGGTCACCCGCCGCACATTCACAAGGACGCCGAGCTGCTTTTCCACATCGGCGGCAACCCGGAGGACCCGATGGATCTGGGCGCGGAAGTAATTATGTACCTCGGTCCGGAATTGGAAGAGCACCACATCACCCGCACCTGCTGCATCTGGATACCGCCGAACTTCATCCACTCCCCCTGGCTTCCCGTCAGGATAGACAGGCCATTTTTATTCATCGAGGTGAACCAGGGCCCGTCCCACACGGAAAAGTCCTACCGTCAGATTTTGCCCAAGGAAGCCCGCGAGAGAATCCCCTGGGAGATGTGGCCGGACGATAACTACGAAGAACCGGCCTGAAAAACGGATGATGCTTTCAATATTAAGAAGTAATTGGAGGTTAACGTGGCTTACAAGATAAACCAAAAGAAATGTCTCAAGTGCGGTCTCTGCGTTACCGATTGTCCCGAAGGGGCTTTCGTTGTGGATGATAAGGTGACGGAAAGCGACGGACTTGTCCTTTATACCGTTAGAATCGACCCCGATAAGTGCACGGATTGCGGGGTCTGCGTTTCTCACGAGTGGTGGTGCCCGGCCAAGGCTATCATCAAGGCATAAAGAGAAACCGTAAGAATCATCCAGGATGTCCGAAATCATAGAAATAGCCGATTTCGAGCAGGGTTTCAAGGATACCCTGCCGGAAACGTATCGTCTGTTGCGGTCAGCCGACCTCAAAGTCCACCCGAACGTACGCAGAATCACGCTGCACGGTTCGCGGGGGCCGGCGGGAGGATACCGCGACGATTCGGATATCGACCTGTGTCTTGTCACCGATATTGATAACACGGCTCTTTCTAAAAACGAACTTGACCGTCTGCTGAAAAACGTGCTGCTGACAACCCTGGAAAATTCCCGCTGTCCGGAACTGGACCTGGCGGCCGCTTTCGACCGCAACCAGTGTGGACTGGCGTGTTTTAACGTCAACAGCTACAATGAGCTGCGGTGTGAAAAAGAGGCTAAGGGCTGCACCGGTCTCTACAAGATTCAAAAAGGATTCTACGGCTTCGTGCCGCCGATATCACAGGTAAGCGAAATGTACCCGTTGATAACGATATGGAACAGATAGAGGAGAATAAGGGAAATGGCAGATATGAAATACAGTAAATATTTCCTTAACGAACTCCCCGATGAGCAGCGTTTCAAGGGCTTCGCCAGGATGCCGACGATGGTGGCCTTTACCGATAACGACATCATCGAAGGCAGCAAGTACTTTTCCGTGATGGTCATGGGGAAGGAAGCCATCAAACACGCCGGGCACGGCCCCCACGTCCATAAAGACCCTGAACTGCTCGTGGCGCTGGGGACGGACCCGGACAATCCGCGAGACCTCGGGGCGAAGATGGAAATGTGCATGGGGCCGGAAATGGAAAGCCACATCATCACCGAGTCCACGATGATATGGGTCCCGGCCAATTTCATCCATTGTCCGTTCCGCATACTGGAAGTAACGCGGCCATTCATCTTTATCCAGTGCCAGTACGCCTCCAAGCTTACCGAGACCTCGCTGAAAAAGCTGGTGGCGGAAGAGATGCGGGACAAGATGGTCTTTATCGACGCCGACGGCGAGCAGAAGGACGAATAGCATAAAGCTGATTCTACAACTGATTAACGTCTTTTCAGCATCCTGAAATCCGCCGGGTCAGTCAAACGTTGTCGGTTGCAATATACGAGCAGATGTCATAGAATTTTCCTATCCAGACAAAATATTCAGAGAGGTGATGACCGGTGGCAGAAATTAAATACGGAGACCTGGTTAAACAGCTGCATTTCCAGGAGGGGCGCGGGGGCGCCAACGCCAGGGAGCTTGTTTTCATGGGAGGCGACCAGCTGGCGGGATTCGAGCTTAATTTCATCATCGGTGTTTATAACCAGACGGGGGACTGGGCTCCGGGGATGGGGGCGCACGAGCATCCGTTCGATGAGCTGCTGCTGTTCTTCGGCTACGACGATGCCGACATGAACTACCTGGGGTCGGATATGTCGCTGGCGCTCGGCAAGGAACAGGAAACACATAAATTCAGCGTCCCCACCGTCGCCGTTGCCCCCAGAGGATTGCCGCACTGTCCCCTTATCACCGAGAGAGTCTATAACCCGTTCGGGCATTTTCACCTGGCTTTTAGCGCCAGGTACTCCGGCGAGAAGGTAGAGCAGGAAGGAGCCACGGACGGCAATGAATACACCCACCTGTTTAAACAGATGCAGGCTGCCAAAGGCCCCGGCGGAGCGGACGCCAAACAGGTAATATCCGTGTCCGGCGACGAGCTTGAAGGACTCAATGTCAATTTCCAGATGGGTCTATACAACGAGACAGGACAGTGGGCCCCCAGGAAAGGAGCCAGGGTGCATCCCTACGATGAATGCCTGATATTTTTCGGGCACAATACCGACGACCTTAGCTACCTGGGAGCGGAAATAACCATCGATATCGGCCGGGAACACGAGAAACACACCTTCGACGTCCCTACCGCGGTCTCGATTCCCAGGGGCACTCCGCATTATCCGGTAGTCTGCAGTCGGGTCGACAGGCCTTACAGAGTCATGAAGGTCGGCCTCGGCGCGAGATACCAGAGTTCGCCGGCAGATAAGTAGAAACAAACCGGCACAGGTGAAAGGAGAGCGAATTGGCGGACGAAAAAAAGGGGTATTCCTTCCGCTGCATGCGGTGCCTGGGAGGCCGGATATCCGTACCCCGCGGAGTGACCACCGCCCATTGCCCGCACTGCGGCCAGGGCTGGCGCATCACCTGGGTAACCCCGGAGGTTGCCAAGATAAGGGGCAGACTGATGGAGCAAGGAGATACCGATGGAAAATCTGGCCATAATTGACCTCTCCACCGAGCAGGTGGTCTGTAAAGAAATCCCGGAAGAACTGCTGAAGATGTACCTGGGGGGCGAGGGGTTGAATACCTACCTGCTGTACAATCATTTAGCCCCGGGCACCGACGCTCTTAGCCCGGATAATCCCCTGATATTCGGGGCCGGTCTCATATCCGGGTACGATGTATCATCGTCGCGATTTGAAGTCACCTCAAAGTCGGTCGAGGGGGAGGGCGGTTTCGGCACCAGCAACTGCGGTGGCCACTGGTCCGCCGAGCTCAAGTTCGCCGGATTTCAGCACCTCGT
>CAYPDM010000106.1:0-4092 GCA_964409485.1 uncultured Dehalococcoidaceae bacterium | reverse complement strand
GCTTGACCCTTCCGGTAACGGAAGGGCTAGATAGATGGTCACCGTCCTTCACTTGGTGAAGGATACAGAACTCGGCTTACAGGTTTACTTGGCTCGCTTTTTAGGCTTGATGGTACGGTCATCCCTGCCGGAACGCCCAAATGGAGAACGAATATTATGCCAAAGACAACAAAGCTCATTATAGGCCTGTTGCTTATAGTGGTTATCGCCCTCGCCTTTGGAGCCGGATTCTTCTTCAGCTCCAGTAATTCCTCCGGTTCCGCAGAAGGCCTGAATATCGTGGAGCAGGTCTGGGACATCATTTTCTCCGACTACGTAGACAGGTCCAAACTGGACTCCGACAACTTGAGCCACAGCGCCATAGAAGGCATGATTGAAGCGCTGGATGACCCCTATACTTCCTATCTGGAACCCGAACACTACGAATTGGGGGTAAGCAGCCTCGAAGGTGAGTTCGACGGCATCGGCGCTTATGTAACCATTGAAGATAAGCAGCTTATGATTATTGCTCCCATTGCCGAATCTCCAGCCGACAAGGCCGGCATCAGAGCGGGCGATATCATCATGGAAATAGACGGCCAACCCGTCGCAGACATGAGCCTGGCCGAGGCAATCATTAACATACGAGGTCCAAAAGGCACGCCGGTAAGACTCCTGGTACTCCACAAGGGCGATACCGAGCCGGTGGAGATTGAAATAATCAGAGCTCGGGTAGAAGTGCCGAGCGTCCTCTTTGAAATGCGTGGAAATATCGCTTACATTACCATCACGCAGTTCTCCGAACGAACGGACACCGAGCTGGCACCGGTGCTCCAGGACCTTAAAGAACAAAACGCCGCAGGCATTATACTTGACCTGCGAGGCAACCCGGGGGGCCTTCTCAATATCGTCGTTAAGGTAGCCAGCCACTTCATCAGCAAAGGCGTTGTGGTAGAAGTGATGAGCAACCAGGGAAAGACAGCGACTCTGGAAGTAGTTTCCAGTCCTGTAACCACTGACCTGCCGATGGTCGTCCTGGTGGATAATACCAGCGCCAGCGGGAGTGAAGTGCTGTCAGGCGCTCTTCAAGACCACTATCGTGCCATTGTTGCCGGGAATATCACCTTCGGCAAGGGCAGTGTCAATATGCTGCGTCGTCTTAGCGACGGCTCCGGCCTGTATATCACCACCGCCCGCTGGCTGACTCCCAACGGACGAATCATCGAAGGCCAAGGAATCGAACCCGATGTAACGCTTGAACTCACCGGAGAAGATGCCGTACAGTGGGCAATAGACACCCTGCATGACATGAGATAAGGTAAAGGAAGTAAACGACATGGGCGACGACAATCTTACTTATACCGTAAACCAGGCCAGACTATCCATAATTCAGGGCGATATTACCCATCAGGCCACCGATGCTATTGTGAATGCCGCCAACTCCGGCCTCATGGGAGGCGGCGGGGTCGATGGCGCCATTCACCGCGCCGGCGGACCGGCCATACTGGAGGAATGCAAACAAATCGTCGCCAGGCAGGGCCGCCTGCCCACCGGACAGGCTGTCATTACCACCGCCGGTAACATGAAAGCCGGACACGTAATCCATACCGTAGGGCCAATCTGGCACGGCGGCAGCCGGGGAGAACAGGACCTGCTGGCCAGCGCCTATCGGGAAAGTCTGAAACTGGCGGCTGATAACAACCAGTCCTCTATTTCCTTACCGTCCATCAGCACTGGCGTCTATGGCTACCCCGTAGATAGAGCCGCGCGGATAGCCCTGAAGACGGTAGTCTCTTTCCTCAAAGAGGCCTCTTCTATAAAAGAGGTAATATTTGTCCTCTTTGATTCACACACCTTCGAAACGTATGCCGATACCCTCTGGAACATTATGGGAGAAAAAAGTTAGATATACCAAAAATTACCAGCCGAGGAGAAATAGCTGAATGCTTGTTGTAATGAAAAATGACGCCACTGAAGAGCAGGTGCGTGCCGTTATTCGGGAAATCGAGAAAATGGGTTACCGCGGCGTGCCGATGCCCGGCGCCCAGAGAACCGCCGTCTGTATCATCGGAAACAAGGGCCCGGTCGAAGCGGCTCAACTGCTGGCCATGGAAGGCGTCAGGGAAGCTATTCCGGTCACCAAGCCGTACAAACTCGTCAGTCGGGAGACACACCCGGAATCTTCCGTTATATCCATCGGCGATGTGAAAATCGGCGCCGGAGAGCCGGTTATCATGGCCGGCCCCTGCGCCGTAGAGAGCGAGGAGCAGGCGCTTACCATCGCCGGTTTTGTGAAGGAGCACGGCGCCAGGGTCTTTCGCGGCGGCGCCTTCAAGCCGAGAACATCCCCCTACAGCTTCCAGGGACTGGGAGAAAAAGGGCTTAAAATACTGGATAAAGTCCGCCGGGAGACGGGCTTACTAATCGTCACCGAGGCTACCGATAATGATAACCTCACCGTCGTTGAAAAATACGCGGATATCATTCAAATCGGGGCCAGGAATATGCAGAATTATTCGCTGCTGCGCCTCGCCGGGCAGGTAGCGAAGCCCGTCCTGCTGAAACGCGGCTTCGCCGCCACCATCGACGAGTGGCTCATGGCCGCCGAATATATCATGTCGGAAGGGAACAACCGGGTTATCCTTTGCGAAAGGGGAATTCGCACCTTCTCGGATAACACGCGTAATACGCTCGATTTAAGCGCCATACCTTCTATCAAGGAAGCCAGTCACCTGCCTATCATCGTCGACCCCAGCCACGCCGCCGGACGGCGGGACTACGTTATTCCGCTATCCAGGGGAGCTATAGCCATCGGCGCCGACGGCCTTCTCGTGGAGGTGCACCACGACCCCGCCCGCGCCCTCTCCGACGGTATGCAGTCGCTGTATCCCCACCAGTTCGCCGAGCTGATGCAGGAGATAGAACGACTAAAACAGTACCTTTGAAAAAACACCAACTCCAAGTTTTTAAATGGTAACAATTCGAGGGTAATTGGGGGTTGGTCAGCTTTGAATTGTTTTTAGAGTTATGTTAACTCTGATATAGAATAAAAATAAAAACAATTAAGGGGGGCGTATGCCCCCCTTAGCGCTTGCCTTTTCAATCACTATCAGCTCGAGAACCCCTACCCCATTGTTTATTGCTGAATCGGGGAGGGCTGTACCAAAGGTACTCCGGCTGACGTGCTTACCGAATGATATAGTGAAGCCAGCGCCATCGTTATCCACATTATGGAGATAATGACGCCTACGCCGAGGCATATCAAACCGGCGATAAAAATAGGCACGCCCAGCAGGCCGATGAGGAACACCTTCCAGCTATGCCCGCCGGTCATGCGCCAGCTGGTCTTGACCGCCTCGATTACCTCCATCTTCCTGTCCACTACCAGATACGGGGTAAATGCCAGTTTGCAGGCGAATATAATTCCCGGTACTACTAATAGAATTAAGCCGATTATCACAATCACGCCGACGAGAAGGTTGGCCAGAACGGTATTCCAGTAGTTCTGGAAACCGGCGAACACGTCTTTTATCTCCAGCTTATCTCCCCTGGCAGCTTCAAGGAAGGAGTAACTCAAACCATAGTCAATAGGTCCAAGAACCAGAATTCCGTAAGCAATAGCTACAATTGTCAGAAAAGCACCGGCACCACCATGTGCCCAGCCACCCATCCCGGACGGCAGGCTGAGAACCCAGGCTATAAGCCATATCAAGAAAAGCTCCAGGAAATATTTCCAGAGCTGACGCCAGCCGTTGCCGTAGGACGAGCCTACGCCTGGAGTGAATGTAATTGGACTTGCCGTAACATTCCCACCTGCTTCCATATTAACCTCCGTATTATTACTTTGATATAAGATACATTAACGAACGAGTACTGTCAATGGAGAACCAGCGTTCAGGAGGTATTTATTTTTACCTTACCCCCTGACCCCGTCTCGCGGCGCACTTCTCTTTTTAACGGGGGGAATATTTTAAGTGAAAGGCAACACCGTATAAGGCGGTTAATAGAGATTGCCACGTCGCTGCGCTCCTCGCAATGACAGTTGGGATATAAGGGAGGGGAAACTGCGGGTTAAGCCATTAAAAATCCCCCTTAGTACCCCTTTACGAAAGG
>CAYPDM010000105.1:0-4116 GCA_964409485.1 uncultured Dehalococcoidaceae bacterium | reverse complement strand
TTTTACGTGCAGGAAGAAGATTTTATATGCGTCGAGCCGATGATACTGGGCATGAGGGACCCGGAGCCGGCCCTGGTCAGCGGAGCCGCCGGGGGCGGGGCGGGGCTTTTTAAGGAGCCGCGCGCCAACCGGAAGCTCTACCAGTACGCCCCCAGGATGCTGAAGGGCACGGTTAACTACGTGGCTTTCTCCGCCATAGACCAGCTGACTTTCGACCCCGATGTCGTCGTAATCGCGGCTAACGTGGGGCAGGCGCGGTCGATATTAAGGTCGGAAAGCTACAGTTCCGGCGACTGCTGGTCCTGCAAGGGAACGCCGGTCCTGGCGTGCGCCTGGATGTATATTTATCCCGTCATAAGCGGCAAAATGAACTTTACGGTCACCGGCCTTAGCCTGGGCATGCAGGCGATTAATATGGATTTCCCGGAAGGCGTGTTTCTCATATCCATACCCTGGAACATGATGCCTGCCGTACTTGAAAACCTGCAGGATGCCAACCTGTACCGCAGCTGGCGTTCTTCAGGCCGGGAAGAGCACTTTAAGAGATTCGATGTCCGCCTGAACGAGCTGCGCCAGGAAATGCCCAACTACCGGGACAGGCCGTGAATAAGGAGGCAGATATGCGGGCGAGCCAGCGGGACTATTCCGTATTTGAAAAATTCAACTTCGAGAGAAAGCCCGTGGGCATCAAGTTCCTGCTGAATAGACCGGACGGCATAAATAAGCTGGATACGGGGCTCGCTTTTTGCGAGATGTTCCGGAAGGCCCAGGAATCTCCCCCTTTCTATGCCGAAAAAGATAACTTTGCCTGTATGGGTTCGCTGCTGCTGGGCATGAAAGACCCGGAGCCGTTTTTCGAGAGCGGGGAAATAGGCGCTTCCGACGGAATCTATCAGGAAGCGCGCGCCAACCGGAGAATATACCAGTACATCCCCAGGCTGGCCAGAAACACGGTCAGGTACGTCGCCTTCTCCCCCGCGGATACACTAACATTCGAGCCCGATATCATCGTTTTCACGGCCGGCGTGAGTCAGGCGGAGATTTTACTAAGGGCTTTGAGCTACTCCACGGGTAAGATATTGACCACCCGGACCACCCCGGCGATAATGTGCGCCTGGCTGTTTGTCCATCCTTTCGTAAGCGGCGAGGCTAACTATTCCGTTACCGGCCTCGGTTACGGCATGAAGGCCAGGAAGGTCTTCCCGGAAGGACTGATGCTGGTCTCCGTGCCTTATGACCTGCTCCCCGCGCTCACGGTAAATTTGCAGGAGATGGAATGGGAGCTTCCCGCCTATAGATTAAGCGAGGACGATAGAAACAGTTATTTTAAGAAAGCCACCGAGGAAATAATACGGCGCTACCAGGAAAGCTGACGGCCGAAGCTATCCCCCGCCGCAGCCGGATAAATACCTTAAAGGGAGGTTATGATGAGCAATTTTAAAACCGATTTATCCGTCTTCAGCAAGCTCGAACTTGAGTACCCGCCGGTAGGCGTCAAGTTCCTGATAGCCCGACCGGAAGGGATGGAACAGCTGGATAAAACCATGGCCCTGTGCGAGATGGTCAGGGAGGCCCAGGACCGGGATAAGCCTTTTTACATCAATAAAGAAAACGAGGACTGCGGCGGCAAGGCTACGCTGGGGTTCGAAGACCCCTCGCCAATCGCCGAAAGCGGGCAGGTGGGGATTAAGTACGGCATCTTCCAGGAGCCGCGCGCCAACGGGAAAATGAACCGTCAATCCCCCACCTTCTCCAGAGGCGTGGTCAACTACGTCGCCTTCGCCGGACTGAACGAGCTGACGTTCGAGCCGGACCTGCTGTTCTTCGTCGCCCCTCCCGCCCGGGCCGAAATTTTATTAAGGGCCGCCAGCTATTCCACCGGCGAAATATGGTCGAGCAAGGTGTCCATGGTGGGAGCCTGCGCCTGGCTCTTTACATACCCGTTCCAGAGCGGCAATATCAATTACGTGCCCACCGGCCTGACCTTCGGCATGAAATCGCGGAAGGTATATCCGGAAGGGCTGATTTTATTATCCATCCCGTACAACTGGCTACCCGTCATTGCCCGGAACCTGAACCAGATGGAATGGGCGCTTCCCTCTTTCACGGATACGCGCGAAGAATTTCTCGCCCGGCACGACAGGATAATGGGAGAGCTTTTCGCAGAATTCCAGAAACCGTAAACGAATCCACCGATAATTCCACGAGAGCATAAACTTGCCGGATAATTCTACCTGCCGGCACACCGGCTGACTCCTTTCCCGGCTTGCTCGATGCCTCACTATTAGCATATTTCCAGACCAGAGTTTATAATGTTAATGGAGAAAGGAGGCTCTACAATGGCAGAATCTAAATATGGAAAATACATTTGCACGGAGCTCAAGCAGGGCGTGGTGATGCCCGGCTTCAAAGGCGACCAGAAGATAGGCCAGGGATACCGCGACGGCTACCGCATGCCGCTTGAGCACGTTATCTGGATGGACGAGGATGTTATCCCGGGCGCCATCTACGCGGAGTGCACCTGGCAGTGGCCTTCTACTATGAAGGACCAGAGGCAGATGATAATTACGCCGGAGATGGCGGAAAGGATGAAGAAGGAAGGGGTCGGAATCACGCCGCATTCCCATCCTTTTATTGAACTCTTCTGCTGTTTCGGGACCAACATGGATGACCCGAGCGACCTCGGCGCCGAGATAGAGTTCTGGCTGGAAGACGAGGAGTTCCGGCTGACCAAGAGCTTTATGGTCTATATCCCCGCCGGAATGACGCACAACCCGCTGCGGTTTCACCGCTTTGACGCCCCCATGTTCCACCTGACACTGGGGTCGGGGCACAGGTACGAATAGGCCGGAGATACAGCGACTCCGCCCTTACTTTTATTTAAGAAAGAGGTAACGGAAATGGCAGAAAAGAAAAATGCCAGGTATGTTGTTGATTATGATAAACCGTTCGGGGAACTACCGGCGCACCGACTCAAGATGGACCCCGAATTCGTTAAAAGGATAGTCCACGTGGGCCCCGATACCGTACCCGATGCTGAATTTTACAGCGAGGCCAAGTGGATATTACCCGGTTCCAAAGAGGAAATCCGCGAGGTAGAATCGCACACGCACAAGTTCGGGGAGCTAATCGGCTGCTTCGGCTTCAACTACGACGACATCCAGGACCTGGGCGCGGAGATAGAGTTCACCGTGGATAATAAGACGTACAAGATAGACAAGAGCTTCGCGTCTTTCGTGCCGGCAGGTATGCAGCACGGGCCGCTAATCATCCGGAACGTGAAACGGCCGATATTCCACTTTATCGCCGCAACTACCCCTAAATACGAATAGAATATCGGGTGTCTCTTTACAAGAGGACTACCGCCGGGGCGAGTGAAAAATGCCCCGCCTTAACCCAGCCTGACGGGCGGGGGAGGCAGGTTGAACTTATCCGGCGGCTGAACCGTCAGCTTGCTTCTTCTGCTGAAGTCGAGCAAAATCGGTATAGCCAGTCCCACGGTTAACAGCAGTGTGAGTACGTCCGTGACCGGGAACGCCAGCCAAACGCCGTCTATCCCCCAGAATTGCGGAAATATCAGCACCGTGGGCAGCAGGAACAGGGCCGACCTCGCCAGGGAGCTTACAATCGCCTGAATCACCTTGCCGATTGCCTGGAAGATGAGCTGGCCGACCATCATCAAGCCTATTACGGGCATCACCGCGAAGACGCGCCTGGAGGCGTAAACACTCACCTCGATAAGCCCGGCGTCATCGGTGAAGACGCGGAAGAGCGGCTCCGGGGAGAAATAGAGAATTAAAAAGGCCAGAGTGCTTATGGCGCTAGCATAAGTAACGGCCAGCCTGATTGCCCTTAAAGACCTGTCAAAGCGCCTGGCGCCGTAATTGAAACCGAGTATCGGCTGGAGCCCCTGGCCGATGACCATGCCCGGCATCAGGGCGAACATCATTATACGATGGATAATCCCGAAGGCCGATATGTGAAGGTCGCCGCCGTAGGCAACGAGCAGCCGGTTGACGAAAACGGAAGCTACGCTCCCCGCGACCGTCATCGCCAGCGCGGAAATCCCGATGGCAAGGATGTCTCTCATTATCTGCCATTGAATAATCAGGTTCC
>CAYPDM010000104.1:0-4131 GCA_964409485.1 uncultured Dehalococcoidaceae bacterium | reverse complement strand
AAAAAGTCGTCGTGCCCCTGCGCCGCGTCCACGTAGAAGTTCATCGTCTGGTTGGCCCGGTACGTGCCCCGCGCCTTCTCCATCTCGCCCCAGAACTCCTGGTATTCCTCGGAGCCGTCGCCTCGGTAAACCTTGAGCCTCCCCGCGTTGACCGCCGCCAGCAGGTTGAACCCCAGCTCGCTCTTGCTCCTCTGCGTGAACTTGAACGGCGTCACCCGCCGTCCCAGCTTCTTCCGCAGGAAAGATGCCACCGGCTCCCCCACTCCCGTTGCGTCCACGGCCACCTTCCGGCACCGCCACACCCTCATGATGATGTCCACCAGCCGCGCGTACAGCCCGCTGTGCTTTACTCCCGTCCAGCGGTAATGCTCGACGATTCTCACGATGGGCTCTTTGATGATATCGTCGTTGGACGAATAATCTAGCTCGCCGATGGTCACCACCGTCGAGTCGCGTTTCGACCCCGCCGACGCGCCGGCATCGCTTTCCTCGGCCTCCCCGGCGAGGTCGATTCCCGCCACGTAGACCTTTCCCGGCTCCCCGCGTCGTTTCCGGGCGTGCTCCCCCTGCAGCTGCGCCCTTTGCTGCTCGTCGAAGAGACCTCCCCCGCCGCGTATCGGCAGCAGCCGGTACTGTGTCAGGAACAGCGGGTGGTTCTCACCGAGCCGCTCCCGCTCGCTCTCCACGTAGGCGCGGTACTCCGGCACGTACTTCGCCACCTCTTCCCAGTCGTAGCGGAAGTGCCGCTTCACCCCGTCCCGGCTCTCCAGTTCGAGGTTCGTCTGCTTGACCTCTTCGAGCAGGGTGCCGTCGTCCCAGGTCGTGCCGTAGTGCACGGTCGTTGTATTGTTCGTCGAACACATCGGACGAAAGTCCTTGCTGTACTTTTCCTTGCCGACGTCCTGCGATTCGTCGATTTCCAGGAGGAGGTGGGCCGTATTGCCGACCACGTTGGCCGTTTCCTCTGCGGAGAGGAATATCGCCCGCGCCTCGCCCAGCCTGACGATATAGCCGAGTTCGGATTTCCATATCCGCCCGAACCCCGCTTCGTTGAGCCTGTCCTTGAGCCGCCTCATCGAGATTGCCGCCTGCGGCTTGAATGTCGGCGAGCACTTTATCAGGTTCTTGCTCTCTTCCATCTTGAAGGTCAGGAGAAGCAGTTCCAGCTGTGCTGATAGTTCGTTCTTGCCCCCCTGCCGCGCTATCTCCACCGAGAAGGTCAGCCCCTTCCCCCCGAACACACTGTCCAGCACCGCCATCGCCGCCTCACGCTGGTACGGCCTCAACTGGTTCAATACATGCTTATCCACTCTCTCTCCCCTGTCATTGCGAGCGCAGCGTGGCAATCCGTACCCCTGTCATTGCGAGGAACGTAGTGACGTGGCAATCTCTATTTATCACCCTGATGCCATTCCCGCCTCTTATTTCGTCATTCCCGCGGAAGCGGGAATCCAGCCCACCCCTCCCCCCTCCGCTCATTCTGAGCCTGTCGAAGAATCCCCACCTTTATCCTTCACCTGTGAAGGACGGACCTCCCTGTATCATCCGCAGCTTATCCCGCGGTTACTTAACCCCTTTCCCCACTGGTGGGGTAAAGGAGGCGGCGTATTTTTAAGTCATTCACGGCACTGGCCTCTTTATACAAAAGACACAATAAGCGCTATTCTATTTGTAAATATTCCCCCTTCCTTTTTCAAAGGAAGGGGGCTAGGGGGATAGATTCACCAGAAAATACAGGGGGTGAGGTATGATAAAATCCAATCCTCTCCATCTCCTACATCTTCTTCTCAATAACACTCGCCCCGATGCTAATCCCCAGCGGCAGCGCCACGTCCCTCAAGACGTTCCCTATCGCCTCCCGCAGGCCTTTCCGCTGCTGTGCCGTTATGTTATACCTCGCCTTCACCAGACCCGCCAGGGCGTTCGTCGCCTGCATGATGAGCTTGATGTTCTCCGGGTCCCTCTCCAGCACCGACTTAATTTTCACGCGCAGCAGAGCAATCTCGTCGTCTATCCCGTTAACGTCAGCCGCCGCCTCCATGTCCAGTATCTCCGCCTCGTCCAGCGCCCTTGAGTAAAACCCGTGCTTCAAAGCGTTCTGGTTACCCTTTGGCGCGCCCCGTTTTCTCTTTTCTTTCTTTGGCATTCGGTTTCTCCCCATTATTCAATTGCCTTGCCGTCGCCAGCACTATCGTGTGCGCCGCCAGGTCCCATCTCTGCCTCTTCACCGCCAGTTTCAATACCCTCATTTAGCCTCCCCCTTAACATAACCTAAAAAACAATTCACGCCTGCCTGATTGGTTTCCCCCCTCGAATTGTTTCTGTTAAAATACTAGCACATATGTTCTTTCCCAACTACCCTTTTTTGTCACCAATTCCCATCGCGGTTTGATATTATATTGTTCCACGTTATAAAATAGGCAACGGAGATAAAAATGGCTGTTACCAGGCAACTCTACCAACTGCAGGAACTCGACCTCAATATTGAACAGGAAGAACAATCCCTTGCCCAGAAAGTCGGTCAGCTGGGAGCTAGAGATATGCTGGATACTGCTAACAGCCTTATCGAATCCGCGCAAAAACATCTGGATGAGCTAAGGCACCAGCACCGTGATGCTGAAGCCGAGTTCGACGACCTGCTAAGTAAAACTACCGCCACTGAAGAGCAGCTCTACGGCGGCAAGATAACCAATCCCAAAGAGCTATCCGGCCTCCAGCACGAGGTAAACATGATGAAAGCCAGGAGCGACGAACTGGAGGACAAAGCACTGGAAATCATCGAACAGGTAGAAGCCGCCGAAGCAAGCCTGTCTGCCGCAACCGCCGATTACAAGAAACTTGAAGTAGAATGGCAGCTACAGCAAAAGCAACTGGCCGTGGAGATAGACAAACTCAAGGCCAGCCTCGCCGGACTCACGGAGAAACGCCGGCAGTTGGCCGGGCAGATCGACTCTACTGCTATCAAGCTTTATGAAAGAATCAGGCAGCAAAAAAAACAGGCTGTCGCTAAGGTGGAACAGGGAATTTGCCGCGCCTGCCGTATATCTCAATCGGCCAGCGCCCTCCAGAGGGCCAGGAGCGGCCAGCCCGTGCAGTGCGGCACCTGCGGAAGAATCCTGTTTATTTCCTGAAGGGCAGATTGAACGTAACCAGAGTCATAATAAATGCCGATGGCGCCTCCCGGGGAAATCCCGGTCCGGCAGCTATCGGCGCCACTATTAAAGACGATAACGGCAGCGTCATAGCGAATATTTCACGCCGTATCGGTATCACTACCAACAACCAGGCGGAATACCGCGCCATTATTACCGCCCTGGATAAAGCCGTCAGCCTGGGCGCGAAACAGGTAATGGTAAAGTCGGACTCTGAACTCGCGGTAAATCAAATCAACGGCCGCTACAAGATTAAAAACGCAGGCCTGCGGCCTCTCTACCAGGAAGTCGTTAAACTAACCGGAGCGCTGGAAAGCTTTAAGATAACCTATATACCCCGCGCCCGGAACTCCGAGGCGGATGCCCTGGCCAATAAGGCCCTGGACAGCGCTCGCTAAGCTCGCCCGCGTTCAAGACGTTCTCTCCAGGCAAGCCTTTCCTCTGTTGCTCTACAAGCCAGGTATCTGCCGCACCATATGTAGATTCCGTGGCAATACTGCTCTTTAAAGTTATCCGGAATCACCTGCCCATCATAAGCATCATGGTAGTAAGGACATGTGGATATAAACTCACAATCCGATAATTTCTCTTTTTTCACAACCGTTAACTCATTCCCTGTCGTACGCCTACTTAAATGTTAAGATAAATAAGGTTAATACCCCATAAAACTCCCGTTAAAAAAGTATTAAAAATACGCGCAGTTACGTCAGGATATCAGTCGATTTTTACCACCTGTATCTGTTGACTAACCCCTCACTCTCCACTACACTATAACCGGGTCAAGTAAACCGGGTGACCGCCCCTTCTACGGAAGGGGAGGAAAGTCCGAGCTCCACCGGGCAGGATGCTGGGTAACACCCAGGAGGGGTGACCCTACGGAAAGTGCCACAGAAACATACCACCCTACTTAGGGCAAGGGTGAAATGGTGAGGTAAGAGCTCACCAGCGGCTGGGTGACCAGTCGGCTGGGTAAACCCCA
>CAYPDM010000103.1:0-4213 GCA_964409485.1 uncultured Dehalococcoidaceae bacterium | reverse complement strand
CGACCCCGAGTTCCAGCGGTTCTTAAATTTCCCCACTTTCCCGAGAGATAAATATATCGGCATCGTTTCCGCCCCCCTGAAGACGGCTAATTTCGAGCCGGATGTGGTGGTTATCTATTCCAACACCTCCCAGCTGCGGAATCTGCTGATGCCGACGCATTTTATCGGCGAGGAGGCCAAGGTTAACTACCACTTCTTCCCCCCGGCCTGCGCCTACCAGGTTGTGCCGGTGATGGAGGACGGCCGGATGATGGTCACCCTGCCCGACCCCGGCGATTATACCCGGGCGCTGGCGGGTGAAGACGAGATTATCCTCTCCGTCCCGCGGGATAAAATCGGGGAGCTGGTAGAGGGAGTCGGGAAGATGGAAGAGATGGATTCCGGGTATGCCGGCGCCACCATGAATATGCAGAGCGATTTCCCCCACCCCCCGATGTACCAGACGTTCTTCAAGCGGTGGGGACTGTACGATAAGTAGACGGTAAAAATTAACGTTAGCCGGTGACTGAATTCACAATGAAGGAGGAATTACCATGTCAGTAGAGGAGAACAAGGCGATGGTTCGCCGGGTTATAGAAGAGGCAATCAATAAGGGGAACCTGGCAATAATAGATGATATCATGGCCCCCAACTATGTCTACCATTTCCCCGGGATGAAAATCGAAGGCCCGGAGGGTTTTAAGCAGTTCGCCACCATGATGCGCACCGCTTTTCCCGACCTTAATGTGACGGTCGATGAAGTCATCGGCGAGGGTGACCTGGCGGCGGCGCGCGTAACGCTGCGGGGCACGCTAAAAGGCGAGTTCATGGGGCAGGCCCCGACACATAAGAAAATGGTGTTTAAGGAGGCCGTTTTCGTCTACTTCGAAGGGGGCAAGGAAATAGAAGCCTTTCCGTATGCGGACACTCACGACATGTTTGCGCAACTGGGGCTAAAACCCCCGGCGTAGTCGGGTGGGGGACTTCTAGCGCAGGCGGTTGACGGCCATGTAAATGCCCACTCCGATGCCTAGAAGGTCGAAGATTATCCGGAACGGACTCCACGGGAAGCTCCCGAAGGTGAAAATGTTCACCAGATAGGCTATCACCACCGCCAGGCTGCCCGTTACCGCCAGCCAGGGGCTTCTCTTACGGTTTACCGAGAGGCCGACTAACTCGCCGATGCCGTAGCCGACGCCCGCGGCCAGTATCAGGTTGAGGAGAAAGAACGACAGGAAATTGTTGATGATGCCCCACACCACCCCGATAACAATAGCCACCCCCAGCGCCGTGCCGGCTGCCCGGAGGTAAAATATGCCGGAAACGCGGTAGGTGGGCAGTTTATAGAGTTTAGCGCACTCCCGGCACCTTGCCCCCACCGGTGTTTGCACCATGCATTTCGGGCATATCGGCTTGCCGCACTTGCCGCACCGCAGAGCCGTTTCCACGTCCGGGTGCGCGGCGCATCTGGTTGTTTCCGGCCCGGTCATTCCTTCTTTTCCTTTTTAGGGGCGTGTTTCCGGTGGACCCAGGCGGTTCTATCGCCGATATCACGGTCGAAGAGAAGTCGATTTAACAGCAGATGACCCATCCCGATGTTTCTGGCTTCGGTAGCCGGCTGGGCGGTGAGTCGTTTGATAATCATTATTAACGCCATAGCCAGGAATCCCATGGTTACCGAAAGGGGTTCCCGGAAAGCCGCGCTGGCTATGGGCAGTACTACCATCCCCACGAGTATCGGCACCGGGGTCCGGCGTGTGAAGGCGACGACGGCAGCGCCGATAACAAAGAAGGCTAGGGTCGCCCATGGGGTTATATCATTTATCAAAGGCAGTATGATGATTATGCCCAGGCTTGTCGCGATACCCCGGCCGCCGTGAAAGCGTAGAAAGACTGGCCAGTTGTGGCCAACGACCGCCGCCAGACCGACCGCGAGCTGCTGTCCTGCATCCAGCCCCAGTTTCAAGGCTATTAACATCATCAGTATACCCTTGAAAAAATCGAAGACACCTACCGTCAGGCCTAGTTTCCGGGAGGTCGTCCGCCACAGGTTGCCGCCTCCCACCTGCTGGGTGCCGTGTTTCCTCAAGTCTATCCCGCGCGACCTCGCGACCAGGTATGAGAATGGTATGGAGCCGATGATATAAGAAACTATAATCAATATAATCCAGGTAGTCATGAGACTCCTTCAAAAGGCAATTAGTTACATATTCGCCTGTTTTAGTGCCTGTTCACCGGCCAGGGCGATGAGCCGCTCCACCGCTTCCGGCGGCACCTCCACTCCGCCCAGCATGACCTCGCTGCTGTCGCCGATACCGTGATAGTCGGTGCCCCCGGTGGCGATAAGCCCGTATTTTTCCGCCAGTCCGAGCGTAAATCCGGTTTGTGCTTCGGTGTTGTCCTTGTAATAAGTCTCCACGCCGACCAGCCCGACTGTTTTAAGTTTTTTTATCATGGCCTCCGGGTCGTTGACGGTAAACGGGTGCGCCAGCACGGGCAGACCCCGCGAGCGTAGTATGAGTTCTACCGCTTCTTCCGGCGTCATCTTTTCACGAGCCACGTAAGCCGTGCCGCCGTGCGCGATGTATTTATCGAAGGCCTCTTCAAACGTGGCGATATAGCCCTTTTCCAGCATCGCCCGGGCGATGTGCGGTCGCCCTATGGAGCCTTCGCCGGCTATTTGCTGCACCCGCTGCCAGTCGATATCCATACCCAGCGCGCCCAGCTTATCCACCATTCCGCGCGCCCTTCTCTGACGTGAACTACGGAACCTTTCCAGGGCTGCCCCCAGCTCCCGGCTGGTATAGTCGATAAAGTATCCCAGGACATGCGCTTCGCCGTCGGCTAAATCGGTGCTGATTTCCACGCCGGGGATAAGTTTGAGTTCCGGGAATGCTTTAACGGCCTCCAGCGCCGGTGGAATCCCGTCTACGGTGTCGTGGTCGGTCAGGGCGATAACCTTCAATCCGAGCCCTGCCGCCTTGCCGACGATGGCCTCGGGGCTGAACTTACCGTCGGAGGCGGTGGAGTGAATATGCAGGTCTATCTGGCTCACCGGGCTGCTGTCTCCCGCTGGATACGCTCGATGCCGGTGGCCTTGCCGCTGGTTTCATTTATCTCCACCAGAATAGCGTTGAGGGTTGGATTTCCCTTGCCGACCGAGAGGTGGTGGGGCATCTGGGTCAGGAAGCGCTGGATAACAGCCTCGGCATCGTCGCCGATAACCGAATCCTCCGGCCCTGTCATGCCGATATCGGTAACGTAAGCGGTGCCGCCTGTCAGTATCCGCGCATCGATGGTGCCGACGTGGGTATGGGTGCCGAGCACGGCGCTGACGCGCCCGTCCAGGTAGCGCCCCAGGGCGACCTTCTCCGAGGTTGCCTCGGCATGAAAGTCCACGATAATAACCCTGGGTAAGGGGTCCAGTTCTTCCAGCAGTTTGTCCATGGCCCGGAAGGGGCAGTCGAGGCTGTTCATGAAGACTCGGCCCATCAGGTTTACCACCAGGGTCTTGCCGGCAAGCAGATAACCCCGCCCCGGCACCCCGGATGGATAGTTTAACGGACGCAGGATGGGCATGTCGGCATCGAGGTGGGGAATAATTTCTTTCTGCGCCCAGATGTGATTGCCGGAGGTTAGCAGGTCGATACCGTCGCCCAGCAATTCCCGCGCGGTGTCTACGGTCAGGCCGAAACCCCCGGCGGCATTCTCGCCGTTGGCAATTACCAGGTCGATGCTGTATTGCTTGCGCAGGCCGCGCACGAACTGGTGTACGGCCTGCCGTCCCGGTCGGCCAACTATATCGCCTATGGCTAATATTTTCATTCTTTAGTCATGTCATTGCGAGCGAAGCGAAGCAATCTCTAACATCGTCTTTAAAAGATTGCTCCGTCGCTGCACTCCTAGCAACGACAATTCCCCGTTATTTTGCGTAGTCGACGGCGCGGGTCTCCCTGATGACGGTGACTTTTATCTGCCCCGGGTAGTCCAGGGTTTCTTCCACCTTCTTCACGATGTCTCGCGCCAGTCTCATAGCCCCCAGGTCGTCGATTGTTTCCGGCTTGACCAGGATGCGTACTTCGCGACCGGCCTGAATGGCGAAGGACTTTTCGACTCCCTTAAAGCTGTCGGCAATGTCCTCCAGGGCCTTGAGCCGTTTCAGGTAGTTTTCCAGGGATTCCCGCCTGGCGCCGGGTCGGGCGCTGCTGATGGCGTCGGCCGCCGAGGTGATGTA
>CAYPDM010000102.1:0-4282 GCA_964409485.1 uncultured Dehalococcoidaceae bacterium | reverse complement strand
GGTTGATGATTACGGATTCTCTTCCTGCCGCGAGCTTCAGTTCCTTTACCAGGTCGCGTACACGCGCTATCGCCCGCAGTCCCTTGACCGAATGGTCGGAGACCAGGAGAAGCTCGTTTACGTTCTGCGTGGTTCTCCGGCTAAGGTGTTCCATACCGGCCTCGTTATCCATGACAACGTAGCTGTAGTTTTTTGCCCAATCGTCGATGAGTTTCCGTATTACCACGTTGGGATAGCAGTAGCATTCCGGGCCTTCGCCCCGTCCCATCGTAATGAGGTCCAGGTTCTTGCTCTCCGTTATGGCTACGTTCAGCTGGTATTCCAGGTAGGCTTCCTTGGTCATTCCCGGGGGGATGTTAATCTTTTCTCCCTGAAATTCGTTCAGTATCCGGCCGACCGTCTGCCTTACCTCCAGGCCGAGATTCTCGGCCAGATTGGAATTGGGGTCGGCATCTACGGCCAGGACCGTCCCCAGGTCATTCTTGAGCAGGTAGCGAATGACCAGACTGGTTACAGAAGTCTTACCGGTGCCTCCTTTTCCAGCTACGGCAATGTTTATACTCAATATATATTCCTTTATTCTGCCCTTTTGCGGCAGATTTACATTACTCTACTTTAAGTTTACAGGTTCTTAGAAGATTAGAAAAGCCCCTGTACCTTACCGGTCTTGGTATCGACGTCTACCCTTCGAAAAGCCGGGTTGGACGAGGTGCCGGGCATCAGCGTGATAGTGCCGGCCATGGGGCACAGGAACTTGGCGCCCGAGTAGATGAGGACATCGCGGACGGGCAATGTCCATCCCTTGGGCACGCCCTTGAGCGTCGGGTCGTGAGTGAGGGACAGGTGCGTCTTGACCATCATCGTCGCGTACTCGTCATATTTCGGGTCGGCTTCGAAGGCCTTGGCCTTGGTCTCGGCTTCCGGTGTCCAGGAAACGCCGTCAGCGCCATAGACTTCCTTGGCGATAGTCTCGACTCTCTGGCGGAGTTTCATCTCATTGGGATAGAGGAACTTAAATTCGTTTTCTTCTTCGCAGGCCTCTTTAACAACATCGGCCAGTTCCAGGGCGCCGTCGCCGCCATGTTCCCAGTGGGTGGACACGGCGCAGCGGGCGCCCGCCGCCTCCGCCGCCTTGCGGATGACGTCGTGTTCGGCTTTGGTATCGGTGTAGAAGGCGTTGATGCAGACCACCGGGTTGATGCCGGACTTGCGGATAACCTTGATAAGGTGCAGCATGTTTTCCAGGCCTTTCTCAACCAGGCCGACGTTCTCTTTGGTGTATTCTTCGGGGAGGGCCAGGCCGGCCACCACCTTGGGGCCGCCGCCGTGCATCTTGAGGGCGCGGACGGTGGTGGTAAGCACGGATACATGCGGTTTCAGTCCGCTGTAGCGGCACTTGACGTTCCAGAATTTCTCAAAGCCGATATCGGCGGCGAAACCGCTCTCGGTAACGTGGTAATCGAACATCTTCAGGCCGATACGGTCGGCGATAATAGACGATTGCCCGACGGCGATGTTGGCGAAGGGCCCGGCATGTACCAGGCAGGGGTTATATTCGGCGGTGCACATCAGGGTGGGGTTAATGGCGTTGCGCATCCAGGCGGTCATAGCGCCGCCCACCTCGAGGTCGCCGGTGGTAACCGGTTTGCCTTTCTTATCATAGGCCAGGGTGATTTCATCCATGCGTTTCCGGAGGTCGGCCAGGTCATTGACGATGGAAAGCATGGCCATGAGCTCCGAGCCGACGGCAATGCCGAAGCCGGACTGCATGGTGAAGCCGTCCATACGGCCGCCCAGGCCGATGACTATGTTGCGCAGACTCTGGGCGCAGAAGTCCATAATCCACTTGAACTCTACCCGGGTGGGGTCGATATTCAGGCGCGGCATCTTGGTCAGGCGCGCCAGCTGTTCATCATCATAGTTGCGTTCGTGCTGCATCCTGGCGGTCAGGGCCACCATGGCCAGGTTATGGGCGTTCATAATATCGTTAATGTCACCGGTAAGACCCAGGGAGTATTCCGTCATGGGAATCAGGAGGGAGTTCCCGCCGCCGGCGGCGGTACCCTTGATATTCATGGTGGGGCCGCCGGAGGGCTGGCGGAGGGCGCCACCCACATTCAGACCGCGCTTACCCATGCCTTCCATAAGGCCGCAGGACGTGGTGCTTTTGCCCTCACCGAGGGGGGTGGGGGTAATGGCGGTTACTTCAATATATTTACCGTCCTTCTTGTCCTTGAGGCGGTCAATGATTTTCAGGAAATCCATCTTGGCGATTCTACCGTAGGGTAGCACTTCATCTTTCTGGAGTCCCAGTTTCTCCGCCCATTCATCCGGGAGCGGCATATTCTCTTCGGCCGCCTCCGAAATTTGCCAGTCCTTCATCTTAACTGCATCGTAAGCCACGTAAGACCTCCTGGTATTAATTATTATTTTTTTACGCTATGTTTTACTGTTATGGACTGATAGAGTTTACATAAATAGCATTTTGTCAACGGGAGAAAAGGAGCGCTAAATCGCTCCCGCGGTATTTTACCGGTTGCTGTTGTCCTAATTTCTATGCCTTCCTAGTGCCACTTTCAGCTTTTCATAACGGGCTGCCGACTTGCAGACATAAGTCTATCGTAGATGTTTCTGACCTCTTTCGCGGTCTGTGGGCTGGCAGTAAAGAGTGGTTTGTTGGCAAGATCAGCTTCGTTTATGGCAGGGTCATATGAAATAAAGCCGAGGATTTCAATATCAGGTAGGCTCGACTTGATGAACTCTTTATCCGCTTCGCTGCGTATTTTATTACCGACTACGCCAATGTTTTCAAGTCCCAGGTCCTTTGCCAGCTTGCTGATGGTCTGGGCGGTTTCAATACTACGCCGTCCCGGTTCCACCACGATAATCAGCTTATCAACGGCTTTTGTGGTGCCCCGGGAAAGATGTTCAATACCGGCCTCCATGTCCAGGATAACCACCTCGTCCCTTTGCAGGAGCAGGTGGCTGATAAGGGCCTGCAGCAGAGAGCCCTCCGGGCAGTAACAGCCGGTGCCTCCCCGCTTTATCCGCCCCATAGACATCAGCCTGATACCGTCCATCTTTACGGAATAACTCTCCGGCAGATCGTCAACTTTGGGGTTTAACTTGAATAAAGCGCCGGGTGTGCCGGGACGAACTCCCACACGCTCTTCGATAAGGTCGCTCAATTCGGAAATCGGGGTGATTTTTTCCGGCTCGGGGAAACCGAGTGTAGAAGCCAGGTTAGCGTCCGGGTCGGCGTCAATAGCAATAACAGAATAGCCGGATTCGGCGAATATGTGTGAAAGAAAAGCTGATAGGAGAGTCTTACCTACGCCGCCTTTACCGCTTATTGCTATTTTCATGCAGACCTTGCTTCTGGCATATTTGAATTTGTCGCTTTCAAGGGAAGCACTGTCAAATGAAGTGATGGATGACCCTGCCACCCAAGTGATTATTTTATCTTATGCCGATATAAAAGTCAAGAATTTCATGTACTTAAGAACTAGCACTTCCGGTCTATACCGCCAGTGTAGAAAGATGCTTTATTCTTTTCAACATATTGGGGTGTGTGGTGAAGAGTTCCATCATCTTATCGCCGGTGCGCAGCCGCACCTTTTTCTCGCGTAGCTCCAGAAGCTCGTCAAAGTCTATCGTGCCGCTCATATCGCTATCGACCTGTTTGAGCTCGTTTATTTCATACCAGGCGCGGGAAGGGTCGTTAACGAAGAAGGCTTTAACCCCCTCCACCCTTTTCATTTCTTTACTGTTCCTGTACCGGGCGTCGCCGTAGGCCAGTTTATACAGCGCCGTGGCCAGGTGGTGCGGCCGGCACCCCAGGCTGACGCTCCCCCGGTCGGCATAATACTCCCGTATTCTGGAGCCGTAAAGCACCAGCAGGTTGGTGATGAAGTAGAGAATCATGGCCCCCAGCCCGATAAGCACCGCGATACTGCCGCCGCTCTGCCTGCCCCCTCCACCCCAGGCGCCGCGCAGCATAAAGCTAAAGGCAATCCAGTACATTATCAGAGGTATGGCGGAAAGCAAAGTGATGATGGCCATGTCGCGGTGTTTGATATGGGAAATCTCGTGGCCGAGCACGGCCTTAAGCTCTTCACGGTTTAACAGGTCCAGTATACCGCGGGTAACGCATACCCGCCCGTCACCCTGCGTGCGGCCGAAGGCGAAGGCATTGGGTATGTTCAACTGGGAAATGCCTACCTTGGGCTTGGGGATTCCGGCGGCGGAGGCCAGGTTCGCCACCATGTTATGCAGTTCCGGC
>CAYPDM010000101.1:0-4302 GCA_964409485.1 uncultured Dehalococcoidaceae bacterium | reverse complement strand
GCTCCACTTAAGCGGACGAAACCCTTATTGTTGACAACGTGTTTTTTAATGTTATAATATTATTGTGCAAAAACGCAACAATTATTTCATGATGCGAAATCTTTTCTCTGATTCTAACCGGAAACCGACGATAATAAAGGCCGTTTCCCGTGCTGTAAACATACTCTTCTGTCTGTCCAACGATATCAATTCCGTCACGGATATTGCCAACAGCTGCGGGCTTTCCAAGCCTACGGTCTACAGGTTACTTAAAACACTGGAGGAAACGCTGCTGGTAACGCAGGACCCTGTCACCCACAAGTATTATCTGGGGCCGTTGATTAACCGGATTGCAGCCAATCCGCAGGCGAACCATCAATACCTGGTAAACTGCGCCATGGAGGAGCTAAGGCGTTTATGGGATTACTCGGGAGAGACCGTGGAGTTAAATATTATGGTCGGCCTCCAGTATGTCCGATTATATGAAATCCAGAGCAAGTTTGAGTTAAAGGTGGTAGCCGGTCCCGACCCCGTAGGGCCGGTATATGTCGGGGCGACGGCTAAAGTGCTGCTATCCCAGCTTAACGACAACGAGTTGCAAACCGCTTTGAATAATATTAAAATCACCCGTGTGACCGAGAACTCCATCGTCGATAAAGAGGAGCTGATGGCACAGGCAAAGGAGATACAACGACAGGGATATTCCGTCAGCTACGGGGAAAGGATTCCCGACGCTTTGTGCATATCCGCCCCCATCAAAAATTACTTCATGCCGGTTGCCTTAAGCCTTGTAGGCCCGGTAAGCCGTCTGGAGCCGAAAATAAACGAAACGATAAGAGAAGTCGTGGCAGGTTCCAGCCATATTACCGATAGTATTACAGAATTTTTCCGGTCAAAGGGGGTGATAGCTAACGCACAGGCAATAAATTAAAATATGACTATCTAAATATTTGTACAAGGAGAGGAAGGAAAAATGAAAAAACTACTGATAACACTAATTGCCATGGCCCTCATTTTAATGACGGTCGCCAGCTTCGTATCCTGCGCCGAACCGGAACCAGCACCAGCGCCGGCACCGGCACCGGCACCAGCGCCAGCACCGGCACCTGCTCCCGCACCCGAACCGGTAGTCCTGAAGTTTGCCAGCGCCGCCACGGGAAATTACCAGGATGGTGAGCAGGCTTTCGCCGACGCTTTTAACGCCCGCTGCGGTCCCGATTATACCATTCAGTATTACGGCGCCGAACAGATGCTATCGTTTCCAGAGCTTCTTGACGGGGTAAGGACCGGAGCCGCGGAAATGGGAGCTGTTACTCCTAACTTCAACTCTTTCGATGAGCCGAAGCTGGGTGCAGTGGAAATGCCGTTCCTGCTCAATAACCTTGACGCCCATATCGCGGCCGTGCCGGGTTTATTCCCGCTATACGCCGAGATACTGGAAAAACAGTTCAACCAGAAACTGCTGTGTATGCATAACTATACCGGAATGGCCCTTATCTCCACCAAACCGGTTAAGACCATGGAGGACTGGGACGGACTGCTGGTACAGTCTATCTCTCCCGTGATATCCTCTATCATAGAGGCCCTGGGCGGCTCCCCGGTATCGGGGCAGCCGTATACCGAGTCCTACTCGCTGCTGGAGAAGGGAACGGTTGACGGGGTGATAACGGCACCGGCGGCCATGCGCATCTTCGCCCTGACCGATGTCGCTAAATATATGACATCAGCCTACATGGTCCCGGCTTTACACGGCTTTTCCATCAACCTGGACGCCTGGAACAAGCTCCCCAAGGACATCCAGGATATCCTGTCCGAGGAAGCCAAAAAAGAATCCGACGTCATCGACCAATGGCTGAAGGGCGAATGGATCACCGACCATGAAGCCATAGCCGCCGCCGGGGTAGAGATATACACGGTACCCCAGGATGAGATAGCCAGGTGGAAAGTAGCCTGCGAGCCAATCATCGACGAACTAATGGCGGTATACGGTGATTTCGGCGTGAAGGTAATGGCGATTGCCGACGCGGCGAATGCCAAGTTTCCCAACTAACAGAGAAAAGAGACTATGATACGCCCGCGGCTTATGAGTCGCGGGCGGTTACCCTGTAGATAAAAGACGTTTAATGCAACCGGGAGTGAAAATTTGTTTAATAAAGTGATGCAAAAACTGGATCACTGGATGGCTCGTATCACTAACAGCCTCCTGTTGTTGTGCGGGGGTTTGATATTGATAATGGCGTGGCTTCAAACCTATGGTGTGGTCAAGAGATATATTTTCAATTCTCCCGACCCCCTTGCCTACGAGCTAAGCACCATGTTCCTTCTGTTCAGTGGTGTTCTGGCCGTGGCCGGGGTGGAGAAGCTGAACCAGCATGTCAGGAACGACCTTGTTGCCTCCCGTTTTCCCGACAGAATGAAGGCCATCGTCATCGGTACAATTTTCCCGATTCTAGCGCTTGTTTTTTGCGCCGTACTCACCTGGAAGAGCCTGGATAACGCGCTTTATGCTTTGAAAATCGGTCAGACCAGCCAGTCGCCGTGGGCAGTACCGTTAGCCCCGTTAAAACTCGTAATAACCTTCGGTTATACTCTGCTCTGTCTTGTTCTCATAGGAAAATTCTTTCAAGGCGTAGCTTTAATCAGAGGCAGTAAAAACAGCAACCAGATAGAATAATCGTAATATTACTGATAATTAAGAAATCGAGGTAGTGATGGACTTTACCACAGCAGCAATCGTGTGTGTTGTTGGAATGCTCTTTTTGATGCTGATGGGCATGCAGGTTATCTACGCCCTGGGATTTACCGCCCTGTTTGTCGCTTATTTCACATACGGCGCTTTTAGCCTGGATAAAATAGGCTGGACTACGTTCAATACCCTCTATAACATAAACTGGATACCCCTGCCCCTGTTCGTCCTCATAGCCTGCCTTATTTCCGAAACGAAAATCGGTGAAGATATTTACGGGGCCGCCCGGAACTGGCTGTCACGTGTTCCCGGCGGTCTCATCGTTACCAGCATATGGGGCGAGGCCGCCATGGCCGCCGCTATCGGTACCAGCACCGCTACCATCCTGGCCGTGGGTAAAGTGGCCGAACCGGAATTTAAAAGATACGGCTACGATCAAGGGCTGGCGATGGGCGGACTGTGCTGCGGCGGCGTCCTCGGCCCGTTAATTCCGCCCAGCGCCGGTATGATTATCTATGGTGTTCTCTCGGAGACATCTATCGGTCATCTCTTCATGGCCGGCATGGTGCCGGGCGTTCTCCTGGCCATGATGCTGGCGGCGGTGGCGGTTATCATCTGCTGGCATAACCCGAAGCTCGGTCCTGCTATTGGCGGCGTTGCCTGGAAAACGAGGTTCTCTTCACTCAAGCGAGTCTGGCCCATAGTGGTGGTGATGCTTTCTATTCTGGGCTCGATTTACATGGGCATCGCCTCCCCAACCGAAGCCGCCGGGGTTGGCTGTGTGGTGGTGCTGATTATCGGATTTTTTGTTTTCAAGCTTCGCTGGACTGGACTGAAACGGGCTTTATTAGAAACGGCAAAAATTAACGGTATGATTCTGTTTATGATGATAGGCGCATGGCTATTTTCCTACGTTATTGGTACCTCCCATGTAGTCAAAGCCATCACCGGTTTCGTTACGACTTCAGAAATGTCTCCATGGCTGGTGATTATCGCCATAAATATCCTGCTCCTGGTTTTAGGCTGCTTCATTGACGCCATAACCATTATGCTGCTGACAGTGCCTATCTTCGTCCCGATAATCACCGCCCTGGGCTTTAATCCGGTATGGTTCGGCGTCCTCTACGTGGTAAACATGCAGATAGGCCTGATTACTCCGCCGATGGGGCTGGAACTATTCATGATGAGAACCGCCTTTGATATCCCGGTGGATAAGCTTCTCCGCGGGGTGACGCCTTTCCTGATAGTCCTGTTTGTATTCCTAGCCATCCTGATAGCCTTCCCCCAGATAAGCCTCTGGCTACCCGGCATGATGAGAGCCGGTTAACTACATAATACGTGTTACTGAAATACTCCTGGAAAGCGTGCCTGCTTCCAATAGCGACGAGCGATTTATCATTTGCGACGAAGGAGGTTAAATGTGATGTCCACTCCGAGAGACTATTCCGCGCTGGAAAAACTTAATCTGGAAAGGAAACCCATAGGCGTTAAGTTCCTGCCGACCAAACCCGAGGGTATCGCAAGACTAAAAGAAAAACGGGCTTTCTGCGAGATGTTCAAAGAAGCGCAGGAAGCAGACCCTTTTTACGTGCAGGAAGAAGATTTTATATGCGTCGAGCCGATGATACTGGGCATGA
>CAYPDM010000100.1:0-4304 GCA_964409485.1 uncultured Dehalococcoidaceae bacterium | reverse complement strand
AAAGGAAAATAACGGAGAATAAATACAGCCCCGTCATGATATAGTACACTATGTCGAAGTCCCAGGCGGCGATAATAAACCCCGTGGCCGCCGGGGAAATAATCCGGAAAACGTTCATCCCCATGTTGTTCAGGGATATCGCGTTCATCAGGTCTTCCGGGCTGACGATTTCAGGGACCATGGAGGCACGCGATGGCATCATAATACCCATGACGATTCCCTGCAAAATGCTGGAGACTATCAGGACCCACCAGGAGCCGGGCACGTCCTTGCTTAGATAGTTCATTGACAGGGCTATAGCGACACCGAGGGAAATTACCGCCGAGAGCGCCTGACTCCAGATAAGTATCTTCTTCTTTTCCACGCGGTCGGCCAAGGCGCCGCCGTAAAGCGATAGGACAAGCATGGGGATAGACCCGGCCAGGGCCATCAGACCCAGGATAGACCCGGAGCCGGTAATACGGTAAATGAGCAGGGTGCGGGTCACCATCTGCATCTGCATAGGGCCCCAGTGGCCTATCAGTGAGTAATAGTAGAGGCGGTAGAGAGGATTTCTAAAGGAACTGAAGACCCTCCTGCCGTATCCCGCTATACCCCCACTCGCCGGCGACTCTCTTATCCCCGGTTCCCTGCTGCGGTATTCATCCAGATCGTTGTTCACTTATACAATCCTATACTTATGCTGAATCGTTGAGAAAGGAAACATCATCCGAAAAGAAATGCGGTCTCCGGAGGATGCTTCTTTAATTTTACAACGCTATGCTCTTTCAGGCAAGAAAAGACATGAAATTGGATTACATTGCATTGACTTAAGTCACGAGCGCTGATAACATTATGGCGAGGGGTAATGATGACCAACAAACAGGATATTCCGAGGTTAGTTTTATTTCCGCAGACGGCCGAAGCCGATGAAAAGGGCCATCTGGTAATCGGCGGGTGCGATTGCGTGGCGCTGGCCGGGGAGTTCGGCACGCCCCTGTACGTCTTTGACGAAACCGACCTGCGCAGCCGGTGCGCCGAGTTCAAGACGGAATTTACGCAGCGCTATCCGGATACCACCGTATGTTACTCCGCCAAGGCTTTTTCTACCAGGGCCATGCTGCAGCTTGTCAAAGAGGAGGGGCTCGACCTGGACGTGGTCTCGGGCGGGGAGCTCGAAATCGCCCGCTCGGTGGACTTTCCCATGAAGAGTGTCCATTTCCCCGGCAATAACAAGTCGGTGGAAGAGCTTGAAACGGCCGTTCAATACGGCATAGGCCATATCGTGGTGGATAACCTCCACGAACTGGATATGCTGATAAAAATCGCCGGTAAGAAGACGGTTAATATCCTGCTGCGCCTATCACCCGGTATAGACGCGCATACCCACGCATTCACTACCACCGGCATCGTGGACTCCAAGTTCGGTCTGACGCGTTCGACCTGGGATGAGGCTGTTGCCACGGCACTGGCCGCACCCAATCTGAACGTAGACGGTCTGCACTTCCACATCGGCTCGGGAATATTTGAGACAGAGCCGTACGAGAAGTCAATTGACGTCATGCTGGAGTACGCGTCGGTAATAAAGCAGCAGCATAATTTTGAAACCAGGGTGATAAGCATCGGCGGGGGATTCGGCGTACAGTACACGCTGGACGAAACAGCGCCCCCTGTCTCCACCTGGGCCGGGGTGATAGCCGACAAGATTACCGGCAGATGCCGCGCACTGAAGCTGACTCCGCCGAGGCTCATCATCGAGCCGGGCCGGGCGATAGCAGCCCGCGCCGGGGTGGCGCTGTACCGGGTGGGAGTGATAAAGGACATCCCGGGTATACGAAGGTACGTCTGCGTGGACGGGGGGATGGGCGATAACATCCGCCAGCCGATGTACGGCGCCGAACTGGAAGCGCTGGTGGCCAATAAAGCTACGGCCAAGGACACTGATAAAGTCACCATTGCCGGCAGGTACTGCGAATCAGGCGATGTCCTGATTAAGGAAATCAGTCTGCCTGCCGTAGCAACGGACGATATACTGGCGATAGCCGGCAGCGGCGCCTACTGCGTGCCGCTGCAAAGCAACTACAACGCATCTTGCCGTCCGGCTATCGTTTTCGTCAGGGACGGTAAGGCCCGCCTCGTCCGGCGCCGGGAAACCCTTCAAGATATTATCCGGAACGACCTGATATAACGAGGAGACCCTTAATGTGGCAGGTAATCGGACAGACCCGGGCGGTCTCTCTGTTGCAGCATAGTCTGGAATCAGGCACACTCGCCCACGCCTACCTGTTCGTCGGGCCGGAACATGTCGGCAAGATGACGCTGGCGATAAATCTGGCGCAGGCGCTTAATTGTGAGGCCGCCGAACGCCCCTGCCTCACGTGCCCCTCCTGCCGGAAAATAGCCGCGGGCGGTCATGCCGATGTCCAGGTTATCGGCCTGACCCGGAACGAGGACGAGACGGAAGCCAAGCTGATTCACATCGAGCAAATAAAGGAGATACAGCATTCGGCCAATCTGCCGCCGTTCGAGGGACACCGCAAGGTCTTTATTATTGAAACGGCCGAACTCCTATCGTCGGACGCGGCCAATCGCCTGCTGAAGACGCTGGAGGAACCCCCCGATAACGTTACCTTTATACTGCTAACCGTAAACGACAGGTTACTGCCGACCACCGTAGTCTCCCGCTGCCAGCGACTGGAACTGCCTCCGCTATCGATAAACACGGCGGCTTCAGCCCTGGCGGATAATTGCGGCATTGAGCCGGAGCGGGCCAGGCTCCTGGCCGGACTCTCCCACGGCTGCCCGGGATGGGCCATCACGGCGAGCAATAACGATACATTATTGCAGCAGCGCAATAAAGGACTGGACCAGCAGCTTGAAATCATCAATGCCGATTATGAAGAACGCTTCGCTTACGCCGCGCAGCTCGCCGCCCGGTTCAGTCAGAACCGCGGCGCGGTCTATGAAATACTGGACCTGTGGCTGGACTACTGGCGCGACCTCATGTTGGTTAAACTGGGCTGCTATGATATGATTACTAATATCGACCGTAAGGATGAACTGGTCGAGTTAGCGACGGGCTATCGACTTGACCAGATAAAAGCCTTCATCGACACTATCGGGTCGGCCGCGCTACAACTCCGGCAGAACGTCAACGCACGGCTGGCGCTGGAGGTGTTGATGCTGGATATACCCTTAAAGAAGGAAGGCGGCGTTAAATATGGCTAATACCGTTGGAATACGTTTTAAAAGGGCCGGCAAGGTCTATTACTTCGACGCCGGTGATATCGCGCTGGAACCCGGCGACCGTGCCATCGTGAAGACAAGCCGCGGTATGGAACTGGGATACGTAGTTATCGCCCCCGGTCAGGTACTGGCCAGCGGGGCAGAGGAAAACTTGAGCCCGGTGGTGCGTAAAGCGGAATCGGAGGATATCGAAAAGGCCGAGGAGCTTAATGCGAAGGCGCAGGAAGCCTTGATAGAGTGCGGTAAGATAATTGGGGAACTGGAGTTGTCCATGAAATTGCTTTCCGCCGAATATAATCTCGATGGCAACCGTCTGACGTTCCTTTTCAGCGCGGAGGAGAGGGTGGACTTCCGCGAACTGGTGCGGCGGCTGACCGGCAAATTCAAGGTGAGAGTGGAACTGCGCCAGGTGGGAAGTCGGGACGAAGCTAAACTGCTGGGCAGCTTCGGGCGGTGCGGTCGCCCCCTTTGCTGTACGTCTTTCCTGACCGAGTTCACACCGGTTTCCATCAAGATGGCCAAGGAGCAGGACCTGCCGCTTAACCCGATGAAAATTTCCGGGGCGTGCGGTCGCCTGATGTGCTGCCTGGCTTATGAAGGAGAACAGTACCGCCTTATGAAGGAGAAAATGCCCAGGGCGGGGCAACGCGTATCCACTCGCATGGGCGAGGCTACGGTGGTAGGCAATAATCCGCTGAAGGAAACGGTTACGGTCGAGATGGATAGCGAAGCTACGGTAGAGCTGCCCCTCGCCGATGTTTCTTATTGATTGACAGCTATTGCGGCAGGTACTTGCGCCACTCATCCCGCTTGTCCAGGTAATGATAGGGGACGATATAGAAGGGGCTTCCGGTGGGTGGGGCGGGGGGGCGGATTAGCTTCATATTGGCTTCCCTGGGCGTCCGGCCCGCTTTCTTACGATTACAGGCGACACAGGCACTGACGACGTTCTCCCAGGTATGCTGGCCGCCGCGATAGCGCGGTATGACGTGGTCCAGCGTGAGGTGCCGGCTTTGCTCCCCGCAGTACTGGCAGGTATAACGGTCGCGATTGAATATCTCGTAGCGGGTCATCTTTCT
>CAYPDM010000099.1:0-4317 GCA_964409485.1 uncultured Dehalococcoidaceae bacterium | reverse complement strand
GCAAACGGACGCGGCTGACCGCCATAAGCGCCGTCTCCGAACCGGAAAAGAAGGCAGAACAACCCAGAAGCACAATCAGCAATATCAGTTCCCAGATAATCGTCATAATGTCCATGGTTTACCTCCCCGGGGAATCCATATGTTCATAAACCCATATACACATTATTTGATATGAACGGTGAAGTGTCAAAGTGTGCGTTAAAACCTTTACGTCCCATCCTTGACAAATAACCCTCCCCTCTTGAATAATAAACCTGCACCCCCAATCGTAAAGACTTACTTAACGAAAGCGTGCCTGATGAAAGCATTGAGATGGTATGGCAGGAAAGACCTCCGTTACAATGACGTTCCGGAACCTTCTCCCGGTCCGGGACAGCTGAAAATCAGGGTTTCCCTGGCCGGTATCTGCGGCACCGACCTTAAGGAGTACGTCAGCGGACCCGTCATGATATCCCCCAATGATGCCCCCCTTACGCTGGGTCACGAGTTCGCCGGTAAGGTGGCGGCCGTCGGTAAAGGCGTCACCGATTTCAAAGTCGGCGATAGAGTCAGCGGCGTCGGTTACTACTACTGCGGCGAATGCTACTGCTGCAAAAAAGGCCAGTATAATCTCTGTATCAACCAGGGATTCACCGGACTGACCACCGACGGCTGCATGGCGGAATATTTCATCGCCCCCGCCTATGCTTGCTATAAACTGCCCGGGTCCGTCTCCGACGAATACGGTGCCCTGGTGGAGCCGCTGGCCGTAGCCCTTCACGCCGTCCGCCAGGGAAGGGTAAGTCCCGGGGATACGGTGGCAATCGTCGGGGATGGGACAATCGGCCTCTGCGCTCTCCTGTGCGCCAGGGCCGCCGGCGCTGCCGCGGTCTATCTCGTCGCCAAGCATAAGGGCCGGGGAGGACTGGCCGAAAAGCTGGGCGCCAGCGCCGTTTTCTACCTCGAAGAAGGCAATCCTGTCCAAAAGCTTCTGGAATTGACCGGCGGCATCGGGGCGGATGCCGCCATCGAATGCGTCGGCTATCCGGATACGCCCCAGCTTACCGTGGAACTCATCCGCCGGGGCGGCATTGCCGTACTGGTGGGGGTCTTTGCAAAAGCCGGCACCTTCGATTTCAGCACTATTACCTTCAGCGAGAGAATGCTGGTGGGGAGCTCCATTTACGTGCACGAAGGCAGGACGGTCATCGACCTGCTGGCGGACGGGAGAATCGACCCCTCCGGCCTGATTACCTCCGTCGTCCCCCTAAAAGACGCCATCGAGCGGGGGTTCGAGCAACTGGTCCGGAATAAAGAGACAAATATCAAGACGCTGCTGCGGGTTTCTTGAATATCAGCCTGCCGTCAGACTAAAATAATATTGAGTATCGTATAAGGAGGCGTAGATTGTTTAACAAGCAAATATATCAGTTCCCCATCCTTTACACCAACCCCATTCCCAAGATAGCGCTGGGCTGGGGTGCTCACGAGACTGTCGGCGACGAATGTAAGGAGGCCGGTATAAAAAAGGCGCTTATAATCACCTCCGGTCTCAAGGGAACGGGCATCGTCGACGAGATAAAGGGCGTCTTAAACCACAACGGCATTTCCACCGAAATTTACGATAAGGTGACGTCTAATCCTAAAGCCTACGAGGTTATGGCAGCCTACAAGACATTTACAGACAGCCAGTGCGACGGAGTGGTCACGGTGGGCGGCGGCAGCTCCATCGATACCGGCAAAGGCGTGCGCGTGGTCGCCGCCAACGGCGGTAAAGACGTGACCAATTTCATAGCTTATCTCGACCCGCCCTGGATGGAAACCCTAAAGAAATTAAAACCCTGCACGGTACCTCAAATTTCCGTCGTCACCACCTCCGGCACGGGGGCCGAGGTTACTTCCTGGGCCGCCATTTCCCACACCAAAGCCCGGTCTAAGGTACTAGTCAGCGCCCCCAACGTTCATTCTACCGTGGCCCTCATCGACCCGATGTTGATAAGGCTCCAGCCCAGGCATATCGCCGCCTGGACGGGTTTCGACGCCCTGGCCCACGGGTTCGAGGCGTTTGTCACCAAAGTCCAGGGACCTTATGCCGTAGGCATACTACTGCGGGCGGTCGAGCTTATTTATCAAAATCTCCGCGAGTTCACCTTCAACCGCGGAAACCACATAGCCTGTGAAAGGATGTGCTGGGCATCCACGATGGGCGGCATCGCCATCGGTTTTGCTGCGGGCGCCGGCATCGTGCACGGCCTCGGCCACCAGATAAGCGCCCTGAAAGACTGCCATCACGGCCATATCAACGCCGTCCTGACGCTGGCGGGAGAGAGATACAACCAGCCCGCCGCACTGGATAAATTCGCCGCCATGACCAAGGCGATGGGCATCGACACGAGGAATATGACCGAATGGCAGGCCGCCGACCGCTGGTTCGACGAGATAGAACAGCTGCTGAAGGACCTGGAAATCACTCCCGGCCAGCTTAACAAGCAGTTCGGAGTAGAGGAAGGAGACCTGGACCATATCGTTAAAGTATATTCCAACGACTTCTGCAGTCAGGGCAACCCGAAAGAGTATAATTACGATGAATGCATCAACATCTTAAAGAGCGCGCTCTAGATACCGGCTGCGGGAGCAGCGGTTAACAGGTCGCGCCAGATAATTCTCCGGGAATATAGAAAACGGGTGGCGAGAAATCCCTGATAATTGTAAAATGATAACGGGGCTCGTCACCCGTCTTTTGAGAGATAACGGAAAGAAGGACAAAATGGAAAAGGATACCAACAAACCAACGAAAAACGAGAGCCAGACCGTCGAGGAACCCGAGGTCATGGAGGAGATTATCGTCGAAGAACTAAGTATCGACGGCGTTTGCGGGGTATATTAAACATGACATGCCGCCTGGCCGACAATGTTCAGGTAAGAAAGGAAAGCTGGGGCCTGCTTTTCTACGTGCAGACTCGCCACAAGGTCTGCTTCGTACGCAGCGGCGACTGGCTTTATCCGGAGCATTTCGACGGCACCTGGTCGTTCGAAGCTATATCTGAAGACATAGCCGGGCGCACCGATACCCCCGCCGAGATAATCGAGCGGTCCCTGCCCAGACTGACGGACCGATTGTTAAAAAACAGGGTGATTATCAATGAAGTATGCTGACTGGCCTTTATCCGCACCGGTTAATATTACCTGGGAAATCACCCACCGGTGCAACCTCAAGTGCATCCATTGCCTCTCCAGCAGCAGCACCGAGTCCCCCGGCGAGCTCGACTTTGAAGAATGCCGGGCAGTAGTCGACCAGCTGGAAGACCTGAAAATATTCGAAATTAACTTCGGCGGCGGCGAGCCGCTCTTAAAGGACTTCTTTCTCCCGCTTTTAAGATACATACACACCAGGGGCATCGTCACCTGCATCAGCACCAACGGCACCGTACTCACGGATGAGGCGATACGGCTTTTTACCGGCAACCCGCTGGTGAACGTGCAGGTCAGTTTGGACGGCGCCACGGCGGAGGTCAACGACAGCATTCGCGGGCAGGGCACTTACCAGCGCATTATCAAGGGAATAGAGCTCCTGGCGGGCAGGGGCATTTCCCTGTCCATCAATACCGTGGTAACCTCCCTCAATTTCACGCAGTTGAGCCTGCTTAAAGAGATGGCCGTTTCTTACGGGGCAAACCTGCGCGTGTCGAGGTTCCGCCCTTCGGGTCGGGCGCGGGAAAGCTGGGAAAAGTTGAGGCTCAACCCGGAACAGCTGCGGGAGCTGTCCGACTGGCTAGGCGACGACCCTACCATTCTCACCGGGGATTCCTTCTTTTCCATCTCCCAGGACGGGAGAAGGCACCTGGGGCTTGACATGTGCGGTGCCTGCAAAATGACCTGCTGCATCGACCCCTGCGGCTTCGTTTACCCCTGCGCCTTCATGCAGGAAAAGGAGTTCTGCGGCGGCAACCTCCGGGCAACCACTTTCCGCGATATATGGGATAATTCCGCCGCTTTCAACTACTTCCGCCGACTGGAACCCGAGGCCTGCCGTACGTGCCCGCGTTTCAATAACTGCCGGGGAGGCTGCCCCGCCGTGGCTTACTTCGTCAGCCGCGACCTTAACAGCGCCGACCCCGAATGCCTGATTAACTGGAGTAAGGATATATCACCGGCTCCGCCGCTCGAAGGCAGATAATACTACGACCCGGAGAGGATAGAGATTATGTACGGGCAGTTCAAATTTCTTTTTTCACCGCTCCAGATAGGCAAAGTGGTCGTGCCCAATCGCATATCCTTCTCCGCCCACCTGACCAACTTCGCCGAGTACAATTTACCGAGCGAGCGCCACGCGTACTA
>CAYPDM010000098.1:0-4683 GCA_964409485.1 uncultured Dehalococcoidaceae bacterium | reverse complement strand
AGGGGGAAACTCAACAAGGGAAAAGATACTTGATAGCTTCTCCCTTTACCAAAGGGAGATAAGAGAGGGATTTTAAGCGGCGAGGGTGGGAAAGAGATAGAAAAGATTAGGAGGGTGGTGGCGTTAATTTCTTGACTTTAGAAGCTGGAACATCGGTGAAAAATTTATTCGCGCGTCTGTAAACGATAAGAGATTTGTTGTTGTCTTGTTCGAGATAGTTTAAATATTTTAAAACTCCTTGACGAAAAGCATTGAATAATTCATTAATGTGGATTGCTATTGCTGGATAATTATTAGCATTATTTATTAGCTTCTGGAGTTCATTTGCTTTAGCCTTTCCCCATGAATAAAATATTTTCTTAGCTTTATTTTCTCTGCTTAATGTTGATTCTGGCGTATAGGAGTGAAGTACACTACATCTTGCAGCGTATAAATCTAAGGCGCTACAAATTAAATTTGAGTCAGGTAAAACATATTTATCCACCCATTTGATAAAATCTTTTCTATTTACATCATTGCGGTTTTCAGGGAGATTTAAGTAGGACATGATATCAATCCCTGAATATAATAGTATTAAACTAGGAAGCAGGATTTTATTGTTTATACAAACTTCAATTGTATCAAGCAATTCGTTAATGTTTTTATATAATAACTCTTTTGCCATGGTAAAAATTCAACCTACAAGCTTGTATTCCCCCTTCCCTCCTACACCTCCAACAAATCAAACCCGCTATCCTCGTCAGGCAGACGCTTGACGTCAACTCCCGTAATCTCGTAGATAACGGCCTCGCCCACCAGCCAGGTGCTCACGCCCGGCCGCAGGCAGCCGGTCAGGGTCTTGCCCGCCCGTCCCAGCGAGGCGTGGATGTGCAGCGTGGGACTGCCGTCCTTGTCCGGCGCGATGATGCCCGCCCCGACGACCTCGTGGGCGCCGTCCACGGGCAGGTAAATAGGGTCGGGGGGCATTTGGTCGGACTTCTTCGGGCCGGACACGATGCTGCCGCCGCCTATCCCCCCTATCAGTACCACGTGCCCGCATTTTATGGACTTCTCCGCGGCGAATTTCTCGATACAGTCCGGCACGATGTCCCCGTCGTCAAGTCGCAATACAAAGACCCGCCCGATTTTCCCCTCGGCTGCTTTCATCACCTGCTCCCGAAGTACTGCAAAGCCAGCTTGATTTTCTCCTCCAGGTCGAGGTCTTCACGCTCGGCGGGAAGGGCGGCCACCGCTTTCACGGCCTCGGCGGCGGAATATCCCAGCGATGTCAGCGCCGTCAGGACTTCCGTGTTTTCCTGCGCCGCCTGCGTGGCCGGGGCGGCAATCCAGCCCGCGCCGATTTTCTCCTTGAGCTCCAGCACGATGCGGTTGGCCACCTTCTTGCCGATGCCCGGTATCATGTTCAGCATGTCCGTGCTGCCGGTGGCGATGGCCATGGTAATCTGCTCCGGACTCAAAGTCGAAAGCATGGCCAGCGCCAGCTTCGGGCCGAGTCCCGTGACCCCCAGGAGCGTCTCGAAGAGCCACAGCTCCTCCGCGGAAGCGAACCCGAAAAGCGAAAGGTTGTCCTCGCGCACGTGGAGGTGGGTAAAGACCTTGACCTCGGCGCCGGGTGCCCCCAGCGCGCTCAAATCGGTGGTGGGCATGGCTACCCGGAACCCCACTCCACCCACGTTGATAAGCGCCCCTTCCCCGCTGACCGTCTCCAGTTTACCGCTAAGGCTGGCTATCATTGTTCCTCCCTATTTCCGGCGAGTATGTCCTTCAGGTGCATCTCCTGCACGTGGCAGAGGGCCACCGCCAGGGCGTCGGCGGCGTCATTGGGCCGGGGGACTTCCGCCATGCCGAGCTGCAGGCGCACCATCTCCTGCACCTGTTCCTTGCTGCTGGCCCCGTAATGCGCCACCTGCTGTTTCACCTTCGCCGGGGCGTATTCGTAGGTCGGTATGCCTTTGCCGGCGGCGGCCAGCAGGGCTATCGCCTGGGCGCGGCCGATGGCCATGGCCGATTTCACGTTCTTGGAAACGAAAGGCGTCTCCACGGCGACCGCATCGGGGCGGTGGCGTAGAATGATATCGAGGAGTTCGTTATAGAGCTGGTAGAGGCGTTTGGCCATTTCATCGCGCTGCCGGACGGTAATAGCGCCGAAATCGACCAGGGTAATTTCGTCATTCTCGCTCTCTATCACGCCGTAGCCCATCACCACCGTGCCCGGGTCGATTCCTAAAATCTTCATCTCACATCTTAAGCTGCCTGGTAAGCCTCCACGACGGAATCGGGGATATCCGCGTTGCTGAACACGTTCTGCACGTCGTCTATATCTTCAATCTTGTCCAGCAGCTTCAAAGCCTGCATGGCGGCCTTTTCATCTAGTTGAATCAGTGACTTGGGCACCATCAAAAGCTCACTGGAGTCGATTTCCACTTCGTTTTCTTCCAGGGCTGCCCTCACCTTTTCCAGTTCCTCCGGTACGGTGTACACTTCCACGTAGTCGCTTTCCACTTTAACGTCCTCGGCGCCGGCATCGATGGCGGCCAGGGCCAGTTCGTCGGCGTCCACGTTATCGGCCTTGATGGTGATAACTCCCTTGGAATCGAAAAGCCAGGCGACACAGCCGCTTTCTCCCAGATTGCCGCCGTGACGCGTAAATATGTTCCTTACTTCCTGGATGGTACGGTTGCGATTGTCCGTGAGGGCGTTTACCAGGATAGCTATGCCGTTGGGTCCGTAGCCTTCCAGCTTAACCTCGGACAGGGTGCCGCCTTCGATTTCGCCGGTGCCTTTCTTGATAGACCTATCGATATTATCCATGGGCATATTGCTATCGCGCGCTTTCTGTACGGCCAGGCGCAGGCGGAAATTCATCTCCGTGTTGCCGCCGCCTTCGCGCGCCGCGATGATGATTTCACGGGTCAGTTTCGTGAAAAGTTGACCCCGCCTGGCATCGGTGACTCCCTTCTGGTGCTTAATCGAGTGCCATTTAGAATGCCCGGACATAGTCGTAGCCCTCCTTGACCTCTGGGTCCCCTGTCTGATTATTCTAGCATGTCGGTATCAGGGGGTCAAAGATGTTCTTAAGGGTTTTTCAGAGCAAATGTCATGCTGTCTTCCTGGAAAATGAGCGTCCGCCCTTGCGGTATCGAGCAGGTTTGAGTTTATCCGTAGCTTTTAATATAATCCTATTGTACCTGTGGTTCCGGGTAAGTTCATTTTGTAAGGAGAAAGCGAAGCTTTGAGCGATACGGTTTCCACCATGCTTATCGGCGTGGCCATGGTCCTGCTGCTGGGGGTGAGTCTCGTTATCCAGATGTGGCGCACGAGGAGGTCCCTGATGGGCAAAGTGGTAGGCATAACCTCCAACGTCAGGTATAACGAGAAGCTTTGTGAAAACTACCGGGAAGACCGCAGTATCGGAAGGTTCAAGACGTCCGCCTGGGACAAGTATAATGGAGCGGTTGATTTCCTTCCCGAGGAGTTAAGGAACGAGTTGTCAAAAGTGTTTGAAATAATATCTGAACTCAATATCAGCATTGATACCGCCAGGAAGCACGGCTCGGAGGGTTATGTCTCGACCGTCGACGTCGAAAAACTAAAGGCGCCGCTGGCCTCCTGCGGGAAGCAGCTCCAGGAATGGGCCTACGCTAACATGAATAACCCGGACTATCTGCCCAGGAAGTACAGCGTTTTCCGCCGGCGGTAGAGCCGTCTCCCCATATCCGGTTCTTATCTAATCGACTCCTGATTGTCCAGCTTTTCAGCCAGCGTTTCCCTTAACCTATTGAGTTCCGCCTGGAATGATGGTCTGGTGATGCTGTCCGTGGACATTATTACGGCGTCTTCATGATTATCCAGGTAATAGCCCTTACGCAGGCCCACCTGCGCGAAGCCGTACTTTTTATAAAGTTTTTGGGCTACCTGGTTGGAGGTGCGCACCTCCAGGGTCATCATGGTGGCCTTCAGTTCCAGGGCTAAATCGATGGTGGTTATCAGCAAAAGCTCGCCGAGACGCCGTCCCTGGTATTTAGTGCGGAGGGCGATATTGGTAATATGGGCCTCGTCGACCAGCACCCATATGCCGGAAAAGCCGATGATGTATTGCTGGATGACCGGTGGCGCCGGGGCATCATCGGGAAGTCTGCGTTTTGACCACGGCATGAGCAAGGATAACAGGCCTGATTTGCCCCACCATTTTTTGGGTTCGGCAACTTCCATGGTCCTGGAGTCATCGCAGGCGACGACGTAATGGGCGAGCTTGTTGTTTAGTTCCTGACGGTAGTTGGGTTGGGGCCACTGGGTGGGGAAGGCTTCACGGTCGATATCGGTTATCTGGGCCAGGTCATCTGGGGTCATCGGGCGTATGGAATACGTCAACGCTTTTTCTCCGCCTTCGTTCGTTTTGCAATTTTAACATATTTCAAGCTCGGATAGCATACCGTGGCGGTTCTTATAACGAGTAAGGGGAGCTATTACAGCTCCCCTGTTTCTAATTCACTAACCATAGAGAATAAAGACTCTGCACACCTTTCAGTCGTTCGTGACGGCTGAATCCGTGTAAGGTAAGCCTTATTCCAGGCGGCTAGATTTGATGGACTTCTCCGGTGGCCTTGTTCTTCCAGTACCCCCGGTGCTGTAGCGCCCACTTGAATGTGATAGCCCCGGGACGTGGGCAATCATTAACACAGC
>CAYPDM010000097.1:0-4708 GCA_964409485.1 uncultured Dehalococcoidaceae bacterium | reverse complement strand
ACTGCGGTGGCCACTGGTCCGCCGAGCTCAAGTTCGCCGGATTTCAGCACCTCGTTATCAAAGGCAAAGCAAAGCGGCCTACCTACCTGTGGATTCACGATGGCGAGATAGAGTTCCGCGACGCTTCCTTCCTCTGGGGACACGATACCTACGAATGCCAGGAACTGATACAGGACGACCTCGGCGATACGCAGGTAAAAATAGCCATGATAGGCCAGGCCGGCGAAAACCTGGTAAAGTTCGCCAATATTATGCACGGTCTTAAAAGGTCCGCCGGCAGGACCGGTATGGGCTGCGTAATGGGGTCAAAACTGCTCAAAGCTATAGCCGTCAGGGGCCGGCAGGGACTCGTAGCCCACGACCCCGATAAACTGCTGGAAATATATTCCAACCACTTTCAACAGATAACCAGCACCAAGATTTATCCCGTTATTTCCCGGTACGGCACTCTCACTATTTTCTGCGTGGCGAACCAGAGCGGTACGATGTCCGTCAGGAACAACCAGTCCAACTACTTCGAAGAGGCGGAAGGGCATCTGGACGACGAGATATTCGAAGAGCAGTATAAGACAAAGACGCTGGCCTGCTACGCCTGCCCGCTAAGGTGCAGTCACCGTTACCGTATTAACTCCGGCCCCTACGCGGGGGTCTGGGGAGAAGGCCCCGAGTTCTATATGATGGCCGGGTTCGGGCCGGCGGTGGGCAACGCCGACTGGGATCTGATACTGGCCGCCAATACCCTGATAAACCGGTACGGACTGGACGTAGGTTCGAGCAGCGGCTATATCGCCTGGCTGATGGAGCTATGGCAGCGGGGCATTATCAACGAAAAGGACACGGGAGGCCTGGACCTGGAATGGGGCAATAAAGAGTCGATACTGGCCCTGCTGCATCAAATGGCCAAAAACGAAGGCCTCGGAGGCATGATAGGCCAGCAGGCATCTAAATCGGTCGAAGCATTCAAATCGGGAGCCGAGAAATACCTGTATGTCCAGCGCGGCATGATGCACGAAAGCCCGCAAAACTTCCGCGCCGCCCGGGCGACGGCGCTCGGCGAAGCCACCGCCAACCGCGGCAGCGACCATCTCAAAGGCAGGTGCTCGCTGGAGTTTTTCGGCATGCCGCCGGAAGTGCTGGAAAAGATATACGGCAGGCCTATCGCTTCAGCCCTTAACTCCTGGGACGGCAAGGCATGGATGGCTGCCTGGACGCAGAACTTCACCACCGTTATCGATTCCCTCGGTTACTGCAAATTTGCCACCATCTGGCCCGGCTCCACGCATAACCTGAATTACGGCAATTTCTGCGAGACGATTAACGCCGTCAAAGGCTGGGACATGACTCCGGAAAAACTGATGGAAGCGGGAGAAAGGACCTGGAACCTGCAAAGAATGTTCATAAAGCGCGAGACCGGAGCCCTCCGGGAACACGACATACCGCCTTCCATATACTTTCAGCCGCAGCCCCTGGAACCGTTGAAGGGCGAGAAACTCGACCGCGACGAGTACAACCGGGCGCTGGACGAATATTACGAAATCCGCGGCTGGACCGGAGAAGGCACCCCTACCCCGGAGACGCTGGCAAGGTTCAAGCTGGATAAAGAGCCCACGCACTTACTTTAACCCGCCAGGAGAGTAAAATAATGGAACAGAAGACCTTTTTCATACGCGCCGAATTCTGCACTGGCTGCGGCCTCTGCCAGCTGGCCTGTTCGATGGTTAAAGAAAAACAGCCCAATCCCGCCAAGGCAAGAATATCAGTCCAGCGGCTGGTGATGGATGGCCTGATGCTCCCGCGCATATGCCTGAACTGTAAGAAGCCCGCCTGCATCGAGGCGTGCCGCCGCAAAGCGATTACCAAAGACGCGCGGACGGGTTGGGTAACCATAGATAAAGAGAAATGCAACAACTGCGGTTTATGCGTGTCCGCCTGCCCGTTCTCGGCGATTGTACAGACGCCGGAGAAGGAAGTGCTGCTCTGCGACGTCTGCGGGGGCAGTCCCAAATGCGTGGAAATGTGCCCTACCGGCGCCATTCAATTCGCCAGTCGTGACGAGGGGGTTGCCGGCTCTACCGATAAGGCCGCCGTGGATATCTTCAAGCGGGGATTTTAACGGCTGTTTCCGCGGCATTCCTGATACCCGGCTTATTTCCCCTTTACCACTTTTATCAGGGTGCGGTAAGCAGGTATCTTACGTAAAGTGCCCATGATGCCCTGCGGCGCCAGCAGCATTATGCCTACCAGTATTACACCCTGTATGATGAGGCTGATTTCGGCATATCTTGCCAGCAGGAAATATAAAAATACCACTACAATCGCACCGAGGATAGGCCCTTCTTCAATGCCTTCTCCGCCGATGACGGTGGCCAGCATTATGATAATCAGCCACCGCACGCTGAAGGCGCTGGCCGGCTCAATATAACCCTGAAAAATGTAAAAGACTGCCCCGGCAAGACCGGTCACGAACGCGGAAATGACAAATGAAAATACCTTTAATTTATAAACGTTAATCCCGGAGCTCGCTGCCGTAGCATCGTTATCACGGATTGCCGCCAGCCCGGACCCGAATTTAGAACGCAGGATATATCTCATCAGGAAAATAGAGGCAACGCCGATGGCTAAAGCCATCCAGTACACCTGCGCTTGAGTAACCTCGGCCACCCCCTTTACCGTATATCCCGCTCCCCCGCCGTATATGGGCTTGCCCACAGGCGCCCAGATAATAAAGACATATCTCAATACCTCCGGCAATACCAGCGTCCCGATGGCGAAGTATATGCCTTTGAGACGGAAGACGGGGAAGGATATGATTAAGGCGAACAACCCCGCTACGACACTTCCGAGTATTATCCCGATATAGTAAGGCCAGCCGAGCCACGTTAATATAGCCATGGTATAGCCGGCCAGCCCCACAAAAGCGCCCGGGCACAAAGATATCAGGCCGCTGTAACCGGCCAGCAGATTCCACATATTCGCCATTGCCAGGTAGATAAAGAACATAAAGAGATAGAGGAGCCAGACACGCGGCACGCCTATAAATGGAAAGAGGACCAGTATAAGGATGATTGCTGCCAGAGACATCAGCCTTATTTGAGGTCGGCGAACGGCGATTTTCATATTCCTCCTAGCGACCGAATATACCTTTCGGAATCAAGGCCAGTACCACGAGAACCATAACATATGCCACCAGCATCTGGGCGGCAAGACCCAGGAAATAACCTCCGAGTGTCTGCGCCAGGCCGAAGGCGATTCCCCCGACAAAAGTGCCCGTTATACTCCCCATACCGCCTAAAACAACGATGCCAAGGGCGATTAGCAGAAAAGACATACCGGATACCGGGGTAAAGGAAAAAGTGAGCCCGAGGAAAATGCCGGCTACGGCCGCCAGCACCGCAGAGATGCCGAACGTGTAGGCGTAAACCTGGTCGGTGTTGATTCCCATCAGGTGGGCTGCCTTCCTGTCCTGGGCGGCGGCCCGGATAGCCTTTCCCAGGTACGTCTTCATCAGGAATGTCCGTAGTAATAACATGACAATTATGGCGACAATAAAGTCCAGCAGATATGTCAGCGGGACATGAATCGGCCCGGCGGAGAAACTGGCCAACGCATAGGAGGTGGTCAGCCCGCGCGATAGCGGCGTCCATAATAGCTGATAGGTGTTTTGCAGGATTATAGAAATACCGAAAGCGATAATTAAGGTGGCATCCACCGATATTCTGAAGGCGCGGTTCAGTAGGTATTTCTGGATAACGAAACCTAACCCGAATAAAAGGGGCATGCCGATAACCAGACTTAAAATCGGGTCTATCCCGAGAACGGTCATCGCGACATAACCGAAATAGCTCCCTAATATGACTAGGTCTCCGTGGGCAATGTTAATTTCCTTAACAACCCCGAAAACGAGCGATAGACCCAGCGCAATTACGGCATATAATCCGCCCAGCAGCACGCCCATTACCAGCGGCGTTGCTAAATCAGCTAACAAAGTCATCTATGACGTATCCTCACTATTTTCAGGTGCCAAAATAGGCCTTCTTAACCCGTTCCTCTCCCCGGAGTTCGGCGGCATTGCCGCTTAAAATAACGCGTCCGGCTTCCATGATATACGCCCTGTCTGCCTCGTTGAGGCTCCGCCTGACGTTCTGCTCTACAAATAATATGGTGATACCTCTATCCCTGATTTCTCTTAACACCTTGTAAAGCTCGTTAACCACGATAGGCGCCAGACCCAGAGACATTTCGTCAAGGAGCATAAGCCTGGGGTTCGACATTAAACCGCGTCCTATAGCCAGCATCTGCTGCTCGCCGCCGCTTAATGTCCTGGCCATCTGTGACTTTCTTTCGTCCAGTACGGGGAAGAACTGGTAGACCCTCCGGAGGTTATTCTCCCGTTCGGGCCTGGCCCGGCGATTGTAAGACCCGATAATCAGGTTCTCCAGGACCGTCAGGTCCGGGAAAATCCTTCTCCCTTCCGGGGTCTGGGAAATGCCGAGTCCGACTACGTTGAAGGGTTCCATGCCGGAGATGACTTCCCCTTCGAATTCGATGCTGCCTTTCGCCGGATGCACCAGGCCCGAAATAGTATCCAAAAGGGTGGACTTACCGGCCCCGTTGGCGCCTATAATAGCGACAATCTCCCCGGGTTTTACCGTCAGAGATACGTCCCATAAGGCCTGGAAGCTCCCGTGAAATGCATCTACGTGGCTGA
>CAYPDM010000096.1:0-4867 GCA_964409485.1 uncultured Dehalococcoidaceae bacterium | reverse complement strand
ACAGTACATGGAGTGCCCGGCCTGCCGCCGCATTTACTGGCGGGGGACGCACTGGAAGGCCATGACCAGAAAAATGGAAAACCTGGCAAACACGACTGATAACTAGAACTATACGGGAGGAAATTTTATGAGTGTCTACGACATAGCCGTAACGAGACGTTCTATAAGACGTTTCAAAGATAAAGCCGTGCCTTACGAGTTGCTGGAAAAGTGCCTGGACGCCGGCCGGCTGGCGCCGAGCGGGCGCAACCAGCAGGTATGCGAGTACATTGCCATCAACGACGCCGAAGTATTGCCCGGCATATTCGAAAATATCGGAGGCTCGGTAAAAATGCCCCCCGAAAAAGGCGGCCCCCGACCCGAAAATACGCCTAAAGCCTATATCATTGTATTAATCAATAAAGCCTGGGAAGGCGATGCCAACCGCCGGAGAATTTCCCTCTATGACGTGGGCATGGCGGCGGAGAACATTATACTGGTCGCCTGCGAGCAGGGACTCGGCGCCTGCCCGATACTGATGTTCCACGAGAACAACCTGAAGCCCGTTCTGAATATACCGGACGATTATGACGTGGCGCTGGTGATTGCCATGGGCTACCCGGATGAGAGCCCGGTGGCAGAGGTGGCTGCGGACTCCGTGGGCGGCTGGGTGGACGATAAGCTGGTGCGGCACGTCCCCAAGAGAAGGCTGCAAGATATAGTACACCGCAACGGATTCGCTTAGCAACACCGAAAAAATAACGGAAACAATTCCTTCGTGGAAAGCGGGTAATCAGCTTCGGGTTGTTTTTAGAGTTATGTTAAGTGTATCCCGGAAAGGCGGGGAGGCGGGTGAAAGCGAGCGTGGAAGTCGCGACAAAACGGGGGTTTTTTGAGGCGCGAATTGTTCTGGGAAAACAAATATTTGAAAAAGCGGGGTTTTGTCGCGGGAATTATAGAAAGAGGGGCTGCGCCCTTCATATACGCCCCAGTATGATAGAGGGGCGTCCTGGATTCCGGCCTGCGCCGGAATGACAGGAGAAGAGAGAATGATTCTATCTTGACCGTAGCTGGATATATTGCTACACTCAATGCAACGGGAGCTAACATAATCAGCGATGAAAATCGTTACCGTCGAGCAAATGAGGCAAATCGACCGGGAGTGCATTGAAAAGGGCACGCCTGCCGGTACGCTCATGGAGAACGCGGGCAAAGCCGTGGCCGAGGAGACACGCTCCGGCCTGGGCGCCATGAACAAGCAGCATATCCTATGCCTTATAGGCGCGGGAAACAACGGCGGAGACGGGCTGGTAGCCGCCCGCTACCTCCACGAATGGGGAGCCGGCGTTATCGTTTACCTTTGCAGTCCAAGAGACACCGACGATGCCAACCTCAAGCTGGTGCGGGAACACAACATCGCCTGCATCGAAGCCGCAAACGATATAAACCTGAAAGAGTTCGACGATGCCCTGGCCACGGCTACGTGCATCATCGATGCGCTGCTGGGCACGGGCAAGATGCGTCCGCTCGAAGGTATCTTCCGGCAGGTGCTAGAAAAGGTAAGCGCCGCGCAGAATACCCGCAGGCTCGCCGTCGTCGCCGTGGATTTACCATCGGGTATGGACGCCGATACCGGCGCCATCGACCCCGCCTGCCCGCGCGCCGATATTACCGTCACGCTGGCTCTTCCGAAACAGGGGCACTTCAAGTTTCCCGGCGCGGAAAAAGTCGGCAAACTTAAAATAGCCGATATCGGCATTCCCGATTCTCTAGCCGATTCGATAAAGACCGAACTCCTTACCGGCGACTGGGCCGGGGCCGCCCTGCCGGCGCGTCCGCTCAACGCCAACAAGGGAACGTTCGGTAAGGTGCTGGTTGTCGCCGGGTCAATCAACTACATCGGCTCCGCCTTTCTGGCCTGCAGCGGCGCTATGCGGGTGGGCGCCGGACTGGTCACGCTGGCCACCGCCAGCAGCCTGCAGCCTATCCTGGCCTCCAAACTGACCGAAGCGACTTTCCTGCCGCTGCCGGAATCGCAACCCGGTGTCATCTCGGCTGAAGCGGTCGTTATTATAAAGCAGCAGTGCAGTCAATACGACGTTCTTCTCATCGGCTGCGGCCTGGGGCAGAATCCCGCCACCGCAGATTTCGTCAATGCCCTGCTGGAGGAAAAGAAGCTGCCGCCGCTGGTGCTGGACGCCGACGCGCTCAACATACTGGCGAAGACCCCACATTGGTGGCAGCAGTTTACCGGCGACGCCATACTTACCCCGCACCCCGGCGAGATGTCCCGACTGTGCGGACTCTCCATCAAAGAAATACAGTCGGACCGTACGGGTACGGCCATGAAATTCGCCGCGGAATGGAACAAGACGGTCCTTCTCAAAGGGGCTTATAACGTAATCGCCAGTCCCGACGGATGCTGCCGGGTCAGTCCGTTTGCCAATCCCGGGCTGGCCACGGCGGGAACGGGCGACGTGCTGGCCGGAGTCATCGCGGGGATGGCGGCCCAGGGACTCGGCCTTTACGATGCCGCCAGCCTGGGCACCTACGTGGGCTGTGAAGCCGGCGAGATGATAAGGAACGTGCTGGGCGATGCCGGTATGATTGCCTCCGACCTGCTATCGGCGCTGCCGATGACGATAAAGCAATTAAAAAATACAACCCTTGCCGGTGAAAGTTGAAGGAACTACCATGTTGTTAGCCATCGATATAGGTAACACCAATATCACCGTGGGCATGTTTCAAGGCGACGAGCTTAAGGCCACCTGGCGTCTTGCCACCGGGGTGCACCGTATGCCGGATGAGTACGCCGTGATACTGCTCAACCTGCTGCGCCATGAAGGCGTGGACATTGCCGATGTCACCAAGGGAGCCTTGAGCTGCGTGGTGCCTCCCCTGGTGACCACCTTTAACGAGCTGTTTGAAAAATACTTCAATATCCAGCCGCTGATAATCGGCCCCGGTATTAAGACGGGGATACGCATCCGCTACGACAACCCGCGCGAGCTGGGCGGCGACCGTATCTCCAACGCCGCGGGCGCGCTTAGTCTCTACAGCAGCCCGATTATCGTGGTGGTCATGGGGACGGCGACCGCGTTCGATACGCTTTCCAAGGAAGGCGACTATCTCGGTGGAGCAGTCGCCCCCGGTCTGGCCATCTCCGCCGAAGCGTTGTATACCCGGACGGCGGCCCTCCCCAGAGTAGAACTGGTACGCCCCGCGCGGGCCATCGGAGCCAATACCGTAGCCGCCATGCAGTCCGGTATCATCTTCGGCTACGCCGGGCTCATCGACGGCATCGTAACGCGGATTCAGGAAGAACTCGGGGAAAAAGCAACTGTCGTCGCCACCGGGGGATACTCCAGCATCATCGCCAAAGAAACTAAAGTCATCGATAAGGTCAACCAGGACCTGACGTTAATAGGAATAAAAACCATTCATGCCATGAACCGAGAGTAGCCGGTCAAGGAGACAGCCATGTTGAAGAAAAAGACTCTAGTCCTGGGCATAACGGGGGGCATCGCCGCCTACAAGGCGGCGGATATCGCCAGCAAGCTGACACAGGCAGGCGCCAGCGTCGAAACGGTCATGACCGGGGCCGCCACCAGATTCATTACCCCGCTGACCCTGCGTAATATCACCGGGCGACCGGTGGTTACGGATATGTTCGAACTGGATTCCGAGTACAACGAGGAACACATCGCCCTGGCAGAAGCCGCCGACGCGGTAATCGTTGCCCCGGCTACGGCCAATACCATTGCCAAGCTGGCGGCGGGTATCGCCGATAATATGCTCGGCTGCATCGTCCTGGCTACAGAGTCGCCGGTTATCATCGCCCCCGCCATGAACGATATCATGTACAAAAACCCCATCACGCAGGAAAATCTTTCCAGGCTTAAAGCCCGGGGATTCACCATCATCGAACCCGAGTACGGCCGTCTGGCTTCCGGCAAGATGGGCCTGGGACGCCTGCCCGAGACCGCCGCGATAATTAAAGTTATCGAGAAGGTTTTGAGTGGCTAAGAGAGACCTGGAAAACCAGCGCATCGTGGTGACGGCCGGAGGCACATGGGAGGCAATCGACCCCGTCCGGCATATCGGCAATCGCTCCTCGGGTAAAATGGGCTACGCCATAGCCGAGGCCGCCCGCGACCGCGGGGCTGAAGTAACGCTTATTGCCGCGCCGACAGCGCTCCCCGACCCTTCCGGCATGGAAGTCATACACGTTGAAAGCGTCCTGCAGATGAAGAATGCGGTCGTCACAGCGTGCGGTAATGCCGACGCGCTGATTATGGCCGCCGCCCCGGCGGACTACGTCCCGAAAAATCCCGCCGCCCGTAAGATTAAAAAGGATAAAGACAGGCTGACGCTGGAGCTGGTCAAGGCGCCGGATATCCTGTCCGAAGTTAAGGGCGATATTCTAAAGATAGGCTTTTCCGCCGAGACGGAAGACCTCATAGAGAACACTATTAAGAAATTACATGATAAAAATTGCGACCTTTTCGTGGCCAACGACGTTACCAGAGCCGGCAGCGGTTTCGACGTGGACACCAATAAAGTGACCCTCATTGATAAGAACGGGGATATAGAAGAATTGCCCCTGATGAGCAAACGCGAAGTGGCGGAAATAATTCTGGACAGAGTGGCGGAATTATTTAAGGGCTAAGCCGCAAATGATACGGGGCGGCCGGGTGGGAAAAGATAACCAGCGAGGGGCGGAGGAGGAGGCTAAAAAACATAAAGAGATAATATGGAAACTTCCGTTCAAATAATCGACATCTCCATGTTGAGACATATCCCGGAACTGGTAGCCTGGGGAATCGGCATAGTCCTGGCGGTAATCATGGTGCGGCGGGGCGGCTTAAAACTTGAAAAATTATTCCTG
>CAYPDM010000095.1:0-5011 GCA_964409485.1 uncultured Dehalococcoidaceae bacterium | reverse complement strand
ACCCGCAAGGCTTACGGCGGGGCGTACATCGCCATGTGCAGTCAGGGGCTGGGGGCGGACTATACGCTGGCCTGGCCGCAGGCGGAAATCGCCGTCATGGGGGCCGAAGCCGCCTCTGATATTATCTTCAACAAGGACATAAAAGCCGCGGAAGACCCCACTGCCTTGAGGCAAGAAAAAATAGATGAGTACCGCGAGCTGCTCTATAATCCTTACGTGGCGGCGCGGATGGGGTACATCAACGCCGTCGTGGAACCGAGTCAGACACGACAAAAGATAATCGCGGCGTTGGAGGCGTTACAGAATAAGAAGGAGACCCGCCCCTACAAGAAACACGGCAATATCCCGATGTAGAGAGTATTTATTGACCTCACCCCCTTTATCCCCCTCTCCTTACGAGGCAGGATGAGTTGATATGGGCAAGACACTGGCCGAAAAAATATTAAGCGATAAGTCCGGCGGCGACGCTAAAGCCGGGGATATCGTTATTGCTGAAGTCGACCTGGCCTTCGTGCAGGACACCACCGGGCCGTTAACGGTAAGGCTGTACCGGAGCAGCGGGATGGGCAAGCTGGCGAACGCAAAGAGGACGGTGCTGTTCATCGACCACGCGGCGCCGAGTCCCAACGTCAATCTTTCCAACGACCATATCCTGCTGCGGGACTTCTCCCGGCAGAGCGGGTGCATCCTCTCGGAAGCCGGCGACGGCGTCTGCCACCAGATAGTCGCCGAAGCCTACGCGCGGCCGGGCGACGTGGTGGTGGGGGCGGACTCGCACACGGTGACGGCGGGGGGACTGGGGGCTTTCGCCACCGGCATGGGCTCCTCGGACGTGGCGGTGGCTTTCGGGCTGGGCAGGACCTGGCTGCGCGTCCCGGAGACTTTCAAGATAGAAGTCACGGGGGATTTACAAAAGGGCATCAGCGCTAAAGACCTCATCCTGCACTTAATCGGGCAAATCGGGGCGGACGGCGCCACGTATAAAGCCCTGGAGTTCCACGGTGATACTATTGAGAAAATGAGCATGGCCGGACGCTTCACCATCGCCAACATGGCCGTCGAGGCGGGGGCGAAGGCTGGACTTTTCGCCTCGGACGAGGTCACTCATGAATATTTAAAGGCGGAGGGGCGGGGCAACGATTTTAAAGCGCTGGCGGCCGATGCCGATGCCGTCTATGAAAAGGTCAATAAAATAAACGCGGCTGAACTCGAGCCGACGGTCTCTAAACCGCATACGGTGGATAACACGGCATCAGCCAAAGACCTCAAAGGGACTAAAATACAGCAGGTCGTCATCGGCACCTGCACCAACGGCCGACTTGAAGACCTGGCCACGGCCGCCGGAATTATAAAAGGTAAAAAAAGAAACCCGTCGGTGCGGCTGATAGTCGCGCCGGCTTCGCGGCGTGTCCTGCTGGATGCCATAGAAGCAGGCTATATCAGGGACTTCGTTGAGGCGGGAGCTATTATATTGCCGCCCGGCTGCGGGCCGTGCCTCGGCCTTCACCAGGGGGCGCTGGGCGACGGGGAGTCGTGCCTGTCCACGGCCAACCGCAACTTCGAGGGGCGGATGGGAAATCCCAGGAGCTTTATCTACCTCGGCAGTCCGGCCACGGCGGCGGCCTCGGCGCTGACCGGCGAGATAACCGACCCCCGGGAGGTTTTGTAAATGCTCAAAGGAAGAGCTCATAAGTTCGGGGACGGTATATCCACCGACCATATTATACCGGGTCGGTACGCCCATCTCCGTAGCAACCTGCCGGAGCTTGCCAGGCACGTTTTAGAGGACGCCGACCCGAATTTCGCGACTAAAGTTAAGCACGGCGACTTCGTGGTAGGGGGGAGCAACTTCGGGCTGGGGTCGAGTCGCGAGCACGCCCCGCTGGTAATAAAAATGGCCGGCGTCAGCGCCATACTGGCGAAAAGCGTGGCGAGAATCTTTTTCAGGAACGCCATCAACCTGGGCCTGCCGGTGCTGATATGCGATACCGATAAGATAAACGATGGGGATGAGCTTGAAGTCGACCTGGCGGCGGGGACGGTCAAAGACCTTACCAACGGCAGCACGCTGACCTTCGGGAAAATACCGGACGTCATGCTGAAAATCCTCAACGAGGGCGGGCTGATACCGTATATCCAGAAACACGGGGACTTCAGACTATAGCAAACGGGGAGTTTGAGGGGCGTAGCCCCTCATATTAACCTCCCCCCTCTCCTTTGACACCTCGTAAGGAGAGGGGGACACAGGGGGTGAGGTAGATAAAATGGCTAGAAAGGACCAGATAATTGACCTATAACGTGACGTTTATACCCGGCGACGGGGTGGGACCCGAGATTTCTGAGGCCACCAGAAGGGTACTCGAGGCCACGGGAGTTAAATTCAACTGGGAGAAGGCCTACGCCGGCGCCGACGTTATTAAGGAATACGGCACCCCCCTCCCCGACTCCGTCCTTGATTCCATTAAAAAGAACAAGGTGGCCATCAAGGGGCCGGTAACGACGCCGGTGGGGACGGGTTTCCGCAGCGTCAACGTCGCCATGCGCAAGGCCCTGGACCTGTACGCCTGCGTACGCCCCTGCAAGACCTATACCGGCGCTCCGTCTCCCTTCATCGATGTGGATATAGTAATCGTCAGGGAGAATACGGAAGATCTTTACGCGGGCGTGGAGTTCGAGAAGGGGACGCCGGCAGCCGGAGACCTGATAGCTTTTATTAACAGCAAACTGGGCGATGTCATTAAAGCCGATTCCGGCTTGAGCATCAAAATGATTACGGAATCGGGGAGCCGCCGCATTATAAAGTACGCCTTCGAGTACGCCCGCCGGTACGGTCGTAAAAAAGTGACGGCCACGCAGAAGGCCAATATTATGAAATACTCCGACGGATTGTTCCTCTCGGTGGCGCGCGAAGAAGCTTCAAAATACCCGGATATCGAGTTCCAGGAAGCGCTCATCGATAACCTCTGCATGCAGCTGGTGAGAAGGCCGCAGGAATACGACGTCATCGTCGCCCCCAATCTCTACGGGGATATTATTTCCGACCTCTGCGCGGGACTGGTCGGCGGACTGGGCCTGGCCCCCGGCGCCAATATCGGCGACGAAATAGCGTTGTTCGAGCCAACTCACGGCAGCGCGCCGAAGTACACCGGCCAGAACCGGGTCAATCCGATGGCCATGATGCTCTCCGGCGTGATGATGCTGCGGCATATCGGCGAGAGTGAAGCCGCCGACCGACTGGAAGGCGCCATCGCCGCGATTATCGCCGAAGGCAGGAGCGTCACCTACGATATGAAGCCAACCCGCGAAGACCCCTCGGCCGTGGGCACGTCCCAGGTAGCGGACGCCGTTATAAGTAAGCTCAAGTAAGCGCATTGACAACAATAAGGCTACTTACTATAATTGTCATTACCTTATTGGAAGGGAGATGATAATGAACAAGAAAGAAATGTATGAATTCATCACGGCGAATCCAATGGGATACATGGCCACGGTGGAAGGCAGCAAACCGCATGTCCGCGGCATGGGTATGCACCGCGCCGACGAAAACGGGATTATTTATTTCACCAACCATACCAAAGACGTGGCCAAGCAGCTGCTCGCCAACTCGGAAACGGAAGTCTGCTACTTCGCCAACGGTACGCAGCTAAGGGTCAGCGGCAGGGCGGAGGAAGTAAAAGACAACGCGCTCAAGCAGGAAATCGTGGACAAATACCAGTTTTTGAAACCAAACATTGAAAAACACGGCCTGGATTTCATGGCCGTTTTCAGACTGAAACCGGTAAAGGCCTCCACGTGGTCCATGCAGAACATGACCGGCGGCACTACTCCGGTTGATTTATAAGGCAGGTCAGATGAACCCCGAACAGGATAACGACTGCATTTTCTGTAAGATTGCCAGCGGCGAGGTGCCGTCCGGGCTTCTATACGAGGACGATGATGTCGTCGTTTTTCCTGATATCAACCCGCTGACGCCAGTGCACCTTCTGGTGGTTACTAAAAAACACATCCCTTCCCTGGCGGAAATGTCCGACGGAGACACGCCTCTTATCGGTAAAATGATAAAAGCAGTCAAACAGGTCGCTATTGAGCAGGGCATTGCCGAAAGAGGCTACCGGATAACCATCAACAGCGGTGCGGACGCGGGGCAGATAGTACCCCATCTCCATATGCACCTCATGGGGGGACGCCACCTGTACTGGAAACACTAAGCTCTCTATTTAATCTACCTCACCCCCTGTGTCCCCCTCTCCTGACGAGGTTTCACAGGAGAGGGGGAATAAAAGAAAGAGGGGCTTTCCGCCCCTCTTAAACACCCCTTACGTCGGCATTCGCCCGTTCGCTCCTGTAATGGCAGCACCGATATAATCAGGTTAAAATTTCACTTACTCCTTATTTTTTATAATATTCCAGGTAATAAAGCAGTCCGGCGACGGTCTTGGCATCCTCGATTTCACCCGAAGCAACAAGAGCGCGAACCTGTGCCGCCGGTACGCTTACCACTTCAATGCCGGGGGTATCTTCGGCGGAGAGGGGGTCGGGTGTCAGGTCTTCAGCCAGATAGAGATACAAATATTCGTCGCAGAAGCCCGGCGTCGAATAGAAACCGCCGAGTCGCTTCACTTTCCGCGGCCGGAAGCCCGTTTCCTCGCGCATCTCCCGCACCACCGCCGCATCGACATCCTCCCCCTTATCAATGCCGCCCGCCGGTATCTCCAGAAGCTCTTTGCCCACAGCCCGGCGGTACTGCCTGACCAGCAGGATATTGCCTTCAGCGTCAACGGGAATGACGGCGATACACGCGTCATGTTCAACGACTTCCCGCGTGGTTTTACGTCCGTCGACAGTCCTGACGGTATCGACACGCAGTTTAAGGATTCTACCTTCGAAGATAACCTCGCTGGAGAGCGCTTCCTCGGCCAATCTAGGTCGTCTCTCCGGCGTGATAGATAAGCGCGGTCTCATCGCAGTTGGGGAACTTGGGACAGCGAAAGCAGTCCGTCCAGACCTTGCG
>CAYPDM010000094.1:0-5014 GCA_964409485.1 uncultured Dehalococcoidaceae bacterium | reverse complement strand
TTGGCCATCATCACCGCCATCAGGAACCCCGTCACTAACGCACCAACGAGCAGTCCCGCCACGGCTTCGGGACCCAGCGTAAATCCCATGATAAGGGGCACGGCAATTACCAGGATGCCCGGGATTATCATGGATTTGAGGGCAACCTTGGTAGCGATGTCGACACAGGCCACGTAGTCCGGCTTTACGCCCTCCTTGCCTTCCAGGAGTCCCTTGATTTCACGGAACTGGCGCCTGACCTCGTTGACGATGGCGAAACCGCCCGTGCTGACTCCCCTCATGGCCAGCGCGCTGAAAATAAAGGTAAGCATACCACCGATGAGAATGCCGGATATGACGGCAACATTGGTCAGGCTGGCTATGCCGCCTTCCAGGTGAACGACCTGGAAATAGGTGGCCAGCCAGGCCAGTGACGCCAGCGCCGCCGAGGCGATGGCAAAACCCTTGCCGAGAGCCGCCGTGGTGTTACCCACGGCGTCCAGTGCCTCGCAGCGCTCCCTGACGTCTTTACCCAGTCCGGCCATCTCGGCGATTCCCGCCGAGTTATCGGCGATGGGACCGTAGCAGTCCATGGCCAGCAGCATGCCCAGATTAATCAACATTCCCATTGCCGCGATGGCGATGCCCAGCAACCCGCCGAAGAGGTAGGCGAGAACGGTGGCTATGACCACCAGGATAACGGGCAAAACCGTACTTAACATGCCTGTGGCAAGCCCGTCGATAATGGCTACGGCGGCCCCGCTTTCCGCGGACTTGGCAATCCTCTTGGCGGGGGGACGTTCGGCGGAAGTAAAGTATTCCGTGGCCAGCGAAATCAGGAAGCCGGCCACCAGACCCGATATCAGTGCCCAGAAGAGTTTCAGTTCGCCGGTGAACCCTCTGATGATGAAGAAGCTGGCGATTATCATCAGGATATTGCTGACATAGACGCCGGTGTTCATGGTGGCATGCGCCTTGGCAACCTGTTTCTCGAAGTCTGCGCCTTTTATTTCCTTTGGCCGGACGGATAATGCCCCGATAATAGATGCCACGATGCCTGCGGCCGCCAGCGTCAGCGGCAGGAACATGCCGTCGGTCATCCCCAGGACGAGTACGCCGAGGACCATCGAAGCCGCTATCGCCGAAACGTACGACTCGTAAAGGTCGGAGCCCATGCCGGCCACGTCGCCGACGTTGTCACCGACATTATCGGCAATCACCGCCGGATTGCGCGGGTCGTCCTCGGGGATACCCGCTTCCACCTTGCCCACGAGGTCGGCGCCGACATCGGCGCTCTTGGTAAAGATACCGCCGCCGGCTCTAAGGAACAGCGCCACCGAAGACGCCCCGAAGGCAAAACCGAGCCATACATGGCTGTCATTCCATATGAAAGAGATAATGGCCAGACCCAGCAGTCCCAGGCCGACCACGCAGAAGCCCATTACGGCCCCGCTGGAGAAAGCTATTTTCAGTCCTTTCGCCCAGCTGTTGATGGCCGCATGAGCCGTCCTGACATTTGACTTGGTCGCGATATTCATGCCCAGCCAGCCGGAAAGAGCCGACGTGACGGTGCCGGCCAGATAGGCCACGGCAACATACGGCTTGGGGTCTATAAAAATAGCCAGGACTACAAATACAACGACCGTGAATATCGACAGTGTCAGGAATTCGCGACGTAAAAAAGCCATGGCGCCCTGCCGTATGGCCATAGATATAGACTTCATTCGCTGGTTGCCTTCGCTTTCACGTAATATATTAAATGACAGATAACCAACGAAAGCCAGACCCAGAACCGCGCCCAATATAACCAGTAATTTTAAAACCCATTCTTCCATATGCATACCTCCTGGTGACTATTTTACGTTTCAGTATAAAAATAAAAGGAGGTCGTACCAACCCCCTTTTAATCACTTTATCCGAGAAGACATTCTATCCATCAGGTTCAAGGCAGTTTATCATAATTCCCCTCCAGGGTCAATAAAAAGATATATATATAAAGTAGTATCACCGCCCCTTGTTGATAATGGCGATTATCTCCTTGCCGTATTTGTTTACCCTTCTCTCCCCGAAGCCCTTGATACCGTATAGCTCCTTAATGGATGACGGGCGCAGCTTGATAATCTGCTTCAGCCATGAATTACGGGCAATAATGAACGGCGCCAGGTTTTCCTCGTTGGCTTTATGGTCCCTCCAGTCGGATAAATGGCGATATATTTCCAGCTCAATACTGTCGAGGTCTGGTTCGTCATGATGAGCGGTCTCTTCCTCCTTGGGCTGGGTATTCTTCTGCGTTGATTTTTCTTTACCCCCGTCCTGCTTCTGCAGCTTCTCCAGGTTCTTCTCCAGTGTATCCTGTCTTATTGCCAGGGTAAGGTCGCTTCGGGTCCTTTCCAGCACGCCGCGTACCATATCGGTAGTACGCCGCAGCCCGCCGGTAACGGCATCCGGGAAATCTATGGTAACGAGGACACTGTAAACATCATCCATAATGGTTAAAAGCTCCTCCCCCCGTGACAGGTCTCCCCGCCGCATGGCGTCTAACAGGTATCGCCGTACTTCTCCGACCGCTTCTCCGAGGCCGTTAAGATAAGCGGCGGTACCGACGCCCAGTCCTTTGGGTTTGGGCAGGTTCTTTCCGGTCACCAGCGCCAGTGTGATATTAGCCTCGGCTAACTCCTTCTGGGCGTCCCTGACCGCACCGGTACTGTTAAGCTCGCTATGATTCTTGACCGCTTCTTCGGCGTCGTCCAGCAGACTGCGGGCCGTTCTGATTAACTCCCCGGCTTTATCGAATTCCTGCCGGTGAACGGCGCGGATTGCGTTGCTGCAATAACGAATTGCATCGCGGCAGAGCGGCAGCATTTTTTCCCTGGCCTCATCCTTGGCCGATAGGTCTCTACGTGCCTGTTCCGATATCGATTCCAGATTATTCACTTTGTTCCTCTTCGATTATTTTTACCAGATGTCTGGTTGTTTCTTCAATATCATCGGCTGCCATCACGGCGCTGATTACAGCGGCGGCATCAGCGCCGGCCTCGAACACCTTGCGGAGATTACTCTTATTAATACCACCAATCGCCACGATGGGCAAGTCTATCGTCCGACGTATCTCCTTTATTCTGACAGGCCCTACCACCTCGGCTCTCTCTTTGGTGGCGGTGGCATACATCGCGCCGACTCCTATATAGTCGGCGCCGTTAGCGTAAGCGCTTTCGGCTTCTTCCACAGTGCGCGCCGAAGCGCCAAGTATCTTATCGATTGGCAGCAGCCGCCGTGCCGATGCCACGGGCAGGTCGTCGCGGCCTACGTGGAGTCCGTCGGCGCCGGATGCCAGGGCAACATCGAGCCTGTCGTTGACGATAAACAGTACATCATGTTTAAAGCAGAATTTTTGTAAATCTTCCGCGATAGATATGCATTTCCCGGTGTCATGTTTCTTATCTCTTAGCTGTATGTTCCGGGCGCCTCCCCTGATTGCCTGCTCGGCGACTTCGACCGGATTGCGTCCCTTGAGAAATACCGTATCGATTATTACGTAGAGTCCGGTCAATCTTGCTATCTTGTCCTTACGCAGCATCCTGGAAAGCAGTTCTTTTTCAATCGTATACAGGGAAAATCGCGCCTGCCTGTATTTATCCGTGTCCAGCGGGATTTCCGGAGATTTGGCGGTTTCTTCCATGACTCTCAACGATTCCTGTACGCGCCTGGTATTGGCGATGATAGTCTCTTTTATGTCACGTTGTTTTTCCTGTCCGGCCGCTTCCATGTCGGCGCCGACATCGCCCTGCGAGTCTCTGGCGTCGATTAGCTGCACCTGTAATTTTTCTCCCGCGTTCAGTATATCATGGCGCATATCCTTTAGCTTCTGTGTTATGACCGTGTCGTTAAGAGAGAGACGGGCGAATTCTTCAATGACGCGCAGTCCTTCGCCAATCCGGTTCAGATTGGCATCGATAATGCGGAGCTTGTCTTTAAAAACGGCTTTCATGGCTGTGTTCCCTCGGTGGTTAATTCTAGCATAGCCGTATCGTCAGGTAAAGATAAGTGCGTTACGCCGCTTCTACGGCGTTTTCAATCAGTTCAATGCGTGATACCTTACCGGCGTTATCCATCTCAATGGCGACAACGTCGATTCTCCAGGCGGCGGGTAGATTACTGCGGTTCTGGCCGTAGTGGGCGGCCACCGTTCTCAACTTTTCCATCTTGGCAGGTGTGATAGATTCCTCCGGGGTGCCGAACCGCCGGCTTTTTTTCGTTCTTACTTCGATGAATACCAGGGTGTCCCGCTGCTGTGCAATTATGTCAATCTCGCCGGCGGGACAGCGGTAGTTGGTCTCGATGATACTGTAGCCGTTCTTGCCCAGGAAATCGCCAGCCAGTTTCTCCCCGAGTATGCCGGTTTCGCGCCGTTTCATAGGCCTTGACCTGCCATCTGATTTACCGGACGGAAAGACCGCCGGTGAAGCCGGCACGGGCCGTTTTCCCGCAGGCTGTTGAGATGCTCCCGGGTGCCGTAGCCCTTGTGACCGGCGAAACCGTATCCGGGGTATTCCATGTCCATCTCCGTCACCATGCGGTCGCGGGTAACCTTGGCTATTATCGAGGCGCAGGCTATCGAGAAACAGAGTCCGTCGCCGTTGACGATTCCCTTTTGCGGGAGAGATATCTCGGGGATGCGGAAATAATCGATGAGAAGAAACTGGGGCTCCGGCGTCAGCTGTCTGATTGCCGATATCATTGCCAGACGGGTGGCTCTGGCTATGCCGATAGAATCGATAATATCGTTGGATTCTGCGCCGATACCTGAAGATATAGCCGCATCGCGAATATACTCGTAGAGATATTCACGTTGAGACGGACGCAGCTGTTTGCTGTCCCTCACTTTAGAACGCCAGCGCGCTTTGAAATTAGGTGGCAGAATAACCGCCGCGGCCACCACCGGCCCCATCAAAGCTCCCCTCCCCACCTCGTCCACCCCCGCGATGAACAGGTAGCCGCGCGACTTTAGCAGTTTCTCTTCGGCTAACGACGGCTT
>CAYPDM010000093.1:0-5035 GCA_964409485.1 uncultured Dehalococcoidaceae bacterium | reverse complement strand
TTGCCCGCGAACCTGGCTTCTATCTCTTTTTCCGGCTCGCCGGTAATGGTCTGGTAGATGGACAGCAGGTTAAATATGCCGGGCCGGCTCTCGTCGAAGAGAACATCCCGGTGAGAATCGGTGGTGGCCTTCATTATCTTGGAGCGAATCATGTCCGGCGTGTCCAGCAGGTTGACGGCGTGGCCGGAGGCGGCTTCGCTTTTGCTCATTTTTGCGGTGGGGTCGTCGAGTCCCATGATGCGGGCGCCGACATTCGGGATAAGCGGTTCCGGCACCACGAAGGTCTCCCCGTAGATGTTATTAAATCGCTGCGCGGCGTCCCTGGCCAGTTCCACATGCTGCTTCTGGTCCTCTCCCACCGGCACGACGTCCGTGCGGTAAAGCAGGATATCGGCGGCCATCAGTGACGGGTAGTCAAACAGGCCGACGCTCACCTGCTCCTTCTGTTTTACCGACTTCTCCTTGAACTGGGTCATGCGCTGCATCCAGCCCATGGGGATAAAGCAATTGAGGAGCCAGGCCAGCTCGCTGTGGGCGCTGACGTGCGATTGTACAAAGAGGATAGACCTCTCGGGGTCGATTCCGGCGGCCATGAGCAGTCCGGAGACCTCGCGGATTTTGGCTTTAAGCTCCTTCGGGTCCTGCGGCACGGTGATGGCGTGCAGGTCGACGATACAGAAGACATTATCATAGTCTTCCTGCATGGACACCCAGTATTTAATGGCGCCCAGGTAGTTGCCGATATGTATGTTACCCGTCGGCTGTATGCCGGAAAAGACGCGCTTTTTCATCGAAATCTCCTTACTAGCGAGTGTAACACAAAGCGGCGCGCGGCGACAAGGCTGGTCAGGCGGCGGGTAAGCCGGTGAGATTGACCGCAGGTTTATTAAATTGGTAATATGAAATAACCTAGAAACAGGAAGGGAACATGATAAGAAGTTTTAATGGTAAAACCCCGAAGATAGCCGCGTCGGCCTTTATCAGCGAGGCCGCCTATGTCGTCGGCGATGTGGAAATCGGCGAGCACTCCAGCGTCTGGCCGGGGGCTGTCATCAGGGGGGATACCGGGCGCATCGTTATCGGCAGCTATTCCGTCGTGGAGGATAACTGCATCATCCACTCCGGCGTCCCGCCCGAAACGGATATCGTCATCGGGGATACGGTAAATATCGGCCACGGCGCCGTCATCCACTGCTCCCGGATAGGCAACAACGTGCTGGTAGGCATCAAAGCCGTCGTCCTGCACCGGGCGGAAATCGGTAATTTCTGCCTCATCGGCGCCGCATGTCTGGTCAGCGAGGGGATGAAAATCCCCGATAATTCTTTCGTCGTGGGCGTCCCCGGCAGGATAAAGGGGGCCGTCTCCGAGAAACAGCTTCCCTGGCTGCGGGAAATGACGAAGGAATATGCGGATTTGGGCCGGCGGTTCAAAGAGGAAGGTCTCTAGCCGGCGGTCGGGCTACATCTCATCCGGCGCGGTCATGCCCATCAGTCGGAGCGTCCGGCCCAGCACGAGCTTGGCGGCCCTGACCAGCTTTAGCCGCGCCGCGGTCATGGCTTTGTCGCCGGTAACGACGCGGCATTGCTTGTAAAAGCTGTGAAAAACGGTAGCCAGGTCCTGGGCGTAGTAGGTCAGGTGGTGGGGCTCGAGGGTGCGGGCTATCATTTCGATTATTTCCGGCAGGAGCAGCATCTTGCGTATCAGGATTAGCTCCGGCTCGGTGGTCAGCCGGGAGACATCGCCGTCGCCGCTGTCGGCGTCCTTCTCCTGCGCGTGGCGTAGTATGCTGGCGATGCGCGCGTGGGCGTACTGGACGTAGTAAACGGGGTTATCCGCCGACTGCTTTTTAGCCAGCTCAAGGTCGAAGTCCATCTGGCTGTCGGCGGTGCGGGACAGGAAGAAAAAGCGGCAGGCGTCGGCGCCGACCTCCTCCACCAGTTCGCGCAGGGTAACGATATCGCCGCTGCGCTTGGATATTTTCACTACCTCTCCGCCGCGGCGCAGGGTAACCATCTGCGATATGATAACCGTAAGCTGTTCCGGGTCTATACCCAGAGCGCCCACGACGGCCTTCATGCGGGAGACATGCCCCATGTGGTCGGCGCCCCAGATATCAATAACGCTATCGAACTTGCGCTCCAGGAATTTGTTGTAGTGATAGGCAATATCCGTGGCGAAATATGTCGGCGTGCCGTCGGTTCTAACGACCACGTTGTCCTTGTCCTCGCCGAGGGCGGTGGAGACGAACCAGGTAGCGGCTTCTTTTTCGGTGATGTAGCCGCCCTTTTTCAGAATCGACATCGCGGTCTCGTACTGATTGTTATCGTAGAGGCTCTGCTCGCTGAACCAGACATCGAAGGTGACGTCAAGCAGTTCAAGGTCTGCCTTTATCTGACCGAGCATCTTCTCCAGGCCGGCTTTGCCGAGTCGCGCGACCAGTTCCTCCCCGGATAGACCGGCGAGCTTATCCCCCTCTGCGGCGGTAATCTCTTTGACCATGTCGATGATGTATTGGCCCAGATATCCGTCGGCGGGCATCTCGGCATCTTCCCCCCTGGCCTGCAGGTAGCGGGCGTACAGCGAGCGGCGGAAGGAATCTACCTGGTTGCCGGCGTCGTTGATATAATATTCCTTTTCCACCTTATAGCCGGCGGAGCTAAGGGCATTGGCCAGGGTGCTGCCCAGGATGGCCCCCCGCCCGTGTCCCACGTGGAGCGGGCCGGTGGGATTAACGCTGACGAATTCTATCTGTACACTTTTATCCTGCCCCAGCTCAATGTTGCCGTAAGTGTGGCCGCTCTCCAGAATGGCGTCTACCTGCTGTGTGAGCCAGTCGTTTTTCAGGGTGAAGTTGATGAAACCCGGCGGGGCGACGGTAACGCTCTCGATTTCGGCGGAGGGTTTGATGAAGCCGGCTATCTCATTAGCGATATCCAGGGGGCTGGTGCCGACGGCCCTCGCCAGCTTGAGAGAGATACTGCAAGCGTAGTCGCCGTGCTCCGGATTCTGGGGTCGGTCGATGGCTATCTCGGGCAGGGTGAGTTCGGGCAGCTTGCCGGCCTGCCGGGCGGCAATAACCGCATTTTTAATCAGCTCGGCGATTGTTTCTTTGAGTGTCAATGTTCCGGTTCCAATCCTGCGGGTGATATTTACGCATGAATTATAGCATAACTCACCCTACCTGTCATTGCGAGGCAGGATGAAGGAGAGCGGGAAATTATTTTTAATGAAATCCTCACCCTCGGTCCCCCTCCTTTAGCAAAGGAGGGGGAAGTAAAAGAGGGAGGGGCGAGTGCCCCTCTTAAACTACTCTGTGCCTTTCAAATTTTCCTGCAAAGAGCTATAATTCATAGTGAGGATAGATATGGTTCAAGTTAATGAAATCTCCAAACAACTGGACATCGGTTATGAAAAAACCTGCGATTGCCCTGCAAATCATATAAACTGCCTAACCCCTAAGGAATGGATTCAAAGTCAGGTAGGCATTTGGGAATTTTCTTATGAAAAGAGGGATATAAGGGACAAGAGCATACATCCTGCTGTGTTTCCAATTGGCCTACCCGCAAAGTGCATTAAACTATTCACTCATCGGGGTGAACTGGTTATAGACCCCTTTGTGGGTATTGGTACCACCTTATTGGCTGCTCAAGACCTCAATAGAAACGCTGTGGGTTTCGACCTTAAACAAGAATATATCGATACCGCTAAGTCAAGGCTAGCACAAGGAAATCTTCTAAATACGACACAGCAAATAGCGATAAGAGATGATGCACGAAATATTCCACAATATTTGAAGGAAAATAGTGTAGCGTTGGCCGTTACCTCACCACCCTATTCCAAATTCTTGGATAAGCCTAGACTTAATAAGAGCATGAGGGGAGACTTACGGAATAACAAGCATTATCTGACTGTACAACAGTATTCACAAGACCCTGATGACATCGGCACTCTAGAACCTATTGCTTTCAGTAAAGCTCTAGGTGAAATATACCGAGGCGTATTGCCATTATTAAGGCCAAAGGCACACTGTGTAATTAATATTAATGACCTATGGTGGGAAAATAAGCGTATACCGACCCACTTATATATTGTCGAGGCACTTACCGAGGTTGGGTACGAGTTACGCAACATTCTAATCTGGGATAGGAGGAATCTTGTTAATAGGGTAGGTATTTTCGGTTGGCCTAATAACTACATAAAACTTGGGACTACATTTGAGTACATACTGGACTTCTGGAGACCACCCGAATGTGTAATTTAGAGGAGACTACCACTTTTGAATTTTGATGAATTTAAGAATAAATTCAAGGACATTAGAGAACATGGGTTTTACAAGTCCATGAGAAGAGGCCCAACTGGTGTCGGTCACACACTGGAACAATGCCTAGGATTAACCGAGAACAATGTTTGTGTGCCAGATTTAGGTGATGTTGAATTAAAGTCACATAGAGACAACGTTACCAGCCTAATAACCCTTTTCACCTTCAACAGGAAAGCTTGGGTTATGGAACCACTCTTGGCTATCCGCACCTACGGCACGCTAGACCAAAATGGACGTCTTGGTCTTTATTTCACTATGAGTCAGCAACCTAATAGTTCGGGATTGTTCCTAACAGTAACAGACGAAGTAGTATCGGTACAGCATATATCTGGCAAAACAATAGTCCGCTGGTTCAATGAGGACTTAAGTAAACAGTTTCAGGCTAAGATGCCAGCTCTTTTACTTGTTACTGCCAGGACGGAATTACGTGGTGATACTGAATATTTTCATTATTACCGGGCAAGGTTATTAACAGGAACTTCACCTACTCTAATTGCTGACCAGATACGGCGAGGCAATATCCTTATCGATTTAAGACTTCATGACGCAATCACATATGCTAGAAACCACGGCACAGGTTTCCGAGCCAAAGAGGGTTCTCTTGATCAATTGTTTGCCAAAGTAGAAACCTTGTGACTTATCTCCCTTCACTAAGGTCAGGGTGGTGTGGGGATAAAGACTCACGCCCTAAGCCGCCGATGAGCCGAGGGTGG
>CAYPDM010000092.1:0-5062 GCA_964409485.1 uncultured Dehalococcoidaceae bacterium | reverse complement strand
GAGAAGGTGCCGGAAGCGACCGTATATCAGCTGTATATCGATATGCGGTGCGCCGGTTCGGGCTACGAGGAGTTCTACGAGCGGCTCCAGGAGGAGGGGGTGAACTTCGTGCGGGGGAAAGCCGGCGAGATTACCAACCTAGCCGAAAGCCCGGAAGAAGAGGGCAAGCTGGTCGTCATCTGCGAGGACACGCTGGTCCGCCGCAAGCTGCGCCTGCCGGTGGACATGGTCGTACTTAGCTGCGCCCTGGAACCCCGTGCCGATGCCGGGAATGTCGCCAGGCTCTTCTCGTTAAGTCGCAAGGCAGACGGGTTCTTCCTGGAGAAGCATCCCAAGCTCGACCCCGTCGCCACGACGACGGAGGGTATCTTCGTTGCCGGCTGCTGCCAGGGTCCAAAAGATATCCCGGACACGGTAGCTCAAGCATCGGCGGCAGCGGCCAGGGTCCTGGCCATGATAGGCAAGGGCAGCGTCGTAATCGAGTCCGCCACCGCCGTAGTGGACGAAGAACACTGCGCCGGATGTAAGGTGTGCATCAACCTCTGTGCTTACAAGGCGATTACCTTCGACGAGGAGAAGAAGGTCGCCAGCATTAATGAGGCACTCTGTAAGGGCTGCGGCACCTGCGTGGCCGCCTGCCCCAGCGGCGCTATCACCGGCAGGCACTTTACCACCGAGCAGATTATGTCCGAGATTGAGGGGGTATTAGCATGAGTTTTGAGCCAAAGATTGTAGGCATATTATGCAACTGGTGCTCTTATGCCGGGGCCGACCTGGCCGGTACTTCCCGTAAGAAGTACGCTCCTAATATAAGGATTGTGCGGGTCATGTGCTCCGGCAGGGTAGACCCCACCTTTATCCTGAAAGCTTTTGAAAAAGGAGCTGATGGCGTCCTCGTTTGCGGCTGACATATCGGTGAGTGTCATTACCTGGACGGTAATAAGAAGACAGCCCGCCGGATACCCCTGCTGAAGAAAATGCTCTCCCAGCTCGGGATTGAAGACGAGAGAGTACGCCTGGAATGGGTTTCCGCATCGGAGGGAGACCACTTTGCCAACATCGTTAATGATATGACGGAAAAAATAAGGCAACTCGGACCTTTCAGCCGCAACGGAGGTGGCGATAATGGCTAAACCGAAACTGGCCCTGTACTGGGCGGCTTCCTGCGGCGGCTGCGATGTGGCCGTCCTTGATACCAACGAGAAGATACTGGATATCGCCAACCTGGTCGATATAGTATTCTGGCCAATTGCCTTGGATTTCAAATACCACCATGTCAGAGCCATGGAAGACAAGAGCATCGATTTATGTCTTTTTAACGGGGCTGTCAGGAGCACCGAGCAGGAGGAAATCGCGAAACTGCTGCGCGATAAGTCTAAAGTTATGGTGGCCTTCGGGGCCTGCGCCTGCTTCGGCGGCATACCGGCGCTGGCCAATTTCACCAGTCGCGCTGAAATATTCCAGCGGGCTTATATAGAAGCGCCTTCAAATAATAACGATGAGGGTACTTTTCCGCTGCTGAAAACCAGGGTTGCCGAAGGTGAGCTGGAACTGCCGGAACTGTTTGACACGGTGCTGACACTGGCACAGGTAGTTCCCGTGGAATACTTCGTCCCCGGCTGCCCGCCGCCGGTCGACCTTATTTTAAAATTAGTAGACCTCTTTGCCAGCGGACAAATGCCCCCGCCGGGGGCGGTAATCGCCTCTGACAAGACGCTTTGCGACGAGTGTAAGCGTACCAAAGAGGAAAAGAAAATAACCAAATTTTACCGACCCCACGAGATTATACCCGACCCCGAAAAATGCCTGCTGGAGCAGGGCATAATTTGTTGCGGTCCCGCCACGCGCGGCGGGTGCGGCCTGCGCTGTATAGAAGCCAATATGCCCTGCCGCGGCTGCTTCGGACCGCCGCCGGGAGTAGACGACCAAGGCGCCAAGCTGGTCAGCGCAATCGCCTCTATCTATCAAGGCGAAAGCGAAGAGGAGATTGCCAGGATGGTGGACGAGGTGATTGACCCCGCCGGTACTTTTTACAGATTCGGGCTGGCGAATTCCATGTTAAAGAAAAAACAACCGGAAAAGCCTCATAAGGAGGTCATAGAGTGAAAAAAATTACCATTGACCCGATAACCAGGCTCGAGGGACACGGCAGGATAGAAATTTTCCTCAACGACGAGGGAGATGTCGAAAATGCTTACCTTCAGATACCCGAACTTCGCGGTTTTGAGAAATTCTGCGAGGGAAGGCCGGTTGAGGAGATGCCCCGGATAACCCCGCGCATCTGCGGGGTCTGCCCCGGCGCTCATCACATGGCGTCAACCAAGGCAACCGACGCCGTATACCACGTAGACCCGCCGCCAGCCGCCAGGAAACTAAGGGAATTATTCTACTGCGCTCACATGATTCATTCCCACATTGCACACTTCTATGCCCTGGCAGCCCCCGACTTTGTTCTGGGACCTATGAGCGACCCGGCCGAGAGGAACATCCTGGGACTGGTAAGCAAGGTCGGCCTGGAAGTCGGTGGTGAAGTTATCAAACATCGCGCTTATGCCCAGGATATTCAGGCGGTTATCGGGGGCAAAGCGACCCATCCTGTCTGCGGTTTGCCGGGAGGGATGAGCAAGCCAATCACCGAGGAGGAGCGAAAAGACTTCGAGGAAAAGGCTAAATCAGAAGTGGAATTCGGGAAATTCGGCCTTAAGCTGTTCGATGACCTCGTACTGGCCAACAAGGAATACTTGGAACTGATAACCGGCGATATCTACACTATGAACAGCTACTATATGGGTATGGTTGATGATAATAACAAAGTGAACTTTTATGACGGCAACCTCCGCGTGGTCGACCCGGCAGGTAAAGAGGTCGCCAAATTTAAACCGGCCGACTACCTGGACCATATCGCCGAGCATACCGAACCCTGGTCTTATCTGAAGTTTCCCTTTTTGAAGAAGGTCGGCTGGAAGGGGATGGTTGACGGTAATGACAGCGGGGTTTTTCGGGTAAACTCGCTGGCCCGCCTGAACGTGGCCGACGGCATGGCAACACCCCTGGCTCAAGCAGAGTATGAGAGAATGTTCGAGACACTGGGGGGCAAGCCGGTTCATGCGACTCTGGCATTCCACTGGGCAAGGCTGATTGAGATATTATACGCCGCCGAACGTCTCCTGGAGCTCTGCCGGGATGATGAGATTACCAGTCCGGAGGTTAGAACTATCCCCACCGCCACTCCCGATGAGGGAGTCGGCGTTATAGAAGCACCCCGCGGTGTCCTCATCCATCACTATCAGACAGATGACAGAGGCATTATTGAAAAGGTAAACCTGATTGTTGCCACTGTAATGAACAACCCCGCGATGAACATATCGGTCAGGAGGGCCGCCCGGGGGTTGATTAAGAAGGGTCAGGTGGCATCGGAAGGACTGTTAAATATGGTGGAGATGGCATTCCGCGCCTATGACCCCTGCATGGCCTGCGCCACTCACACCCTGCCGGGACAGATGCCGCTCGAGGTAATCATTTACAACTGTAAGAGAGAAGTTATAGAACGGTTCAGCCGATTATAGACTTATGAGAGATGTAAACTTTAAGGCGCTCGTTCTGGGACTCGGTAATCCCATTTTAAGTGATGACGGGATTGGCTGCCATGTGGCGGCGGCTCTAAAAGAAAGACTCCAAGAGCCGGAAGCAGATGTACTGGAAGCAAGCATTGCCGGACTGGATTTCCTGGACCTGATGACCGGCTATGATAAAGTCATTATTATCGATGCCATTCAGACCGGTGAAGGCACGCCGGGTCAAATATACCGGCTTGACCTGGAGGCTTTTAATGGGACGAGGCACGCCGCCTCGCCCCACGATGTCAATTTCGCCACCGCACTCGAGCTTGGCAGACGGCTTGGTATGCCCCTGCCATCTCATATCGATATCTTTGCTATTGAGGTGGCAGATACAAGCTGTTTTAGTGAGGAATGTACGCCTGAAGTGAGTGAGGTGATTCCCCTTTGTGTTGAAATGATCGTTCAGGAGCTGCGAAGCTCAACGTTAAAAACATAAAAGCCGCTAGAGTGAAATTATGAATAAGGTTACTTTCAGGCCGTTCATCATGCCCCTGCTTTTAGCACTCTGCGCTCTATTCTATTATTTCGGAGAATTGATAGACTGGGCGGCGTGGGATATCCTGCGTAGCAACTTCTTCTACGGCGTGCACGATATACATCGCCTGCTGTTTCTAGCCCCCATAATCTATGCCGGTTATATCGCCAGGGTAAAGGGGGCAGTAATCATCACGCTGGTGAGCTTTATTATCTTCTTACCGCGCGCTTTCTTCATATCCCCCTATCCCGACCCTCTGCTCCGGATGGTGCTTTTCGTCGTCTTTGCCGGTATAATCGGCACCCTCGTCGGAACCATACGAAATCAGACGATAAGGTCACAGCAGCTGGAAGCCACGCTAATCATCGAGAGAGACAAGCTTTTAAAAATCATGGATGGGATGGCCGACGGAGTCGCAATCACCGGTCCGGACTATATTATACGGTTAATGAATACAAAAATGGTTGAATTTTTCGGTGAGGGTACCGGCCTCACCTGCTACAAACACCTGCGCAATCTTGACGCCCCTTGTCAACAGGAATGCCGGATACCGGACGTAATCAATAATGAGGAAATCGGTAAGTGGGAATGCAGCTTTCCGGATGGCAGGACTTATGAAGTAATGGCGGCGCCCTACGTTGATACCGATGGGACAGTTTGCCAGATTTCCATATTCAGGGACATCACACAGCGCAAAATTATCTAGTCGAACTCATCGAGTTCAACCGGGCTTGTTCTCCTCTTCTCTCTGACTATGGGAAAAGAGAGAGTTCTCCCTGCCGTACAGCTCGTTGAAAGGAGCTACTCCAAAGGAGTATGCTGAAACAGCCGTGGGACTCTAATCAGTGGTGCGCTAATTCTGGGGTAAGGTCAATGGCAACTTAAGGCTAAAGGGTATGGTTGTATTGTGCTCATGTATTCCTCCGCAGGCTACTCCCCTTTTGGTGGTGGGGAACACCCCAAGGGC
>CAYPDM010000091.1:0-5161 GCA_964409485.1 uncultured Dehalococcoidaceae bacterium | reverse complement strand
TGATATTTTCCCTCATGCTGGGACTGGCCTTCCTGTTCATGGGGCTGATGCCCGGTACTAAATCGGGCGCCCTCGAGTTGCTCTGGGGCAGCATCCTGACCAACACCCGGAGCGATATTATCCTGCTCGGCATCGTTGCCGTTGTCGTGGTGGCGCTGGTCTTTTTCTTCTTTAAAGAGATTCAGGCCACCGTATTCAACCGCGATACCGCGCTGGCGGTGGGCATACCGGCGGCGATATTCCTTTACGGGATTTTGTTTTTAACCGGCGCCACCATTACCGCCTCGCTGCGTTCCATCGGGGGGCTGCTCATTTTCAGCCTTATCCTGAACCCGGCGGCGGCGGCCTACCAGCTTACTTATAACATGAAAAAGATGTTTCTGCTCGCGGCGGCTTTCGGCGTGCTCTCCGGGTGGGTGGGGCTGCTGTTTTCCTACTTCTTTAACCTCCCCAGCGGCGCCACCATCGTCGTTACTTCGTCGGTAATATTCATGATAGCCGCTATTTTCTCTCCCAAGAGGAAGGTAAAAGGCTGGCGGAATCAGCCGGTTACGGAGAAAGAGGCATGATTAAAGAATATTTCAACGATAGAGCGGCCATATGGGACGAAGAGGTATCGGAAAAGGACGGGACCAGGCTGGAACACATGGCCCGCCGACTTGACATAAGGCTCGGTTCCGCCGTGCTGGATGTCGGGACGGGTACCGGGGTTTTCCTGCCTTTTCTTCTAAGCAAAGTCGGCAATAAAGGGCAGGTAGTCGCTATCGATATTGCCGAGGAGATGCTGAAAATCGCCAGGACTAAATATATTAACGGTGATGTCTGTTTTCTCTGTGCCGATGTCGGCGATATCCCCCGTGATGATGAAACCTTCGATTACGTGGTGTGCTATTCCAGCTTCCCTCATTTCCAGGACAAGCCGGGGGCCCTCGCTGAAATCTTCCGGGTGACGAAAAACGGCGGTCGACTTTTCATCTGTCATACGTCGAGTCGCGATTGCATCAATGATATTCACCGCCAGCTGCCGGTGGTGGGGAATGATATTATTCCTGATACGGATGAAATGCAGGCGTTGCTTGCCGGGGCCGGGTTTATTGACATAAAGATAGAGGATGACGAAGACAGCTATCTTGCCGGCGCCATGAAGCCCCCGCACGCCGGCGACTAAAGCAGCTTCAGGGTCTGCGTTTCCATCTCGAGGCTGATATCCAGCGCCCGGAAAGAATGTGTCAGCGCCCCGATGGAGATGATATCCACCCCCGTCATGGCCACCTGGCGCACGTTGGCCCGCGTTATCCCCCCCGATGCCTCCAGTTTGGCCTGCCCCGAGACCAGGTTCACCACCTGATGCATTTCATTTATGCTCATATTGTCCAGCATGATGATGTCGGCCCCGACCTTGAGGGCGTCCATTGCTTCCTTAATACCGGTGGCTTCCACCTCGATGATTGTCTCCGAGGGCACGTTTTTCCTTGCCCTGGTAACGATATCCTCCAGGCTCATGCCCATGGCACGCAGCGCGGCTATGTGATTGTCCTTGATGAGAACGGCTTCGCCCAGGTGCATGCGGTGATTGTAGCCTCCGCCCATCCTCACGGCGTATTTTTCCAGTATTCGCATGCCGGGTGTGGTCTTGCGGGTATCCACTATTTTGCTTTTTAGTCCTTTGATTTCCGCCACGTAGTGCGCCGTCGTCGAGGCGATGCCGCTAAGCCTCTGCACGAAATTGAGGGCTACCCGCTCTGCTTTGAGGATGCTGATAACGTTGCCGGCTACCGTTGCGGCGGTATCTCCCGACTTTACCGGAGTACCGTCTTTAATCAGTATATCGATTTCCAGCGATGGGTCGGTACGGAGGAAGACGCGCCCCGCCACCCCGATGCCGGCCAGCACTCCCATTTCCTTCACCAGGAATGATGCCTTTCCGGTGAGGTCGGGCGGTATCAGCGCCTCGCTGGTAATATCCCCGAAGCTGGTATCTTCCTCCAGGGCGAGGTCGATAATTGCGTCGAACTCTTTATCTGTTAGGTCGGCGGTATTCAATTGCCTACTTCTCTCGTTGTATGGCGACGCTGCCCCGGGCGACCCTCATGGTGGTCCCGCCTTCGACTTTTATGACGACGCTGTCCTCGCTAAGATTTTCGATTGTCCCGTAAATACCGCCGGCGGTTATCACCCTGTCCCCCTTTTGCAGCCCTTCCATCAGGTTCTGGTGTTCTTTCTGTCGCTTTCGCTGTGGTCTTATCATGACGAAGTAGAACAGCCCGAAGATTACTACCAGGAAGATAATCATGGGCCAGATGCTGCTGGAGGATTCCTCGCCTCCATCGGTGGCCGCCGGTATGCACCCGCCGAAAAATACCAGGACCGCGATGAGCAGTCCCGCGATGATGCCTGTCTTTACTATTTTAGTCATTTTCCCTCCTGATTTATGCTGTGGACTCTATTTTACCCTGCAGTGACCACGGGCTTGTTCCGGTGATTGTTACGTTTGCCAGCTGCCCGAGGTAATCGTGGTTGCTGTTGAAGAATACCAGTTTGTCGGTACGGGTGCGACCGTACCATTTCCCCCTGTTCCTGCCCTCCACCAGTATTTCCACCGTATTGCCCTGCAGGCGGGAGTTGATTTCGGTCTGGATTTCCTCCTGTATAAGTTCGAGTTTATTGAATCTTGCCTTTTTTTCGGCGGACGGCACGTCGTCCTCGAGCTCTCTGGCCGCCGCCGTCCCCGCCCGGGTCGAATAAGCGGCTATATGCACTGTATCAAACTTTATCTCGGAGAGCAAGTCCAGAGTCTCCCGGAACTGTTTTTCCGTTTCCCCGGGGAAGCCGACGATGACATCGGTGCTTAGCGCTACGCCGGGGATTGTCTCCCGTATTTGCCTGACGAGTCCGCGGTACTGCGCCGCGGTGTAGCCGCGTTTCATCGCCTTGAGGATTGCGTCGCTGCCCGCCTGTACGGGCAGGTTTATCTGCTCGCAGACTTTATCCAGTGTCGCCATTGCTTTGATTAGTCCGGGGCTCATGTCCTTGGGGTGGTTGGTCAGGAAGCGCAGTCGCGCCAGCCCTTCGATTTCGTTGACCTCGGTCAGCAGGTCGGCCAGTTCCGGTCTATCGGGGAGGTCGTGCCCGTACGAGTCCACGTTCTGCCCGAGCAGGGTGACCTCTTTAGCCCCCCGCCGCACCAGTTCCTTCACCTCGCCGGTGATTTCCGGTATGGGCCGGCTCTTCTCCCGACCGCGCCGGTAGGGGACGATGCAGTAAGAGCAGAAGTTATCGCAGCCCTGGATTATCGTCACGTACTCGGCGGGTGAGGCATGGAGGGGCAGCGATAGCTCATCGGTCTTTTCCAGCCAGGGTGGGTAGCCACCCGCCTTAAAAAAATGGTCTACCTGCGGGTAGGTCTTTTTAAGACGGTCGGTATCAGAATCTACCAGGCAGCCGGTGAGTGCCAGCTTTATATCCGGCCTGGTCTTTTTCAACGACTTCAAGGCAGCGAGTTTATTAACGACCCGGTTTTCGGCGCTCTGGCGCACCACGCAGCTGTTCAGCACGATGAGGTCGGCCTCGTCGGCCTTACCCGCGGCTTCGTAGCCAAGCTCCTCGAAGCGACTTGCCAGCCGCTCCGACTCCGCCTTGTTCATCTGGCAGCCGATTGTCCAGATATGGTATTTGGGCATTTATAATATCCCCTGGAAAAAATTACCCCCTTAACAAGGGGTATGTGTTCGGCGACGTGAAATTTCTAGAGACTTAAGAAGATAATTCAAATATTTTACTAACTAAAGATGTTCTTGCATAAAAAGCTCGGCTGGTTGAACCGTGACCAGAGCCTTTGGTTCTTGCCTGTATCCATTTACCGTCACTACCGGTGAGACTCTCAAAGCCTTGAGATACGAGTTTTTTCCTAATAAATTCATAATCAGCTTCAATCTCTTTAATAATTTCATCTGATTTATTGAAATCCAGACTCGCAACTCTAAGAATCTCGGCACTAATACTATTTTTCCCATGCCACATCACAGCACAGAAAATCATTGATTTTAATTTATCCCAAGCATGGCTTTCAAAGAAAGATTGATTTTTCAGTTCTTGGGGATTAATCATAGTTATGGCCATTGTTTCTTTAGGCACCAATTCACCTTTTACATAGTAAAAACTCACTGATTTGACTTCGTATGATAGTCCATTAGGTGCTTTGGAAACATTTGTCTGCAAACCAGCCAGTCTTTCCAAAACGAGTCCCTTCCAACCTTTATTCTGTTTTCCTGATTTGAAAGTAGTGATACCATGTATCTTAGCTAATTCTGCGAGATCTTGGCCTATATATTTTTTAAGATTGGTAATGGCTTGCTTGCGGTCAATTACTGTCACTCTGAAACCTCAACAAACTTCGGATTGATGTTCATTTTTCCTTTTATATCCGCTAATCTTTTAATCGAGAGATCTAAATATTCCTTTGAGTTATCAATCCCGATAAAATCTCTCTCGTAATAATATGCAACCAAGCCCGTTGTTGAACTCCCAGTAAAGGGGTCTAATACGGTATCTCCTTTATTCGTACTTGCCAAGACAATACGCTTTAGTAAATTGGCTGGTTTTTGTGTAGGATGTTTCCCGTATTTCTTTTCCTCTTTTTTGGGCGTATTAATTGCCCAAACCGATCTCATTTGATTACCGCTTTTTTTGATAAAATCTTCTTTCCACATGCCGTTTTTCATAAGTTCATAATTAAAAGTGTGCTTATACTTTTTGTCTTTAATAGCCCATATTAGCGTTTCGTGACTGGCTGTGAAATAACGGCAACTCAAATTGGGGGAGGCATTAGGTTTAAACCATGAAATGTCGTTAAGAATATGGAAATTATTAATCTGTAAGGCAAATCCGCATTGATAAATTGAATGATAAGTTCCACTTATCCATATTGTTCCGTTTGGTTTTAATACACGCTTGCATGCTTTTATCCAATCAAGGTGAAAATTGAAGTTACTTTTTAAACCGTTACTTAAATCCCATTCTCCCTTTTTTACACTTACCCTTTTACCATTCTGGCAAGTAAACGTTCCATTGGAGAGGAAATAGGGAGGGTCAGCAAAAATCATGTCTATAGTATTTTCTGGAATTTCCGCCAATACTTCGAGACAATCATCCAGATAAAGTT
>CAYPDM010000090.1:0-5350 GCA_964409485.1 uncultured Dehalococcoidaceae bacterium | reverse complement strand
CCCCGCTCACCCTGAGCCTGTCGTAACTCCCCCGCTCACCCTGAGCCTGTCGAAGGGGTCTTGCTACAAATATCATTCTAAGCGCAGCGACTGAAGAATCTCGTAACTCCTCCGCCCCCCTCGTTGATATCTATTCCCACCCTGCCGCCCTCGCACCATTCTCCGCTTATCCCGGAGATTTCCCTGCCCGGTTTACCCCTTTGAAAAAGGGGGACTAAGGGGGATTTTCAATGGCGGGGATAGTAAGCGCAGCCTTCGTGGATGCACTCCCGGTTGCGTCCGGCGTACTCGCAGCTGATTTCAGAAGCAGCCTTCAGGGTGATGCCCATTCTTGTTTTGAGAAATTCCACGGCGGCTTGCAGGGCTTTACGACCGGCCCTTTTACAGCACCGCGCCCCGCCGTCCAGCATGTGATTCAGGGCGTAGGCCGTAGCCTCGTTGGCCAGACCCCGCGTTTCTCCCGTCAGCGGCGTTGCCCCGGTCAGTACGCTTACGGCGGTGCCGACGCCTATCGCCGCACCGCAGGCCCCGTAAAAACCGCACCAGCCGCCGGGCACCTTCGAGCCCCTCTCGATAGCTTTCTCCACGGCCCCCTCCGGTACGGGGTACCCCGCGTTCTTCACCGCTGTTATGATGACGGAAGGTATCATGGAATGGTGCTCCGGCCCGTGCATCGGCACCGATGGATGTCTCATTACCGTTTCCAGTATTTCCGCGGGGTCGGTGCTGCCGGTCGAAGCCAGTACGTTCCGGAGAACTTCCAGGGCCGTTCTCGAATGGCAGGAATCGCAGACGTAATGGCCCCGGGGGCAGTATATCAACGTGCTGAACTCCTCCCCGCAGAAGGCGCATTGGCGCGTTACTTCACCCGTTCCGTAAACAAGCGGCTTGCCGCAGACCCCGCAGTTTTCCGTGGACTTCATACCGACTCCATACAGGATATTACTTCCTAATTTAAGTATGAAGCATTTTTACAGCACGGTCAATGCAGTTGTCGGATGTTATCTGTTCCCTCCTGTAAATAAAACGATTGCAATTGACATAACTCTAAAAACAATTCACGCACGCTTCTTCCCCTTCCCCCCTCGAATTGTTCCCCCCCAAAAATCCCCTCCCTTAAAAAATGAAAAGGCCGCAGTTTTGTCGCTGCGGCCCTTCTGTGTTTAAGTATTACCTGGTTGTGGTCGGATTACATCATACCGCCCATGCCGCCCATCCCGTCCATGCCCGCGGGCATACCGCCGGCTCCTTTTTCCTTCTCGGGGATATCGGACACGAGCGATTCGGTTACCAGTACCATCACGGCGATACTGGCAGCGTTCTCCAGTCCGGTGCGGACTACCTTGGTGGGGTCGATGATGCCCTTCTCCACCATATTGACGAAAGCGTCGTTATCAGCGTCGTAGCCGACTCCCTTCGGGCTCTTTTTCACGTTATCGATGATTACGGAGCCGTCTTTGCCGGCATTGTTGGCAATCCAGCGCAGGGGTTCGGTAACCGCCTGGCGTACAACGTCGATTCCGGTGGCTTCATCGCCGGTTACCTTAAGCTTTCCCAGAACCGGGAGAGCGTTAAGCAGGCCGACTCCGCCGCCGGGCAGGATACCTTCCTCGACGGCAGCCCTTGTCGCCGACAGGGCGTCCTCGACACGGTGCTTTTTCTCTTTAAGCTCTACTTCAGTAGAGGCGCCTACTTTGATAACGGCCACACCGCCTACCAGCTTGGCCTGCCTCTCCTGGAGTTTCTCGCGGTCGAAATCGGAAGTGGTCTCTTCAATCTGGGCCTTGATCTGTTTGATTCGACCGGTGATAGCCTCTTCAGAGCCTTTGCCCTCGACGATGGTCGTGTCGTCCTTATCGGATGTCACGCGGCGGGCCCGGCCCAGGTCTTCAACGGTAACGGAATCGAGTTTGCGGCCGACATCCTCGGAAATAACGATGCCGCCGGTGAGAATGGCCATGTCTTCGAGCATCGCCTTGCGGCGGTCGCCGAAGCCGGGGGCCTTCACGGCCAGGACGTTGATGGTGCCGCGCAGTTTATTGACCACGAGTGTAGCCAGCGCTTCGCCGTCGATATCCTCGGCGACGATGAGCAGGTTCTTGGACACCTGGAGTATCTTCTCCAGGGCCGGCAGAAGGTCGGAAACCGCCGATATTTTCTTATCGGTAATCAGGATATAGGGGTCTTCAATTTCCGTCTCCATACGCTCGGCATTGGTGACGAAATAAGGGCTGATATAACCGCGGTCGAACTGCATACCCTCGACATACTCGACCTCGTACTGCGTGCCCTTGGACTCCTCAACGGTGATAACGCCGTCCTTGCCCACCTTCTCCATAACCTCGGCCAGCAGGTTGCCGATTTCGGGGTCCTTGGCGGTGATAGTGCCGACCTGGGCAATCTGTTCCTTGTCCTTGACCTCGGTAGAGGCCTTTTTCAGCTCCTCGACGATAGCCGCGGTGGCCTTCTGGATGCCTCTCTTCAGAGACATGGAATCGGCCCCGGCGGCAATATTCTTAAAACCGCCGGAGATGATGGCGTGGGCCAGGATGGTCGAGGTGGTCGTACCGTCGCCGCAGGCATCGTTGGTTTTACTGGCGGCCTCTTTGACCAGCTGAACGCCCATGTTCTCGAACGGGTCGGGAAGCTCGATGTCCTTGGCAATAGTGACGCCGTCGTCAATCACCGATGGTGCCCCCCATTTTTTATCCAGCGCCACGCAGTGCCCCTTGGGTCCCAGGGTTACTTTCACCGCATCCGCCAACGCATCGATTCCCTTTTTAAGGGCGTGTCTAGCTTCTTCACCAAAAATAATCTGTTTTGCCATTTTTTCCTCCTTGGCTTCCCTTGTTATTTGGACTTCTTCGCCAGAATATCGCTCTCACGAAGTATAATCAGCTCTTCATCGTCAACTTTGATTTCCGTGCCGCCATACTTGGAGTAAATTACCGTATCACCGACCTTGAGGTCGAGTGGTATCAGCTTGCCTTCGTCGGACATTTTACCCGGTCCCACAGCCAGGATTTTACCCTCCTGTGGTTTTTCCTTGGCTGTATCCGGCAGGTATATCCCGGATTTTGTTTTTTCTTCCTTTTCGATGGGTCTAACCAGTACGCGGTCAGCCAGCGGCTGCAATTTAGCTACCATACTATTCCTCCTTTCTCTATTAACAGGCTGTGTGCCTTTACATTGGATTAGCACTCTCGGGGTGAGAGTGCTAACATTTACATGATACCCCAGATTAGAGTTCATCGCAAATTGAAATAGAGGCAATTACAGGCATTGACAGTAGCAGAGATAATGAATACTCTTAATAACACCGTAAATCTCTTTAAAACAAGCCGGATACAATATGTTTAATCTTACTTTTCTGTTAACATTACTAATATTCTACCTCACCCCCTTGTATTTTCTGGTGAATCTATCCCCCTAGCCCCCTTCCTTTGGAAAAGGAAGGGGGAATATTTACAAATAGAATAGTGCTCATTGTGTCTTTTGTATAAAGAGGCCAGTGCCGTGAATGATTAAAAAATACGCCGCCTCCTTTACCCCCCCAAGAGGTGAAGGGGTTAAGTAACTATGGGCTAAGCAGCAGATGATACGGGGTGGCCTGGGTGGGAAAAGATAAACAACGAGGGGGGCGAAAAAGGGCTAACAGGCCATTGAAGTAAAAGCTCAAAGCTGGTATGATATGTGGGTATATTCCCGAAACCGACCGGTTGTATAACTATGGCTATTATTATTAAAGCGACAAACCTGACCAAGAAATTTAAAGACCTCGTCGCCGTGGACGATGTCAACCTGGAGATAGAGGAGGGCGAGTGTTTCGGCCTGCTGGGGCCCAACGGCGCCGGTAAGACATCTCTCATCAGGATGATAACGGCCGTCTCGCCGCCGACGCACGGAGATATACAGGTGGACGGCAGGGACCTGAAAAAATATCCCCGCGAGGTCAAGGCTATACTGGGAGTCATCCCGCAGGTAGACAACCTGGACGAGGACCTGACCGTAATTCAGAACCTGCGCACCTTCGCCCGGTATTTTGCCATACCCAAAGACGTGGCATATCAGCGCAGCGTGGAGATACTGAAATCCATGGCGCTCGGGGAGAAGCGCAACAGCAAGATAGACGAGCTGTCCGGGGGCATGAAGCGGCGACTGTTAATCGGCCGGGGCCTGGTCAACGCGCCGAAGATTATCATCCTGGATGAGCCTTCGATAGGCCTGGACCCGCAGGCCAGGCACATGGTATGGCAGAGACTTCGCGATTTAAAGAGCCAGGGGATTACCCAGCTGCTGTGCACGCAGAACATGGAGGAGGCCGCCCGCCTGTGCGATAGAGTGGCGATAATCCACCAGGGGAAAATAATAGACATCGATACACCCCGGGGGTTCGTCGCCAGGTACATGAGAAGTCGGGTCTGGGAGACCGACGTGACTTCAGACGACCGCGATGCAATCATCGGGGAACTGGAGCGTCGACAGCTTGAATATGAAGAGTTCGCGGGTGTCATTCATGTATTCGCCAAGGACGACAATCAGCTGGAGGGTCTCCCCGGGTCGGCCCGGGCGGCCACGCTGGAAGATGTCTTCTTCAAACTCACGGGGAGGTCGTTAGTAGAATGAGACCTTTCTCCTGGCGATTTTTCCGACTCTGGCAACGGGACCGGGATGTCTTCTTCCGGCTCTGGCACTCGGAAGGGGCCGGCGCCATTATCGAGCCGATTCTCGTCCTGCTGGCCTTCGGCATGGGGATGGGGGCTTTCATCGGCGATATAGGCGACCAGAGATATATCGAGTTTCTTGCCCCGGGTATTATCGTTGCCTATGCCATGTTCGCCGCCAGCTTCGAGTGCACCTACGGCAGTTATTTCCGGATGGAGCACCATTATACTTTCGACGCTATCCTGGCGACGCCGCTGAACGTGGAAGATATTACCGCCGGCGAGATTTTCTGGGGGGCCACCCGCGCCTTCATGACCGGGTGCATCATCCTGGCTATCTCGGCGGCTTTTCAGCTGGTGCCTTCTTTCTGGGCGCTGCTGATACCCCTGGTGGCGGCGCTCTCGGGCGTCATGTTTGCCTCCATAGCCCTGTTCGTTACGTCCATCGTGCCCTCCATATATACCTTCAACTTCTTTTTTACCCTCGTCATCACGCCGATGTTCCTGTTGAGCGGCATCTTTTTCCCACTCACCCGGTTCCCCGATATAGTGCAGAAGCTGAGCTGGATAGCGCCGCTGACGCCGGCGGCCAAACTCACGCGGGGGCTGTTCCAGGGTGAGTTCCACCCGGACATGCTGCTGGCGCTGGGTATTATTATCGTCTGGATAGTGGTATTCTTCTCCAT
>CAYPDM010000089.1:3144-5352 GCA_964409485.1 uncultured Dehalococcoidaceae bacterium | reverse complement strand
TTTCCTCACCAGTATGCAGATATTTCGGGAGAACGTCTTCAGCGGGAATTTGTACCTGCTTTCCGGTGTTGAACTGACCACCTCGAAGCCGGCTTTCAGGGCTAGTTCCTCAAGCTCGCGGTAGGAGAACAGGTAGTAGTAGCGGTAGAGGGTCTTGTCCCGGCTGCGCCAGGGCACCAGCACGTCTTTCGTCTTGAGCCAGAACCGGGGCTGCCACTTGTTCCACACGGTAATGAATGCCTCGCCGCCGGGCTTGAGCACTCGCCGCAGCTCCGTTAATGCCCGCAGTCTTCCTTCGTTGTCCTCGATATGGTGATAGGTGGCTACGGCTATCGCCCAGTCGAAATAATTTTCAGAATAGGGAAGGCGGCGGGCGTCGGCGTTCACCAGGCTGGCGCTGAAATGATATTTATCGGCATACTTCCGGGCGAGCTCCAGCATCCTTTCAGAAAAATCAATGCCGTGCAGCTCGAAATTATTTTTAAAGGGAATGAAATCGGGGCCGTGGGCGCACCCAACGTTGAGCAATCGTCCACGCTGCCACCGGCGGGCCAGCTCCTCCAGTTCTCTGCGGAAGATTGAGCGGTGCCGGAAGTTATACCAGCTTGACGCTATCTGATTGAAAATATCTTTAGTCACCCTATCCCCTTAATCCCCTTCCCCTCAAGGGGAAGGGGAAGAGTGTTTTTAAGAGGGGCTTCGCCCCTCTTGGACTCCCCTTGAAAGAGATTTTGATTGTTGACATAAGCTATAATCTGCTAAACTTAATGTAGCCTCCTGTTTTTATAGTAAGCGCATGATGAGGAAATTTGCAAGAACCATATCCGGGGTGACGCCTCTGGCGGTGATGACCGGGCCGATGAGCTGCCCCGGCAGGTGCCTGTACTGCCCGACTTATGCCGATACGCCGCAGAGCTACACCCCGGAGTCGCCGGCGGTGCTGCGCGCCAGGAAGTGCGATTATGACGCCCGGCGGCAGGTAGAATTACGCCTGAAAATATTCACCGATATGGGACACCCCACGGACAAAATAGAGCTGATAATCATGGGCGGCACCTTCCTGGCCCAGCCGGTTGATTATCAGTACCAATTTGTCAAGGACTGCTACGACGGACTTAACGGCGTTGTGTCTGATACGCTGCAGGAAGCCAAGAAAATCAACGAGACCGCCGCGCACCGCTGCACCGGACTTTGCATCGAGACGAGGCCGGACTGGTGCGGGCAGGCGGAGATAGAGCGCATGCTTGAGTTCGGCGCCACGCGGGTCGAGCTCGGCGTGCAGACCCTCGACGACGATATATACCAGCTGGTTAGGAGGGGACACGGGGTGGAGGAGGTGGTCAAAGCCACCGCCCTGCTGCGCGAATACGGTTTCAAGGTCTACTATCACTGGATGCCGGGACTCCCCGGCTCGAATCCGCAAAAAGACCTGGATATGTCCCGGATGCTTTTTACCGACGAACGCTTTAAGCCGGACGGCCTGAAACTATATCCCACCATGGTGGTGGAGGGCACCGAGCTTGAGAGATGGTACCGGGAAGGGCGCTATCTGCCCTACGAGGATGAAACGATGGTCGACCTGACCATCGGTATAAAGTCCATCGTCCCCGGGTATGTCAGGATTTCACGCGTGCTCCGTGATATTCCGTCCAAATTCATCGTCGCCGGACTGAAGGACTCCCTGCGCGATATCGTCAGGGAGAAAATGAAGCGGGATGGCATCAAGTGCCGCTGCATAAGATGTCGTGAGTACGGCCACCGGGCGCGGGCCGGGTTCACAATCGGTGAACCTCATATGGCCAGGATGGACTACGATGCCTCGGAAGGTAAGGAAATCTTCCTGTCCTTTGAGGACGAAAATGAAACGTTGTTCGGCCTGCTGCGGTTGAGAATTCAGTCGAAGCCCGTCCCGGCGCTGGGTCAGGGGCTTAACGGCAATGTTGCCCTTATCAGAGAGCTGCACATTTTCGGTCCCGAGGTGCCTATCAGCGGGCAGGTAAGCGGCGCCGCCCAGCACAAGGGGCTGGGCAAGGCTTTACTGCGGGAAGCGGAGCGGATTGCGCGTGAAGAGTTTCAGGCTGACCGGATGTTTGTTTTAAGCGGCACCGGGGCTAAAGAGTACTATCGCATCGAGTTCGATTATGCCCCGGAAGGCGATTATATGGTTAAGGCCTTGAAACCTCAAGGTTAATCATCCCTGCATCAGGG
>CAYPDM010000089.1:0-3044 GCA_964409485.1 uncultured Dehalococcoidaceae bacterium | reverse complement strand
TCGGTCTCCGATTGCCCCACCCGGTTCTGCTCCTGGTTTTCCACCCGCACCTGCACTTCCACCGTGATATTGTCCGAGTCCGGTGCCGGGTTAGCCGTAGTTATTCTGACTCTCGCTCTAATTTCTTCCTGGATTCTGTTTATTACGGATTCCACGTCGGGAATATCGCCGGTGGCGTTTTCTGTCGTGAGTTTTTCGATGGCCCTTTCGTATTTCCTTACGGAGTTCTCGATGGCGTTGGCGATGCCCTGCCGGGCGCTTTCAGGGACTTTTTCATAGACTTCACTCAAGACATCGAGTCGGTTGCCGGTTGACCGGGCCAGGCGCTGGGTAATCGCGGTAATATCGATACCCTGTTCCTCGGCCAGGGCGGTTAATTCTTCTTCCAGTTCGACAATCCTGGCGGCGTAGTCCAGGGCTTCCTCAACGTCGGCGGTCACATTATCGGTAGCCCGAACCCTGGCTCTTTCAAGTCGGTTCTCGACGGTATCCGCGGCGATTTCAATGGCCCTTTCCGCTCTTTTTCTGGCCAGCGCCCGCAGGGCGTTTACCTGCCCGTTCATGCTGGCCGTTCTGGCGCGCGTCAGGGCGGCGCGGGACTGTTCCGGCAGTTCATCCTTGATTCTATCCAGGATGCGAAGGTGTTTTTCGGTTGCCAGGGACACCCTCTCGGAAACGTTATCGGACATACCGTACCGGGTGGCCGTTTCCAGCCTTTCACGGACCATAGCCATGAATCCCTCGTAATCGTCGGCGGCCTGTTCCATCTCTCTCACCCTGTTTTTACCGGCCATGGCCCGTACTTCGGCGAGTCGTTCTTCGGCATACCGCAGGGCCTTCTCGGCCTTGGCCTCGCTGCCGAAGGCGAAGAACATGCCGATGTCTTTACCCCATTTATCCAGGAAGTAAAACGGGCTGTCCGGAGTAAGACCCGGGTCCGGGAGTTCCTCGTCCTGGGCGCAGGCGGCGCCGCCGATAAGAAGGGATGTTAGCAGCACGCAGATGAGCAGTGGTATTCTGAATATTTTCTGTTTCATGGCAATCTCCCGTTTCAAATTATGGCATTCACTGTATTATATAACGTAACAGACGTAGTTAGGATAGCCCTGTTCTGGGAAAAAAGTCCCTGGTAGATAGGTAACTGATAGTATTTGTTCAGCCCATACCGAGCTGTCGCAGCCTGTCGTCGCTGATGCCGAAGTGGTGGGCGATTTCATGCCGGACTACCCGCTGTACCTCGGCTATAATCCGGGCATCGTTTTTACACATGGCCTCGATCGGCCCCTGGAAGATGGTTACCTTGTCCGGTATAACCATTCCATAGCCGTGGGTCCGCCGGGTCAGGGGCACGCCTTCATAAAGGCCGAGCAGGGTTTCGCCCCGCCTTCCCCCAAGTACCCGCAGTTGCTCGCGCGTCGGCTGGTCGGCCACCACTACGTCGATATTTTCAAGCCTTTCCTGGAACTCATCGGGAAGGCTTTCGATGGCCTGTGCCACGAGCCATTCAAACTTTTTGCTGTCCATCATTCCTGTTTTTTCTTAACGACCATACTACGTATACTAATATAAAATAGGCGCTGACGCTGGAAGTTACTATCAGCCAGCCTATAACCTTGCTGAAAAAGGGGTCGGCCTGTGTCGAAACGATAAAACGGTAAAAGTGGGTGACCCCGGCCAGCAGTCCGGCGCTTAGACCCACCGTAATGCCGATAGAAAACGGCAGGCTTTTCAACTTTTCGGGTTTGAACACCAGATACGCAATAAGGGCATCCACGACGATAAGCGCCACGATAAGCGGTATAAAGATAAGCATGGTTTTTGGCGTGGGTATAACCACTATCTGCCAGATAGCGCGGATGACTATAGCTATAACGGACATCGAAAAGGTAATCACGCACCATGCTCTGAATCGTGATTGGCTCATAATATCGATTTCCTTCCGGCAAATATTTGTCTTTCCTACGTCCCATCCAGCTGTGTAAGGTCGAATTTCATGCCGTCCCGGGCCGCAATGACCTTTACCCCGGTCTTTCGGGAGAGGTCCTCGGCTATCAGCCGGGGTTTGGCCTCCCATACGTGCAGGCCGAAGTGACTTAAAATAGCTACCCTGGGCTTGATTTCCCTGATGATGCGTTCCGCATCCGGTATCGCGAGGTGGTCTATGGGCGGACGGGGTTCCGTAAGCACCATGTTGATGATGATAATCTCGCTGTTATAGCTATGGTAGAGGTCCTCGAAATACCGGGTATCGGCGATATAAGCCAGGGTATGCCGGGAAGCCTGAAAAACCATGCCGTAGGTCTCTACCGGGTGTATGTGCCTGACCGAGGTGGTGAAGGTTATATTGCCCGCCGTGTACGTTTTTCCACCTTCCAGTACAACTATGCCTTCCAGGTAATCCTTCAGGTAGGAGAAAACTACCGGTTCTTTTTCCAGGGCGTCGGCGGGGGCGAATAAAAGGCCGTGCCGGTTGAAGCCGCCGTTGGTCATGGCTTCAATCATGACGTTGACATCCGCCGCATGGTCCAGGTGGCGGTGCGATAGTACGATGGCGCTCAATCTTTCTGCGTTTAGTTTCCTCCCGGTAGACTGAACGATGCTGCCCGGACCGGGGTCGACTAGTATTTCGGTGTCGTTAAGATTCATCCAGAGCCCGCCAGAGGCGGCCAGCTGTCTGCTTACCATGAATCGGGCGCCGGCGGTTCCGAGAAATGTAACGGTATCGGATGAATTATTGAGATTCTTCATGTCTGGTAAAACCGTTTCTATAATAAAAGATATTGCATATTTTTACAATCGGATTTGCCTGATGACAATTGATTTTGACAATTTTAATTTTCTGTATATACTTAGGTATATAGGCTTATATCTTATGATACACATATATGGAGATTTAATCTGGTATAATAGGAGGTAGAGAACAATGGAAAAACAAACAACAACACCCCGTGGCAATCTTGAAGCCCTGCTTAATAGCTGCCCGGATGCCATTCTCGCCATCAACGCCGAGGGAATTATCAAATTCGCCAACGACGAGGCCTGCA
>CAYPDM010000088.1:0-5378 GCA_964409485.1 uncultured Dehalococcoidaceae bacterium | reverse complement strand
TACATCGGCAGCTGCCAGATACGCTCGCCGGTCTTATTACCGGCGGCGATTACCTTATTGGCGAGTGCCTGGTTGTTGGTGAAAATCCCGGAGCAGATGTCTCCCAGGGCGACCATGCAGGCGCCGGTCAGGGTGGCCACGTCGATGATGTTTTTAGCGCCGAGCTTTTTAGCGTAGCTCAAGGCGTCGGCGAGAATAAGGCGTCCTTCGGCATCCGTGTTAAGGACCTCGATGGTCTTGCCGTTCATGGCCCTGATAATATCCCCCGGTTTCAAGGCCGAACCGCTCGGCAGGTTTTCCGTGGCGGGAACGAGCGCCGTTACGTTGATTTCCGGCTTGATACGGGCAAGGGCAATCAGTGTTGCCAGCACGGAGGCGCCTCCGGCCATGTCTCCCTTCATCTCGCCCATTCTTTCCGACGGCTTGATGGAAATACCGCCCGAATCGAAGGTTATGCCCTTGCCGACCAGGGCGATATCGACTCCGTCGGAGGCTTTGCCCTTGTAGGAAAGGATGATAAACTTGGGCGGCTGCTGGCTCCCCTGCGATACACCGAGCAGGCCTCCCATGCCCAGTTCAACCATCTTGTCTTTATCGAGGACTTCGATTTTCAGTCCGTACTCTTCAGACAGCTGCCGGGCGGCTTCGGCCATGTGGGTGGGGGTCATGTTATTGCCCGGCTCGTTGACCATGTCCCTGGCCCAGTTGGCGGCTTCCGCCAGGACGCGGCCCCTTTCGATGGCTACGGTCAGCGCGGATTTGGGCCGGCCGGTAATGATAAGTTCTTTAATTTCACCGGAGTTATCGTCCTTTTTGGTGATGTAGCGGCGGAAGGTGTAGAGTCCGAGTAAAGCTCCCTCGGTCACGGCCTGGACCGAGTCTTCAATATTAATGTCCTTTATTCCGGCGCCCGGCGCGCCGGTGGCCACGCTGGCTACGCCTTTTCTCCGCAGGTAGCGGCAGGCCTCGGCGACGGCCCCGCGTATCTTTTCGACGGTAAGGCCCCTTTTCCTGCCGAGTCCGACCACCACGATGTGGCCGGCCGGGATTGCGGCCGGGCCGTGCAGCAGGGTAATTTCGCCGGTTTTGCCCTTAATCTCTTTCCGCTTTATCAATCTGGAGATAGCCCCGTCCAGGACCCTGTCCGCGGCGGCGGCATCGCCTTCCGGCTGCTTCATACCCTCGAAGTGATTGACTATTATAGCGTCGGCCTTGATATCGGTAAGGTTGGCGGTTACGGCTATTATATTCATTCTCAATCTCCTTTCCCCGGTTAACTCTCTCGATGATTTTACATGAAGCCTGTTAAGCAGCAGACGTATCTATCCCCTAGATTATAGAATGTTTTAGGCTGTTTGGCTAGGCGGCAGGAAAGGGACTAAACGCCAGGTTAATCGCCGTAATAAGCCACGCCGATAAGTCCCGGTCCGGTGTGAACACCCATGACCGGCGTGAACTCGGTGACGAATATCTCGCGGCATTCGAACTGCGAGGCAATTTTATCCTTGAGAGTTGTCGCTTCTGCCGGGGAATCGGCATGCATGACGGCAACGTGCAACTGCTGCCCCTTAACCACCGACGAATCCATCAGCTTCAACATGCGCTTCATGGCGCTTTTCATGGTCCTGGGGAGAGCTACGGTGTGGGCGTCGCTGTGATTGAGGGTGAAAATAGGCTTGATACTCAAGATAGAATTAACGAGGGCAGCGGCCTGCGGTACGCGGCCGCTTCTAACCAGGTAGGTGAGAGTGTCAAGGGTGGCGTATAAATTTACCTTTGAACTTACACTATCGGCGGCTTTCTTGACCTCTTCCAGGGGTTTATCCAGCGAGGCGGCCCGGGCGGCGGCCAGAGCCACCAGCCCCTGTCCGGCGGCGGCGGTGGTACATTCCATAACATCGATAGCCACATTACGGAGAGCGCCTGCCGCCGTGGTCCTGGCCACCAGCGCCGAATCGTACATGGCGCTGAACCTGGCCGGCTCGGTAATACAGAGGATGCTCTCCGCTCTTTTGCTGGCGCGCCGGTAAGCCTCCAGGTAAGGTTCGGGAGATGAACTGGAGGTGGTGGGTAAATTTTTAGATTGCCGCAGCATGGAGTAGAACTCGGTGGGGGTTATGTCTATCCCGTCGCGGTAGGTCTTATCTCCCACGATTAGCTGCACCGGTATTACTTCGATATCGTACCGGTCTACCTGTTCCCGGGGGACACAGGCGGTTGTATCGGTAACGATGGCTACTTTCTTCATAATACAGCTTCTAAGCGTTTTTCCTGGTCTGCCAGGGCGTATATTCTTTATCCATGATAAGGTTCTTTTTCACGTCCGATTTCGCCAGCTCACGCTTGAGGTCGAACAAAGTCCGGAGACCGATAAACAGCAGGAGGGCCAGGGTGCAGGCGATGTAAGTAAAGTCTTTATCAAAAAGCCATTGCAGCAGCGGCACGAGGACCAGGGCGAAAAGGGCCAGTCTGACATTTCTGGTAACCCCGATGAGCGCTATTACTATGGCGGCGCCGATAAGCAGTTCTACGGGGGTAAGCGCTACCAGCACACCCAGTACGGTGGCCGCCCCCTTGCCTCCCCTGAACTTGATGAAGACGGGCCAGTTGTGCCCGATTACCGCCGCAAAGCCGGCGACGCATACCCAGGCGACCGTGAGGCCGAGCCAGCGGGCGATAAGCACAGCCAGGACGCCCTTGATGATATCCAGAGCCAGGACGCTCAAACCGAACACGGGGCCTATCTGGCGCCAGGTATTTAAGGCGCCGACATTGCCGCCGCCGACATCCCGGATATCGATGCCCCTTCTTAAGCGGGCGACGATGTAAGCGAAGGGTATGGAACCCAGCAAATAGCCTGTAATTACGGCGATGGCTATATTTAAAATGATATATCTCTCCTTCTAGCCCTCCGGATAAAAGGCTACACCCACCGTACCCGTACCGCAGGCATAACCCATGACCGGACTGAATTCCGATAGCCACAGCTCGACGCAGTTGAACTCGGCGGCGACGCGTTCCTTCAATTTTTCAGCTTCTTCAAGGGCGTAAGCATGAGTCACGGAAGCGTGAATCGGACTGTCACCCACTTTATCTCTCATCATCTGAAGCATGCGGTCGATGCCGTGTTTCCTGTTCCTAACTACCCCGGTAAAGCGTACCAGTTTGGAAACCGTAAGCAGCGGCTTGATGTTGAGCACCGAGCCTATTTGGGAGGCTACCTTGGGGATTCGCCCGGAGCGGTAAACGTGTTTGATGGTGTCCAGAAAAATGATGGTACTGACCTTATCCCTTATCTCCTCGGCGGAACGGACGACTTCTGCCAGGTCTTTATTTTCGGCGGCGGCCCGGGCGGCGGCCAGGGCTACCATGCCTTCGGAGGGAGTTGCCGTGTATGAGTCCATTACCTCGATATGAGTTTCAGATAGTTCGTTCCTGGCTAGTTCTTTAGCTTCGCAGGCAGCGTGATGCATCATGCTTAGCTTGGCCGAAACAGTGACGCATAATATATTCTCCGCTTTTTGGCTGGCGCTGCGAAATATCTGGAGACACTCCTCCGGCGAAGCCGCCGAACTCTTGAACGATTCGGGGTCGTCCAGGAATAATTTATATGCTTCGCTGGGTGTAATATCCACCCAGTCCTTATAGAGATTGCCGCCGGCGTAAAAGTTGATGGGAATAATACCGATATCATACTCGTCGACCAGTTCGCTGGTGAGGCAGGAAATGCTATCCGTGACGATAGTTACTTTCTTCGTTGAATACCTCCCGGACGTTATTATCCAGCTGTTTATTGCGCAGTAGAGTCGGCGGTATGCCTGCGCCGCAGGGTTATTTTCCGACCGCTCTTGAGATAGTGTTCCAGCAGGGCGGGCACCAGGAGCACTCCCCACATTACCAGAATCAGCCCGAAGAAAGTGAATGTATTGAGCCGTCCTATCGTGTAGTGCACTATCAACGTGACTGTCAGCAATCCGGATGTGGCCAGCAGCCCGACTCTTAACCAGCGCTGTCGTAAACGGATGAATGCCGCGATGGTAAGCGCCAGGACTATGAAACTCAATCCTATCCAGGGAGCGAAGTAGTCCAGAAGCTGCAGGCTGTATTCCGTAAATCTCCCGGAAGATGAAATGGCAAGAAACCAGCCGATGATAACCGGCAGGGGGAGCAGCATCAGGGAGCTAAATAGCCAGTCCCGCTTGTTAGTCTGAACGATGATGTGGAAGAGCCACCATAACGCCGTCGGGAAGTAAATAAGCAGCGCCAGGAAAGACCATACTCTGGGGAGGTAGGGCAGTATAAGCCCCACCGCCAGTACCGGCAGCAGGGTATATCCCAGCCAGGAAAAGGCCCAGGTCGGTTTGCCGTGCCACCAGGCGTAGACGGTCGTGGCGAGGGTAAGCAACAGCACTAGAGACAGCCAGCCGGGATACTGCCACCAGTTAAGAACAAACAGCAAGCCGAAAAGGAGGTGGGGCAGGGAAGTCAGCAGAGCCAGCTTCCAGCTGCCCTGGCTGTAGGCTTCGTATATCTGGCGGGCTACCAGTCTGGTGCCGCCCATTTCCCCCAGGCAGGTTTCCAGCGCCTCTTTCTCGGAAAGGCCGGACTCGGTGAGCTCGTGCACCTTGTCTTCGATATGCGCTTCGAGCTCGCTCATAACGTCCGTCTCGACGGCATTTTCGAGCCTGGCGTCGTGCTTAATACTCTCTAGATATTGAGTCAATTCTAGTGTCATTGATTGAACCTCTACGAACTGGAAGGCCCCGGCTGGAGAATTAACTTTACGGCTGTCAGGAAGTCGTGCCACTGAGACTTCTCCAGGGCCAGTTTGGCCTGACCCTTGGAGGTAATGTAATAGTACCGCCGCTGCCGTCCGTTCGGCAGTATCTGCCACCTGCCCGTAATCAGCCCGGATTTTTCCAGGCGGTGGAGGGCGGGATAGAGCGTTCCCTCTTTAAACCTGAAATAGCCCTGGCTCCGGGCCGCCAGTTCCTTGACAATCTGATAGCCGTACATCGGCTGCTGTTCAATCAGGCTAAGGAGCAGTGAGTTGGAGCTGCCTTTTACCAGATCACGTCTTGGTACCACGTGAATCACCTCTCATGCAGATTTTACTTAGAGTTTCTATGTATGCAAATAATATCAGAGAATTACAGCCTTTGCAAGAGGCGGCGAATCTTTATTTTTTCAGGTTCTATTAGGTACGTTTATTGAGGATACGCGCAGGTATTATATGCGGCAGATGACTTGAGGCAAAAATAGTAAAATGCTATAGTACGGAAGAACAACCGCGGGGAAGTGCCGGAACTGGCAGACGGGCCAGACTTAGGATCTGGTGCAGCGATGCGTGGGGGTTCGAGTCCCCCCTTCCCCACTTG
>CAYPDM010000087.1:2955-5445 GCA_964409485.1 uncultured Dehalococcoidaceae bacterium | reverse complement strand
AGCCTTTCCTCGAACTCGCCGCGGAACTTGCTGCCGGCCACCAGCGCCCCCATGTCCAGGGCGATTACTTTCCGCCCTTTGAGGGAATCGGGCACGTCATCGGCGGCTATCTTCTGGGCCAGCCCTTCGGCGATGGCCGTCTTGCCCACGCCGGCGTCGCCGACGATTACCGGGTTGTTCTTGGTGCGCCGTGTCAGTATCTGCATGACGCGCTTGATTTCCTCGTCGCGGCCGATAACCGGGTCGAGCCTGTCCTCGCGGGCCATCTCGGTAAGGTCGCGGCCGTACTTCTGGAGGGAGCGGTATTTACTTTCAGCCCGGGTGTCATCGACGCGGTGTCCGCCGCGCACCTTCTTGAGAGCATCGTACACCTTCTCCTGGGTAATCCCGCCGTTGTGAAGGATGTTGGCGGCTTCGCCCTTGGTATCGCCGACTATAGCAATAAGCAGGTGCTCGGTGCTGATAAAATCGTCCTTGAGTCTCTGGGCTTCTTCGTCGGCCTTCTGCATGAGATGGGCGATACGCGGTGTGGCGTAAATCTGCCCCGTCTGGTACGCTACTTTCGGTGTCCCTTCCAGGCCTTCTTCTACCTTGTTTCTTATTGCTTCTATATTTACTTTAAGTTCCTTCAGTATTTCGCCCACCAGCCCCTGCTGCTGAATAAGCAGGGCCAGTAAGATATGTTCCACGTCCCACTGGCTATGCTTGTACTGCATGGCCATTTGCTGGGACGTCTGTATGGCTTCCTGTGCCTGTTCGGTGAACCTGTCCTGCTGCTTCATTTTTATTTACCTCCCCGCAATTCATTAATCTCCTGCCGGGCCTGTTCCAGCTCGTTTTGCAGTTCCCCCACGCGCTCTATCATGCGCAGGACAACCTCCACTCCCGGCAGGTTGATACCCAAGTCGTCCACCAGGGTCTTGACTCTCTGGAGAACGGCTATATCCCTGTCCGAATATAAACGTACGTTTCCCCGGGAGCGTCTCGGCTCGATGATGCCGACCCTTTCGTAGTAGCGCAGGGTATGGGTCCGCACCTCCAGCATTCTGGCCGCCACGCTTATCACGTAGCGGGGCTCGGTATCGTATTCGTCTCTGTTCATGGTCACCTCACCTTACCATCAGGCCGGTCGCATCTCACTCAATTGCCTGAATATATCTTTTTCTTTGTCAGATAGTCCCGTAGGCAGGACAATACTGACTTTTGCTATAAGGTCGCCCTTCGCGGACTTGCCGAGGTGGGGCATACCCTGTCCGGAGAGGCGGAAGACGCGCCCGTTCTGGGTTTCCGGCGGTATCTTCAATGCCAGTTTGCCCTTTGGTGTCGGCACTTGGACTTCGCCGCCCAGAATAGCTGTAACCAGGGGCACCGGCACATCGACATGCAGATTATCGCCGCGGCGTTCGAATTTCGCGTGCGGTCTTACCGTTATCTTCAGATAAAGGTCGCCGCTGGTGCCGCCGCTATAACTCGGCTGTCCCTTGCCGGCGATGCGTATCCGCGAGCCGGTGGCCACACCCGCCGGGATCTTTACTTCGAGTCGTTTGATATTGGGCGTTACGCCGGCGCCGCGGCATGTCGAGCAGGGCAGGTTTTGAATCATCCCGCTACCTTTACACACCGGGCACGGCTCCTCCATCTGGAGGCTGATGGTGCGTTTGGTGCCGCTGCAGGCTTCCTCCAGCGTTACTTCGATTGGCGATTCCAGGTCGTGGCCGCGCCCCGGCTGCGAGCGGCGGTGAAAACTGCGACTGCGCCCGCCTCCGAATAACTCGTTGAAGATACTGTCCAGCCCGCCGATATCCCCCCCGAAACGGAAGCTTTCGCCGCCACCCGGTGAATACTGCCGGTGCTGCGCCTGCTGCCGCTCGGCCTGTTCAAACTGGTCGGCGTACTGCCATTTATCGCCGTATTTATCGTACTTCTTCCGTTTATCTTTGTCCGAAAGTACTTCATAAGCGGCGTTTATCTCCTTGAACTTCGCCTCGGCGGACTTATCGCCCGAGTTTACGTCCGGGTGATACTTGCGCGCCAGACGGCGGTAAGCCTGCTTTATTTCTTTATCGCTGGCGCTCTTCTTGACGTCCAGCAGGTCGTAATAATTTTTACCTGCCATAAACATACCCCATAATAATCCTGGTTATATTATAAAACTTTTCAGGTAAATTGTCAATATATAATAAGAAAAGTTAATACAGGAATGTTAACTATATCAACGATTGTCGGTAATCTTACGCGCGGATTACGCTGGAAATGACTTTCTTTCCAGTACTATTTTACCAGTTGACAAGATGCCGCTATCATGTGTAATCTATGGGTGAGGAAAAACATGCCAGCTTGTCCTAATTGCGGCCGACAGACTATGCGAACCGAGGACTGGGTTTGCCAGTGGTGCGGGTATCCGCTTATGTCGAAGGCTTATAAGAAGATAGATAAAACTTACCGGGAGATTCAAGAGGAAAAGAGTTCCGCCTGGCGGTCGGTATCCCC
>CAYPDM010000087.1:0-2855 GCA_964409485.1 uncultured Dehalococcoidaceae bacterium | reverse complement strand
AGCCGGAGCCTGAACCTGAACCGGCGCCTGAACCGGCGCCTGAACCCGAACCGGAACCAGAAACTGTAGCAGCGGAAGCGCCGAAGCTGGAGAACGTCACGGAAGGAATGGAGATAAGCGTCGACCAGCTGGATGAGCTTTACCGGGGGAATATGGTGGGGACGCACACCAAATTATCAGGCAAAACGCTATCGGTAACCGGTACGGTGAGTAAAATATTTATCCGTGACCATATCGACGTTCGCTATATTATTCTTACCGGCTCACAGAAAAAGATGGTATGGAGCGTCCGCTGTTCTTTCGAGAAAGAGGCCATGAGCCCGATGAACCGACTTAAAGAGGGGCAGACGGTAACGATGCAGGGTAAGTACGACGGCTACGGTAAGAATATCCTTTTCAAGGAATGCGTCCTGGTCGCCGGCTAGAAATGCCCGGTACCTTTCAGCCTTTCACCACCTGATACACGGTTTGCCCTTTAATCATCCGCCGGAATATGCCCGATTATTCCCAGCAGCTTGTTCAGTATCCGGGCGGTGGCGCCCCAGATTACATTGCCATTGTAGTTGTATGTATAAGAAACGATTTCCCTGCCGTTGAGAAACTCGATATCGGGTTTGAGGCAATCACTGTCCATGAGCGCTGCCACGGGCACTTTTATAATTTCATCAACCTCGCCTTTATTGATAACGAACGAGTAGGGACAGGGTATAATAGCGACAAAAGGGGTGACCACGTAGTTGGACGTTGTCGTTACCTCGTCGTCAAGTTCGCCCAGGACCTCGATATCCTCGGAGAGCAGGCCTACCTCCTCACCGCTCTCCCTGATGGCGGTATCCAGCAGTGTCGCATCGCTGGCTTCACGTGTTCCACCCGGGAAGGATATCTGGCCTTTGTGTGTTTTAACCGTATCCGTCCGCCTGATAAAGACGATATGGTACTCTCCCTCGTTTTTATAGATGGGGATTAATACCGCCGAAGGCACGCGGTCGGGGTCATTAATATACCGTTTCTGTTTTTCTGCCAGTAATTTCTTCAGTTCTGCTTTCACTGCCCCTATATTAATACAATACCCACCGAATAGTAAACACAGGCAGGGTCAGGCAGATTACCGTCCTAGCCTGTATAAAGCATATTGTGTATAATTGGAGTGTATTTATGGTAACAGATTATTCGCAGGTAGTTGTAAGGGACGGTAAAAAAGCAGACCTGTCGCGTAGAAGAAGCACGTCAATCGGCAGGGTGGTCAACTATATCGAGGTTCTAAAACCTCTGCCGAGCGTGCTGCTGGCCTTTATCGGACTCTGTACGGCGATAATCGCCGGTCAGGGACAGCTAACACCACGTCTTGCCCTTGTCCTGGCGGCCGTCCTGATAGCCTCCGCCGGCGCCAATGGATTGACCAACTATCTGGACCGCAATATTGATGTTCGTATGCAGCGCACCTGTTTGCGGGTGCTGCCTTCAAGGATTATCTATCCCCACCGGAAGGTGCTGCCTTTAGTTATCGGCCTGATTCTTATCGGCCTGGCACTGGCTTGGTATTTGCACCCCTTTGTTTTTCTGGCCGATGCCTTCGGCACGCTGGTGGCCGCCACCTGGCGAAAGAAGGTGACCTGCGTTTATCCTCAAGGGGTACTCGCCAGCTGCGCGCCGATTCTCATGGGGTGGCTGGCGATAAGGCAGACTTTGGAATGGGAGCTGCTGCTGCTCTGCGTGATGATTGCCGCCTGGCTGCCGCTGCATGTCTGGAGTGTCAATATCGCCCACCGTGATGACTACCGGCAGGCAGGACTGAACTACTTCCCCATCAACCTGGAAGCCAGGGAATCTGTTAAAATTTTACTGGTTTTTTCGCTGGTTTTATACGCGGCTTCCATCGGCCTTTACTACGTCGGCGGATTTAGCTGGCTGTATCTGGCACTGGCCAATGTCCTGGGACTCGTCATGGTCTATGCCGTTTCCCGGCTGGTCATTTCCCACGCGTCGAAAGATTCCTGGAGGCTGTACCGCTTATCGGCCTTTCCCTATCTGGGGGCGATATTCCTGGTCATGTGCCTGGATATCCGGCTTCTGGGATGAGATTTACGGAGAAATAAAATGGATTTTAATCTGAACGAACAGGAAAAGATGCTGCAGAGTCTGGCCGCGGACTTTGCGACTAAAGAAGTGCTGCCGAAGGCGGCGGAGATAGACCGCACCGGCGAGTTCCCCGTCGACCTTGCCCGGGAGATAGGCAAACGCGGCTTTCGAGGTCTGCCGTATCCCGCCGAGTACGGCGGCAGCGGCGCAGGCTATGTCAGCTTTGTCCTGGTTCTGGAGCAGCTTTGTCGGGCCTCGATGACCGTCGGCGCTATAATGTCGGTCAATACCGTCCCGGAAGAGGGGATTTTCCGGTTTGGGACCGAAGAACAGAAAAAACGCCTGCTGACGCCTCTTGCCAGCGGCGAATGGCTGGGGGGCATCGGCTTTACCGAGGCCGATACCGGCTCCGACCCGCGGATGATTACCACTACGGCCCGCCGCAGCGGCAAAGGCTTTATCATCAGCGGACAGAAGCAGTTTATGGCGCTGGCGCCGGCGCTGAACGTGGTGCTCCTCTTCGCCCGGAGGGAAAAGGAGGAGGGACTGAACGCCTTCATCGTCGATTCTTCCTCGGATGGATTTACCCTCCGCGAGCCCTGCGAGACCATGGGACTCCGGGGACTCGGCACCTCGGTCGTCTATCTCGACGATGTTTACGTGCCGGAGGAAAATGTAATCGGTGAAGAAGGGCGGGGCTTCGATATCCTGCTGGAGGCGATAAGCGTGGAGAGGTTGAGCGTGGCCGTGCAGGGAGTGGGCGTCGCCCAGGCGGC
>CAYPDM010000086.1:0-5474 GCA_964409485.1 uncultured Dehalococcoidaceae bacterium | reverse complement strand
CTTTGCCCCAAATGTCATTCTGAAGGAGCGGAGTGACTGAAGAATCTCATCCTTTCGCGAGAACGAGACCCTTCGCTACGCTCAGGGTGACATTCAAAATGATACTTTTAGGGCAAAGCCATAGAGAAAAATAGTGGGAGAGGGCTTTGATTCATAAAGTAGACATAACTACTTCCTCTAAGGTGGAATTCCAGGAAATTACGGCGAAAGTCAGGGATATCGTCGGTGGGAGTGGAGTCAGGAAAGGCGCCTGCCATGTTTTCGTGCCGCATACCACCGCCGGGGTCGTGGTCAACGAGCACGCCGACCCCAGCGTCGTCGAGGATATTGCGGCGCAGCTCGATAAGATGGTGCCGGAGAGCCGGGACTACCGTCACCTGGAGGGTAACTCCCCGGCGCATATCAAGGCAACGATTATCGGCGACTCCGAGACGCTGTTCATCGAGGATGGGAGGCTGGTGCTGGGGACTTGGCAGGGCATCTTCTTCTGTGAGTTCGACGGGCCGAGAAACCGCCATGTGCTGGTAAAAATTATCGCAGAAAATTAGAATGATTAGAGGGTTTTTTATTTATCAGCAGTAATGTGATATTCTTGAGCCGATAATCTGTACGCAACCTGAATTCTATAAGGGGGTGAGTAATGTCAACGGTCTTAAAAGTAGTGCTGATTGTTTACGGGGTGGTATTGCTCCTGATGGGGCTGGTTGGTATCATTCTTCCCGAACAGGTAAGCGGGATGTTCGGAGTGGAAGAAGTCAATGACAGCATCATCTACCTGGCGATGTCGGTCAGCGTTTTTTCCCTTGTTTCCGGTATCTGGATTCTCGTGGCCGCGCGGGACTTGCTTCGGAACATAATCTGGGTAAAGTTTTCCATAACCATGGCAGGTCTTTCGGCGGTTTTACTGGGTTATTCGTCCATCAAGGACTATATCGACTTCATGCAGGTCTTGCCAGCCATTATCCTGTGGGTTATCTTCATCGTGCTCTTTCTTGTATTTTACCCCTGGAGGGGGGCACTCGCTGACGAGTAAGAGCCCGGTATCTAGCGGAAGACAATCCGGTAAGCCACCACGTCGATAAGGCTGTAAAGGAAAGCCAGCAGGTCTTTTACCAGTTTCATTACATCCCGCCCTACGAGACTAGAAGTCCTGCCCCGGTATCGATATTCGGTAAAGCCCGCAATAGTGGCAGCGGGGATACTGCCGGTGAACGTGGTAAAGCCCCTTGCGGCTGCACTTGGGGCAGTGGTTGAACTTCAGCTTATTATTCGTCTTGTCTGCGTTGACCGCCTGATTATATATCATGGCCGTAAAATAATCAGTTATAGTTTAATTAGTCTAAATCACAGGGGCGTCACAAACAATAGTACAATCGTCACAATTCAATCAAAACGAACGTCATGGGAAAATGGGTAACCTGAGGCAATAAAGCTGTGATACGGTCAATCCTGGTTATAAAGCGGAGCCGTCGTCCATGAGCTTGACGTACATGTCTTCCAGCGCCGACTGTCTTACCGAGAGGTCGATTAACGCCCAGTCGTTCTCCGAGATATCGTGCAGCAGGGAAGCGATGCGGGCAACATCGGACGTGGTGAAAACGTAATTATCTCCCTGCTTTTCGTAGTCGAGTTTCTCATCCGCCTTGAAAATAACCTCGTATTCGCGCTTGCCGAGTTTTTCCCGGATGGCCCCGATGGTATCGCAGATGTATATTTCCCCGTTTTTCATGATAGCCACGCGGTCGCAGATATACTCGATGTGAAAAAGGTTATGCGCGCTTAGCACGATGGTCTTGCCCTCTTTGTTCAGCTTCTTGAGGTAGTCGATGATGAAGAAGGACGTAAGCGGGTCGAGACCGGAGTTCGGCTCGTCCAGTATGAGGATGGATGGTTCGTGCAGCAGGGTGCGGGCGATGGCCACCTTCCTTTTCATCCCCTTGGAAAGGTCGCCCGTGTACTTGTCCCTCTCCTCGAGCTTTAAAGAATTAAGCAGGGATTCTATCTTGCCGGAAACGGTCTTCTTGGGGATTTTATAAAGCTCCCCGAAGAATTCCAGGTACATCTTGACGGTCATGTTCTCGTAGAGGGGGCTTTCCTCGGGCAGGTAGCCGATGTGCTGCTTTACCCGGGTGCTTTCCCGGGTGATGTCCTGTCCCATGACGGTGATGGTGCCGGTGGTGGGCGCCAGGAGGCCGACTATCATCTTGAGCGTGGTCGTCTTGCCGGCACCGTTATGACCGATGATACCCAGTATTTCCCCCTCCCTGATTTGCAGGTTAACCCCCTTTACCGCAGTGAAGTTCTTGTATATCTTGGTAACAGAGTCCAATTTTATGATATCGGTCATTTTTACAGCCCGTTGACCTTTCTTTATCCTATGAGAAATATACTGACGATGTCCCGGCGGGAAATCACCCGTCTTAGAGCCAGATTCAGCGGTAAATCGAGAATTATCGTGCTGGCAATTCTCGCCCTGACAATCGTCTGCTCTTATGTAATTTACCATCAGGACCTGGTAATAAGCAAGGGCTTATACAATGTGGGCGTGTCCGCCGGCGCTCCTTTCATCGCGGACAGCCGGTTTAACATTGCCGAACTGGAACGCGAGACTGGCTACGAGTTACTGGAGCGGGGCACAATCGACCTGTATCTGGACGGGAATGATATCGTCAGCAGTCACACCGAACGCTCGGAATACGCCGCCGGGGCTTTACAGCAATACCTGGAAAAGCAGGAGCTGCTCCGTGTGGCCGACGAGTATGAGATAGACCGGGCTTTCCCTCTGCGGATTGAGGTCAGCTATATTGATACGGAAGACGAAGACCCGGAGTCCGCGGCGCCTGCCCCGGATACAGCGGAAATCCCCGAAACGGCGGCTACAGCCGATAAAGACCCGGTGTCAACACCCCCGGTGGAAGCACCGGACTATCCGGCAGCTGCGCCGGAGCGTAATATCGCCGCCGCCTCGCCGGTAGCCCTTCCCGAACCGCTGCCCGCTGTCCCCGCCGCTACCGACGATGCCGTCCGCCGGCAGCTGGCCGAATTTGCGAAGAACAACCAGCTCCCGGAGTTTAAGGCGGAGTTTGTTTCCGAAAACGATATTATCATCCCTTCGCTGATGAACCCGCCGATACCGCTGGCGCAGGTGATTATCACCTTCCTTTACGTGGTGCCGGTGTTCTTTATCAGCCTGTTTTTCACCAGCAGCTTTACGGAGGAGAAGGTCAGCCGCAAGCTGATTGTCCTGCTCTCGGCACCGGTGACCCGCCTTCAGGTCATCATGGGCAAGATGCTACCGTACCTGGCGTATTCAATCATCGTGATTATCGGCGTGACGATTGTCTTGAAGGGTAATATCCTGCTCGGACTGGCTATCTTTATTCCGGTGATGCTCTTTATCTTTTCCATTTACCTCATGGTGGCCCTGACTTACCGCACTTTCAAAGACCAGACGTTTTTCTCGGTGCTGGCGCTTTCGGTGGTTACCGTTTATCTGGTAGGCCCGGCGATGTTTACCGGCGTGAACGATTTAAGCTATATCTCGCCGCTGACGCTGGCGGTGACGATGTACCGCGGCGAGACTTTTACCGTGTCCCAGTATTTCCTGGCGACGACCCCGCTGCTGCTCGTTTTCGGGCAGACGATGTTCGTCGGGACGCGCGTCTTCAACGAAGAGTACCTCATGGGATTCCGCCCGCTACACAGTAAGATTGCCGAGGCCATCTACCTGACGCTCGACCGCGCCCACCTGAACCTGTCCGTGCTGTTCATGGGTATGAGCCTGGTGCCGCTGGTGTTCATGGTGGAGCTGGCATCCATCGTCTTCGTGACCAACCTGCCGCTGCCGTTCATGATGGGATTCATGCTTATCGTGTCCGTCGTGGTGGAGGAACTGGCAAAGTCGGCGGGGGTGGTGATACTGCTCCAGAATAACGCCCTCCAGAGAAAAAGGGACGTATTTAAACTCGCGGCGCTATCGGCGCTGGGGTTCATGCTGGCGGAAAAGCTGCTGCTGCTCATGGCCATGAGCGTCGTGTCCGACTCAATGTTCGTTCAGGCGCTGATGGGGGGCGGGTGGTTTCTGCTGCCGCTGGCCCTGCACGTGGTCTCGACCTCGGTAGTGTGCCTGTTCACGGCCCGTTTCGGCACCCGGTTCTATCTAGTGGCGGTTGCCCTCGGCAGCGTGATTCACGCCGTCTATAACATTTACGTGATGGGGGCGATGCTATGAGGGGATTTCTCGCACTGCTGAAGAGGGAACTGCGGTCGATAACGAGAGAGAAGACGATTATGTTTGCCATCATCGTCCAGTTCTTCATCGCCTCGTTCTCATCGATAATTCTGGTGGGCATCATGGCTTTTTACGACCCGTCATCCATCGGCGATAGCACCCGCGTGCATATACGGGCAGGTATAGTCGCCCCCGAAGAGGACGTTGGATCGTTGCTGAACTACCTTGACGAGGGCAACGTCCGATTAACCATATTCCCCGATATGACAACTGCCGAAGCAAGCTTTAAGCGGGGACGCATTGATACGATTATGGTGGTGCCGGAAAGCCGGAACGGGATCGTTGACATGCAGCTTATTATGCCGGAGCTGGATACCAAGAAGACGGTGATTTTCATGGTGCTGGACGAGCCGCTGAAAAGGTATGAGAACTTCCTGCGGGAGTCGCAGGGCGTAGACCTTAACTATACCTCCGCCGGCGGCAAGCCCCATACCACCTACGAGTTCCTTTATTCCCTTATCGTTCCCATATTGATGCTTTTCCCCGCCCTTATCGCCGGCAGTATCGTCATAGATACCGTTTCCGAGGAGTTCGAAAACAAGACATTCGATACGCTGGCATCGGCGCCGGTGTCGCTGGGGCAGGTGATAGCTTCCAAGATAACCGCGGCGGTTGTCACGGCGGCGGTGCAGGTGGTAATGTGGGTGGGCCTCCTGCGGCTTAACAGCATCGTCATCCAGAACGCGGGCCTGGTAATACTGCTGGGTATCATCATCGCCGCGGCGATATCCGTAATTACTGCCGTCATGGCGCTGTGTTTCAAGGACAGGGAACGTACCCAGTTCGTCTATTCCATCGTGCTGGTAGCCCTGGTAGGGGGCAGCTATTTCCTCAACCCGTCGCCGTTCGGTCTCATCACGCGGCTGTCCGCCGGCGACCCTTCCATGGGCATATTCCAGGTGGCCCTCTACGCCGTTCCGCTGGTGGTCATCGGCCTGCTTTTCATGAAGTTATCGCGCAGGTTCGTGATGGCGAAGCGATAGACCGGACTATTTCTGGGATAGCGGTACTCTGCTGGTTCTGCTTTCTAACATGAATATCAGCGGAAGTGCCAGGGCAGCCAGCACTCCCCAGAATATAAAGGGAAGCCCCGGGGCGATGGATTCCAGGGCATTGCCGAGGGGTGGACCAGCAAATGCCCCGAACATGGAAATGGTTGTTGCCAGTCCGGTAGCGGTGCCGC
>CAYPDM010000085.1:3514-5689 GCA_964409485.1 uncultured Dehalococcoidaceae bacterium | reverse complement strand
ATAGTCACCGACCTCCATGAAATCGCCAATGTCTGCGGCATGGACGGTATAAAGTACGTGCTGGACTGCGCCCGGCATTTACCGCTGGACCTTTTCCTGATGGCCCCGTCCTGCGTACCGGCTACTCACCTAGAGACCTCCGGGGCCGCGCTCGGTCCGGAGGATATACGGCGGATTTTACGGTTAAAGGAATGTATCGGTCTGGGCGAGGTGATGAACTATCCCAGTGTAATCTTCGGCGACGAATCCATGTTGAAGAAAATAAAGTCGGCGCGGGGCAAAATAGTCGACGGCCATGCCCCGGGTGTTTCCGGTAAAGACCTTAACGCTTATATCGGCGCCGGCATTTATTCCGACCATGAGTCGGTGACGCTGGCCGAGGCGGAGGAGAAGCTGCGGCGGGGCATGTACGTCATGATAAGGGAGGGTTCCACGGAGAAGAACCTGGAGGCCTTGCTGCCCCTGGTTACCGATAAGACTTACAGCCGGTGCCTCTTCGTGGTCGATGACCGTCACGGTGTTGATATCCTCCGTGACGGCGATATCGATGCCGTGGTGCGCAAGGCCATCCGTCTGGGGCTGGAGCCGGTAAGGGCTATCCAGCTGGCCACCATTAACGCCGCCGGGTATTTCCGACTGGACGGGCTGGGGGCGGTGGCCCCGGGCTATTTCGCCAATCTCGTCGTGCTCGATGATTTACATGAATTAAATGTCGAGACGGTCTACTACCGCGGCAGGGCGGTGGCCCGGGGAGGGAAGGCGCTGTTTCCTTCTTATCAGCCGGAAGGCGGCAGGTTGAGAGATACGGTAAATATCAAGCCGTTTGGCCTGGAAAAACTGCGACTTAAAGCTTCCGGTAAGAGCCTGCCGGTAATCGAGGTTGTCCCCGGCCAGATAATTACCAGAAAGAAGCAGATGAAGGTCAGCGTTAAAGACGGGCTGGTTGTGCCTGATACCGGGCGGGACATTCTGAAAGCCGTGGTGGTGGAAAGACATCGGGCTACGGGTAATATCGGCATCGGGCTGGTAACGGGCTTCGGCCTTAAAAACGGAGCTTTAGCCTCCTCCACCGCCCATGATTCACACAACATCGTCGTCGTCGGCACGAATGACGAAGATATATTAACCGCCGTCAGGGAAATAGAGCGTTTACGGGGCGGGCAGGCAGTGGCGGCGGGAGGGAAGGTGATAGGCAGTATCGCCACGCCCATTGCCGGTCTGCTCTCCGACGAACCGCTGGAGACGGTGGTCGCCGGACTGGAAAGGCTGGAGCAGGCGGCTCAAGAGCTGGGCGCGACCCTTCAGGCGCCGTTTGCCGCGTTGTCTTTCCTGGCGCTGCCGGTAATCCCGGAGCTGCGATTGACCGACCTCGGCCTGGTGGACGTAAACGAGTTCAAGCTGATAGAATAATTTTACGGGTAGAACGGAGGACAGTTCAATGCGCCATTCTGCTGTCGAGCCTGTCTTTGAGAACCGCTATGACGCCGGACGCAAGCTCGCTGAAAAACTTACCGGATATACCGGGAAACAGGTGATGGTGCTGGGCATCCCCAACGGCGGTGTCGCCGTGGCATTGAGCGTCGCCCTGTCGCTGAATGCCGACCTCGACCTCGTTATTTCCCGCAAGATTCCACTGCCTCTAAGTCCGGAAGGCGGTTTCGGTTCCGTGACCGATGACGGCACTATGATTCTCAACGAGGAAGTCGTCAGGCAGGCGGGTCTAACGCGCCAGCAGATTAATTATCAGGTGGGGCAGGTCAGGGCGGACATCCGCAGCCGGAGCCTGCTTTATCACGGAGAAAGGCCGCCGCTCTCCATCACCGGCCGTACGGTGATAATCGTCGATGACGGTCTGGCTTCGGGCTATACCATGAGGGCGGCTATAGAGTCGCTCCGCCACCGCAAGCCGGAGGGGATAATTGCCGCCGTGCCGGTGGGGCCGGAACACGTGGTGGAGGAAATACGCGGGGTCGCCGATAAGGTGGTGACCTGCGCCGTCGGCACAGAATCTCCGTTCTATGTATCGGACTACTACCGGTACTGGCATGACATTACCGATGGGGAAGTGCTCCATTGCCTGAAGGAATGGCGGACGCGGCGCTACGGCATCAAGATTGATATGCCGGAGAAGAAGCAGGAAACAATCTAACCCCCGGCCATCCCCCCGTCCACGTT
>CAYPDM010000085.1:0-3414 GCA_964409485.1 uncultured Dehalococcoidaceae bacterium | reverse complement strand
CCCCCGTCCACGTTCAGGACCTGCCCGGTGATATACCTTGCTTCTTCAGAGGCCAGGAAAGCCACGGCCTCGGCCACGTCCTGCGGGGTGCCGATGCTGCCCAGTGGAATACGCTCCTGAAGCGCCTGACGCTGCTTTTCGTCGAGTTGCTCCGTCATCCTGCTTTCTATAAATCCGGGAGCGATGGCGTTGGCGGTGATGCCTCTGGAGCCGACCTCCTTGGCGATGGACTTGGTCAGGCCGATGATACCCGCCTTGGCGGAAGCGTAGTTCGCCTGGCCGGCGTTGCCGATAATGCCGACAACGCTGGCAATGCTGATAATTCTGCCCCAGCGCTGCCGGAGCATGTGGCGCAGCACCGCGCGGGTGCAGAGGAAGGCGCTCTTAAGGTCGATATTAAGCACGGTATCCCATTCCTCGTCGGACATGCGCATTATCAGCTGGTCGCGGGTAACCCCGGCGTTATTTACCAGGATATCGATTCTACTGAAGTGGCTGGCGGCGGTATCGACGAGTCGGGTTACATCTTCTGATGAGCTCACGTCGGCGGTAACCGCCATGGCCTGCCGTCCCAGCGCCCTGATTTCTTCCGCTGTTTTTTCAAGTTCCTCCGCCGCGGCGGCGATATCATTAACGACGATATTGGCGCCGGCCCCGGCCAGTTTCAGGGCAATAGCCCGACCGATGCCCCTGGCGCTGCCGGTAACTATTGCCACTCTATCCGTAAGGTCCATAATTCTGCCCCCCTGATAGCTTTACTGACCCAGACTCTTGACCGCTTCAAGGTCGCCGATGTTCACCGTGGCGACTTCCCTGTTAATACGCCTGATGAGCCCGGTCAGCACTTTACCCGGCCCTATCTCAATAAAGGTGGAAACCCCTTCATTAACCATGTATTCTATGGTGCGCTGCCACTGCAGGGGACTGGTCAGCTGGTTCCGCAGTTCCGTTTTTACCGCTTCGGCGGTGGTCATAGGCTCGGCGGTGCAGTTGGCGATAACGGGAATGGACGGTTCGATAAATTGGGTGGCGTCCAGGTATTTAACCATGCCTTCGACCGCCGGCTGCATCAGCGGGGAATGGAAAGCGCCGCTTACCTGTAAGGGTATGGCCCGGCTGGCCCCGGCGGCGGTAGCCGTTTCCATGGCTTTGGTGATATTCTCGGCGGCGCCGCTGATAACAATTTGCCCGGGACAGTTGATATTGGCGATGACGGTACCGGATTCCCGGCAGACATCGGCCAGCGTTGCTTCATCCAGCGCGATGATGGCGGCCATGGCACCGGCGCGTTGCTGGCCGGCTTCATGCATCAGCCGGCCTCTCTCCCGGGCGAGTCGTACGGCGGCAGGGAAATCGAAAACCCCCGCTACCGCCAGTGCCGTATATTCCCCGAGGGAATGACCGGCCAGGTAATCAGGCGCGGGTAACCTGGCGCCGCTGATTTCACGGGCGGCTTCCAGGCAGGCAAAAGCATCGGTTACCAGGGCAGGCTGGGAGTTGATGGTCTGGCGGAGTTCATCTTCCGGGCCTTCAAAGCATAATTTTGATATGGAGAATCCCAGAGCTTCATCGGCCTGTTCGAAGATAGCTTTAGCTGATTTAACGTTATCGTAAAGGTCACGCCCCATACCCACGGATTGAGAACCCTGGCCGGGGAACACCCAGGCTATTTTCGTCACTTGGTTGTTATCCCTCCCCTTGAGTAACTCTAAGATGCAACAGGGACTCCCTGTACAGGCTTGAAACAGAGGAATTAAACGGGATTATTTGGCGAATAAATTAACCGGCCGGTTTTTTCTTCCCTTCCATATCGATAACTCCCCGTCCGTTATAGGTCCCGCAGGTAGGGCAGGCATGATGGGGTTTTTTAGGGCTGTGGCACTGGGGACAAATATCCAGCGCCGGTGGTTTCAGGGCGTTATGGCTTAGCCGATTGCCGGCACGTGACTTGCTTTTTTTTCGTTTTGGTAGAGCTCCCATACAGTACTCCGTTCTTTAAGTTATATTTTACCAGATTCTATTGCAGCTTTGTTAATTCAGACCAGCGGGGGTCTATCTCCTGTACCGGGCAATTACATTTCCCCTGGTTTAAATTTTTTCCGCATTTCGGGCAGAGCCCGGCACAGTCTTTATTACAGAGCGCCTTTATCGGGATAGCCATTACCGAGTATTGCCGTATCGCTTCTGTTAAATCGATGGTGTGATGTTCGTCAATGGTGAAGGAGCCGGTCTCTTCGGTCTGGGGTAGCGGCACCCCGCTGATAATATCTACAGTAGGTAAAAACTCCTCATTAAAATTTAGCTTTATCGGATGACGGAACAGCCCCAGACAGCGATTACAGGTGAGTTCCACTTCGGTACTTAACGCGCATTTCACCAGTATGCTGCGCTGTGTACGCAATAGATGGCACTTACCGTGCACCTTAAATATTTTACCGTCACCGATAATATCAGTCGCTTCGTTGACCTCGTATTCCCGCGTCGCGCCGATGGCTTCTTGAAGCAACTGGGACACATTTATCTGCATTCCGCCTCGCCTCCGCTCCAGCCCGATTCAGTATAATATTATAGAGTAAACGAGGTGTCCATAGCAAGCGTGGACGAGCCGAGGTGGACAAAACACCGTGTTTTGTGAGCAACCACACAACCGATTTTTGAGGGGAAACAATTCCTTCGTAAACAGGGGGGAACCGGCTTCGGGTTGTTTTTTGAGTTATGTTAAATTGTTAGGGGGGAGGGTGCGTTATGGGGCGGCCGACGCTGCCTTCAGACAATTTCCGTGAGCTGGATATCAAAGGAGAGGTCTTTCCCCGCCAGCGGGTGGTTGCCGTCCAGCGTAACGCTCTCCTCCGATACGGCTGTTACCGTGACAACGAATGATTGACCGTTCTGTTGTTGTACCTGCAGTCTCTGGTCGACCTGCGGATTCAAACCCTCCGGCACATCCTTTCTTTCAATTACCATGACCATTTCTTCGTGGTGGGGGCCGTAGGCGTTCTCCGAGGCTATCTGGATGCTTTTGGATTCACCCGGTTCCATGCCGGCTACCGCCTGTTCGAAGTCCGGGATAAGCTGTTTTTCACCGATGGTAAATTCCAGGGGTTCGCGGTCGGCGGAGGTATCGAATATCGTGCCGTCGTCCAGTTTCCCCGTATAGTGTACTTTTACAGTATCGCCTGTTTTTGCCTGTGCCATCATTTTCTCCTTTCCTGCGGGAAGTATCGAAAAATTTGAATGAGGTATGTTTGTAGATGAGTCTATTTATTAAGGGATTAAAAAGATATTATCCGGGGGTTTTTTAGTGGGACTTTTGATGACCGTTTTGTTAGGGCTGACGGCCCGGGCGGACTTGATATTTCTCTAATCCAGCTTAGATGAGTATAGCATATTTAGAGAGCGACTGTAAAACGGGGG
>CAYPDM010000084.1:3503-5702 GCA_964409485.1 uncultured Dehalococcoidaceae bacterium | reverse complement strand
CCAAGGTAGACCGCTCGGCGTCCTACATGGCGCGGTACATCGCCAAGAACGTGGTAGCGGCCGGACTGGCCGACCGACTGGAGATACAGGTGGCTTATGTCATCGGCAAGGCCCACCCGCTTTCCGTCTCCATCGAAACCTTCGGCACCGAAAAAATAGAAACGCAGGCAATTAAAGACCTGATTAATAAGCACTTCGACCTGCGCCCGGGGGCCATTATCCGGGACTTCGACCTGCGCCGCCCCATCTACCGCCAGACCGCCGCCTACGGGCATTTCGGCCGTGACGACCTCGACCTCCCCTGGGAAAAGACGGACAGGGCGGAGATATTAAAGAAAGAGGGTCTGGGGAAGTAGGGGGGAGTTTAAGGCCTAAGCCGCTGGAGATACGAGGGCGGACAGGGTGGGAAAAGATAATATAAACGGGGGGATAGGGGGCGAGACAGGAAAATTGGGGGTGTTCCCTCACAACTAATGCCACTCACCACCCATATGGATGGTGTAAGGTGGATGTAAAATATCAGCGGGAGGTGAGGTAGATTAATAAATCCAATCCCATAAGATTCGGGACGGACGGCTGGCGGGCTATTATCGGCGAGGATTTCACCTTCGATAACGTCCGTTACTGCGCTCAAGGCGTGGCCGATTACCTCAAGCAGGCCGGACTTGCCGGACGCGGACTGGTTATCGGGTACGATACCCGCTTTGCCTCCGAGGACTTCGCCGCCGCCGCCGCCGAGGTGCTCGCCGGCAACGGCATAAAAGTCTACCTCTGCCCCAAAGCCACCCCGACCCCCGTCGTGAGCTATGGCGTCCTGGCTAAAAAGGCCGGCGGCGCCATCATCATCACCGCCAGCCATAATCCGGGTATCTGGAACGGCTTTAAATTTAAAAACGAACACGGCTCCAGCGCCTCCGACGAAATAACGTCGAAGATGGTGGAGTTTATCTCGAAGTCTTACGATGCCGGGAAATTCAGCCGGCTGCCCCTGGATGAGGCTAAAAAACAGGGGCTGGTGCTGGATACCGACCTTGAACCGGTCTATTTTAAACAAGTTGAAAAATTGATTGACCTGGACAGCCTGCGCAGCGCCGGGCTGACGCTGGTTATCGACCCCATGTACGGCGCCGGGGCCGGCTACCTGGCGAAGGCGCTGGGGGGAGGCACCACGACGTTCACCGAGATTCACGGTGAAAGAAACCCGCTCTTCCCCGGTATACGTCCGGAGCCGATTCCTCCCCATCTTGACGGACTGGCGGCGGCGGTCAGGGAGCAAAAGGCGGATGCCGGCCTGGCCACCGACGGAGATGCCGACCGCATGGGCATCGTCGACGAGAAGGGTAATTTCGTTACCCAGCTGCAGGTCTTCGCCCTGCTCTGTCTCTACCTTCTGGAAGTGCGGGGCGAGCGCGGCCCAATCGTTAAAACGCTGACGACGACCAGCATGGCCTATCGGCTCGGCGAGCTTTATAACGTGCCGGTGTACGAGACGGCGGTGGGTTTTAAATACGTGGCGCCGCTGATGATGCGGGAAAACGCGCTTTTCGGGGGGGAGGAGAGCGGGGGATACGGCTTCCGCGGGCATGTTGCCGAGCGGGACGGCATCCTGGCCAATCTCTATTTCCTCGACTTTATAGTAAAGACAGGCAAGAAGCCGTCCGAGCTTATCGATTACCTTTACAGTAAGGTAGGGCCGCATCATTACAGGCGTGTTGACATAAAGTTTGACGAAACAAGACGTGAGGCGATAATCGAGCGCGTGAAGAACTATAAGCCCGAGTCTATCGATAATGTCAGGGTGGAAAAAATCGATACGACCGACGGTTTCCGGTTTATCCTGGAGGACAAAACGTGGCTGCTAATCAGGTTCTCCGGCACTGAGCCGCTGCTTCGCGTCTATACGGAAACGGATTCGCCCGAGAGAGTCGACAGGCTGCTAAAGATGGGGCGGGAGATAGCCGGAGTATAATAAAAGGGAGTTTAAGAGGGGCAAAGCCCATATATAATAAGTGGGGAAGCTCGAAGGGGCGTCAGCCCCTTCGAAATCATTATTCCCCCTTCCCTTCATAAATACATAAGGGAAGGGGGCCAGGGGGATAGGTTACCTAACTGAAATCAAGGGGGTGAGATAGATGGATAACATCAATCTTGACGACGTGAAAATATACAAGGAGAACGACCCCGAAGGGATGCTGGAGC
>CAYPDM010000084.1:0-3403 GCA_964409485.1 uncultured Dehalococcoidaceae bacterium | reverse complement strand
AATCTTGACGACGTGAAAATATACAAGGAGAACGACCCCGAAGGGATGCTGGAGCGCATCAAAGAACTCCCCATGCAGTGCCGTCAGGCGTGGCAGGCCGCCATGGACTTCAAGCTGCCCGCGGGTTTTACCGGTATCGACAAAGTAGTCGTCCTGGGCATGGGCGGCTCGGCTATCGGCGGCGACCTTGTCAGGAGCCTGGTGCAATCGGAGTCTGCCGTTCCCGTTATCGTTCACCGCGACTACGGTCTGCCAGCCTTCGTCGACGCAAATACACTGGTAATCGGTTCCAGTTATTCCGGCAATACGGAAGAAACGCTTTCCGGTTTCGAGCCGGCGCTGAAAACGAAGGCCAAAAAGCTGGCGATGACCACCGGCGGCAAGCTGCAGGAGATAGCGGAAGCGAATGATATACCCGTTTTCAGGATTAATTACAAAGCCCAGCCGCGCGCCGCCCTCGGTTTCAGCTTCCTGCCTACACTCGGCGTTATGCAGAAACTCGGCCTGGTGAAAGATAAATCTAAAGACGTGGACGAGACGGTTAAAGTACTGGAATCGCTTTCCGCGCGACTTGACGAAAAATCGCCGCTGTCCGGCAATCCCGCCAAGCAGCTCGCCCGGCGACTCTACGGATGCCTGCCGGTGGTATACGGCGCCGGAATCGCATCTGAAGCGGCCCATCGCTGGAAGACCCAGATTAACGAGAACAGCAAGGCCTGGGGATTTTACGAGGTATTCCCGGAGCTAAACCACAATGCGACGGTGGGTTACCCCTTCCCCAAAGAGGTGGCGCAGAAAATAAGGGTCGTCCTGCTGCGGTCGCCTTTGTTCAACGAGCGCGTCAAGCTGCGTTACGATGTCACCTGCGAGCTTCTCAAACGCGCCGGGGTGGCGTACGAGTTCGTGGACGGCGAGGGTAAGAGTGCCTTGAGCCAGATGATGAGCCTGGTGATGATGGGCGACTTTGCCAGCTACTACCTGGCCATCCTTTATGGCGTCGACCCATCCCCCGTGGAGGTTATCAGCTACCTCAAGGACCAGCTGGCGAAAGGGTAGGGGGTAAAAAAATAACCGGAAGCATGGATAAACCACGCTCCCGGTTCGTAATCCTTCATTTTCCTTATTATTCTACCGCTTGGTGTACTGCGGCGCCTTGCGGGCCCTCTTGAGGCCGGGTTTCTTCCGCTCCTTAGCCCGGGCGTCACGCGTAAGGAGGCCGTTCTGGCGCAGCATCGGTTTAAAGCGCTCGTCGGCTCTTACCAGGGCGCGGGAGATACCGTGAGATATGGCGCCGCTCTGGCCGGTAATGCCGCCGCCTTCCACCTTGACGACCGCATTATACTTATCGGTGCTTTCGGTGGTAATAAACGGCTGGATAATAGCCCGCTGGTGCTCCAGGGCGGGAAACCGTTCCTCGTACGGCGTGCCGTTTACGATAATGGCTCCGTTCCCCGCCGTCAGCTTTACCCGCGCTACTGACGTCTTCCTGCGGCCTGTCCCGTAAAAATAACTCTGTTTACTCATGCTTACTATGCTTCCTTATTCACAGCATTATCGATTTGCGACGCGTGCGGATGCTCCGCGCCGGCATAGACCCGCAGCCTCTTTATCATGCGTGCGCCCAGCCGCGTGTGGGGCAGCATCCCTTTGACGGCATGCTCGAGGGCGCGAGTCGGGTGCTGCTGCATCATTTTCTCCAGGCTGATGCTCTTGAAACCGCCGGGATACCCGGAATGGCGGTAATACATCTTTTGCTGGGCTTTCTTGCCGGTGACGCGTACCTTATCGGCATTGATAATGACAACAAAGTCGCCCGTGTCCTGGCTGGGAGTGTAGATGGGCCGGTGTTTACCCATAAGCAGGCGGGCTACCTGTGTCGATAGCCTGCCCATGGTCTTATCGGCGGCGTCAATCACGTGCCATTCTCTTTTAACATCAGCCGGTCTGGCGGTATAGGTTTTCATCGTGCGTCTCCATTAAAGGGACCTGGATAGTTCACCCGCATCAGGCACAGTCCGTCGGCCGGAGCGGTCGGCCCGGCCAGGCCGGGAGTCTTCGCTTCGACTATTTGATAAAACTCGTCGACCGTCGTTTTACCCTGGCCGACTTTTATCAATGAGCCGACGGTGTTGCGTACCTGGTGGGGCAGGAATGAATTGGCTGCCATATCCAGAACAATCATATCCCCGTCCCGTGTTATTTCCGCTTTAAATACTTCTCTTATTGTTCTCTTTACGCGGGCGGTCTCGGCGCTGGAAACGAACGAAGCAAAGTCGTGCCTGCCGACCAGTGCCTGACAGGCCCGGTTCATCGCCTCGATATCCAGGTCGCCTTCTACCCGGGAGGAAAAGCCCTGCCGCATCGGCGAGCGTGTCGGGCTGTTCAGTATTGAATATTTATATTCCCGGCTGACAGCGCCGCGCCTGACATCGAAAGAGTCATCCGACCGGCGTGCTTCTTTCACCGCTATATCCCGCGGCAGATAGTGGTTCAGGCCGTCAATAAAAGAATTTAGAGGCAAAGCCGAGTCCGTCCTGAAGCTGACTACCTGCCCTCGGGCATGTACGCCGGCATCGGTGCGGCTGGCTGCCTTAATCCTTATATTTTCTCCGGTAAGCTTTTTCAATGCTTTTTCTATTTCTCCCTGTATCGTCGGTGCGTTGGCCTGCAATTGCGAGCCGTGGTAACTGGAGCCGTTATATTCCACAATCAGTACGAGCATACATCGTTACTTGACCAGCTCCAGCTGCACCATGGGAGCGCCGTCGCCCAGTCTCGGTTCCAGCTTGGTAAGGCGGGTGTAGCCGCCGGGGCGTTCTTTATACCGCGGTCCCAGCTCGGTAAATATCTTCTCGGTCACCTTTTTATCCATGATAAATGAAATCGCCTGGCGGTAGGATTGAAGTCCGCTCTTCCTGCCCAGGGTAATCATCTTCTCGGCCATGCCGCGTACTTCCTTGGCTTTAGCCTCGGTGGTGACGATTTTCTCATGTTTCAGCAGGTCCGTGACCAGGTTGCGGTACAGCGCCCGCCGGTGACCGGAAGGTCTGCTTAAATGTCTGCCAGCTATCTTATGTCTCATATCTGGGGTTCTCCGTGTTCAGAATCTTCTATAACGGGTTTTTCATCTTCGGTGAAATCGCCGGCGTCTTCAGCCCCGGCGTCTTCGGCTGTCTTGCCTCCGGCCTTTGCCTTGGGCTGACTTTCCTCTTCTTCTTCCTCGTTTTCGGCCTCTTCATCATCGTTTTCAACTTTTGGATTTAGCGATAGACCTATCGAGGCGAGGCGGTCTTCTATTTCCTGGTAGGATTTCTGACCGAAATTCCGCAGCTTGAGCAACTCCTTGGTTCCCTTGCCGATAAGCTCGCCGACGGTGGTGATGTTGCTGCGTCTCAAGCAGTTC